>JBAQCH010000098.1:0-12573 GCA_049294015.1 Anaerolineae bacterium
AGGCGCAGGCCCAACTGGCCAGCATCCAGGCCCCCGCCCGCGCCAGCGAGCTGGCGGCCGCGCAGGCTGAGCTGCGCCGCGCGCAGGCCCAACTCGACCTGCTGCAAGCCGGTGTGCGGCCGGAGACGCTGGCGGCCGCCAGGGCAGACCTGGCCTCGGCCGAAGCCGCGCTACAAGATGCTCAGGCTGTGCTGGCCGAAGCGGAGTTGGTCGCCCCCTTCGCCGGCGTCGTCGCTGAGCTGCTACCAGCCGTGGGCGAGCAGGTGGGGCCGGGCACGCCCGTGGTGCGTCTGGCCGACTTCTCCCAATGGCAGGTGGAGACCGACGACCTGACCGAGCTGAACGTGGTGCGCGTGCGGGAGGCCGCGCCGGTGCAACTGACCTTCGATGCGCTGCCCGGCGTCACCCTGCCCGGCCGGGTGGTGCAGATCAAGCCCATCGGCGTCAACAAACAGGGCGACATCACCTACACCGTGGTCATTGCACCCGACCGCTGGGATGAGCGGCTGCGCTGGAACATGACGGCGGTGGCGACGATTCAGGCGGAGCGGTGACCGGTAAACGGTGAACCGTGAACGGAAGGGAAGCTGGCGATCCAAGACTGGTAACTGGTTACCGATCACCGTTCACCGACTCCGGCGCGCCGCCGCGATCCACATGCGCTTGAGGCGGCCAAAACGCTGCTCCTCCAGCGGCCGCAGCGCCAGCAGTTCCCAGCCGGTAGCCAGCAGACGGCGGCAGTCGGCTTCAGTGAAGAAGCGCTTGCGGCGGCCGTCGAAGGCGAACAGGCCCGGCTCGACCTCCGCGCCCCGGCCGTAGCCGAACTCGGCGTCGCCGCTGGCGTTGACGGCCAACACGAAAAGTCCACCGGGACGCAGCACCCGGTGGACTTCGTGCATGACGGCCAGAGTGTCGTCCCAGGCGAAGTAGTGCAGGCTCAGGCCGGCCGCGACCGCGTCGAAGGAAGCAGCGGGGAAAGGCAGCGGCGCGGGCAGATGGTGATGCACATACTCCGGGCCGGGCAGGGCCGCACCCAACCGCGCCAGCGCCACCGCCGAGCCGTCCAACGCCGTCACCTGGCCGCCGGCCTGCACCAGCCAGCGCGTGTCATGGCCCAGCCCGCACCCCAACTCCAGCACCCGCCCCGCCAGCGCAGCCCGCGCCGCAGCATCCGGCAGCACCTGCTCGATCCAATGCTGTTCGGGCGCCGCCTCCACCACCGCCAGCCCGGCAAACAGCTCATCCCAAAACGCCGCATCAGCGCCGGCCATCGCCTCTTCCCCATTAACCATTGACAATTGACCATTGACAATTAACCATTGACAATTGACCATTGACAATTGACCATTGACAATTGACCATTGATCATTCACCGTTGATCATTCACCGTTCACCATTACCCATTCCCCCTCCGCCCATCAACCGCTCCATCGCCGCCGCCACCGCCTGCAAGCCGCGCAACGGGCGGATCATGACGCGCAGCTCCGTGATCTGGCCGGCCTCGTCCAATTGAAAGATGTCGACGCCCTCGATCTCCAGCCGCTTGTCGGGGCCGGGCACGGTGGTGGCGAACTGCATCACCACCCCGCCGTGCTCGTTGCTCCAGACATTGGTGTAAGTCAGCGGGCCGAAGACCTGCATCACCAGGCCGAGAATGCCCTTGATCGTTGCCCGGCCCTGATAGGGCTTGAAGACGGCGGGTGAGCGGAAGAGAGCGTTTTCCGTGAACATGGCGGCCATGGCGTCCAGATCGTTGGCGGCCACGGCTGCCTCCCAGCGGGCAATGAAGTCTGTGTGGTCCATGGGACACTTCTATCTCCTAACCTTTGCGTTCTTTGCGCCTTGGCGTGCGCTTTTTTGGCCTTTGCGGCGCAATCATGCCATAATGTGCCCGCACCTGCAAGAAAAGCTGCCCGTTTTCGCACCTTCGGAGGTCGCCCCCATGAAACTACCCCGTCGCGCGCTGCTCATCGTTCTGACTGCAATGGCCCTGGTCGCGCTTACTATCGTCACCGCTGCCGCCGAGCCATCCGTTCCCCCCTCGCAGGACCCGCTGGTGCGCATGCCTGGCACGCAGCCCAATCAGGTCACGCTGCTCTCGGCCAACACCTGCCTGAGCTGCCACGCGGGCTACGATCAGGCGGTCGAGCCGGGCTTCAACTGGCAGGGATCGATGATGGCTCAGGCGGCGCGCGATCCGATTTACTGGGCCGCTTTCGCCGTGGCCGCCCAGGATTCGATCTTCGCCATTGGCTCGCCCAACGCCACCGACCTGTGCCTGCGCTGCCACATGCCCAAGGGCTGGCTGGAGGGCCGCTCCGACACGGCCAACGCCTCAGCCATGACCGGCGCCGACTACGACGGCGTGCAGTGCGGCTTCTGCCACCACATGTGGGACCCGCATTTCGAAGACACCTACGCCGGAACGCGCGAGGGCAACGACTGGCAGGGCTATTGGGACGAGGCCGGCAACACTGGCCCCGGCAGCGGCACCCTGGCACAACTCTGGGCCGCCACGGCGCGCGACTCGGACATCGACGCCACCGCGGCGATCCGCTTCATGAACGGCCAGCCCTTTTTCGGGCCAACCAATCGGCCGGCCAGCGCCGCCTACAGCGAGGCCAGCGGCGGCCAATATTTCGTCAGCCCCAGCGGCTTCCACCGCGGCCCCTTCAGCGACGCGGCCATGTTCCACGGCATCGAGTACAGCCGCTTCCACAAGAGCAAGTATTTCTGCGCCTCCTGCCACGACGTCTCCAACCCGGTGCTGGCCAACCTGGGGGCGGATCCCAACCAGCCGCTGCCCACTGAGACACAGGCCGCCAGCGCCTACTTCCCGGTGGAGCGCACCTTCTCCGAGTTCATGCTGTCGGCCTACGGCCAACAGGGCGGCGCGGCCGGCATCGGTCCGTTTGCCCCCACTGTCTTCGAGACCTCCCGGCCTGGCAACAAGATCGCCACCTGCCAGGACTGCCACATGCCAGACCGGCCCGGCCGCGCGGCGGCCTTCCCCGAAGCGCTGCTGCGCACCGGCGACCCGGCCACCAGCGAGAGCACAGAGCATCCGCAGAGCGCCCAGCCGACGCATGACCTGACCGGCGGCAACGTTTGGGTGCCCACCCTGCTGGCCAGCGCCGTCCCCGGCTCGCCTAACTATGATCCAGTCAACGCTGCGCTGCTGGGCCAGGGCGCGGCCACGCTGACCCTGGACCTGGGCTACGGCCTGGGGCTGGACCCGCAGGCGCTGCTGGCCGGCGCCCAACGCGCGCGGCATCAACTGGAGATCGCCGCGACCATCGGGGATGTGAGCTTCGATCCGGCCAGCGGCAACTTGAGCTTCCGGGTGCAGAACCAGACCGGCCACAAGTTGATCTCCGGCTACCCCGAAGGCCGGCGCATGTTCCTGGGCATCAAGGTCTACGGCCCCGACATGAGCCTGATCTACGAGATCAACCCCTACGACGCGGCTGTGGGCACGCTGAAGGGGTTGAGCGCGGCCGGCAGCCCGCCGTTGGGATCGGGCGAGGCGCACCTGGACGCGCTGGTCTACGAGGCGTTCATGGGCAGTTCCTTGACGGGCGAGCAGAAAACCCAGCACTTTGTCTTGGGCGACCAGCGCTTCAAGGACAACCGCATCCCACCGCTGGGCTTCGACATCGCCGCTGCGCCCACGCGCCACGCCGAGCCGGTTTGGCAGGGCGTCATCGATCCCGGCTACTTCAGCGCAGCCGAGTACGCCGGCGGCTACGACGCCGTCACCGTGGCCGTCCCCACCAACGCGGCCATCATCGACATCAGCCTGTACTACCAGACCACCAGCCGGGAGTACATGGACTTCCTGCGCCGCGAGATCAACGCCGAACCGCCGCTGACGCTGCCCGACCCCAACCCTGGCACGCCGCAGAACGAAGCCTACATCGCCCAAAGCGATCCCTTCTTCAACCAACTGGCTGCCTGGGGCGACACCATCTGGCAGCTTTGGCTGCACAACAAAGACCTGCCCGGCGCGGCGCCGGTGCTGATGACCCGCGCCGAGGCTGTGGTAGCGCCCTTCTGCCATCCGGCCGACGTCCAGCCTAACGCCAACACTGGCCATCCTGAAGCCTGCGATGGCGACGTGGACGTGGCCGACGTGCAGCGGGTGGCAGGCTGCTGGCAGCGGGCCATCAGCCCGGCTTGCCCGGCCCGCCTCGACCTGGACGCCTCCGGAGCCATCGATCTGTTGGACGTGGTTTTCGTGGCCGAGACCTGGGGCTGGCGGCGCTGAGCCAGCCTGCGCCGGCGCCACAACCCGCCGGGCCAACAAAAAGAGACCTGAGCAAATGCTCAGGTCTCTTCATTGCGCCCAATTGTGCCAGGGTTGTTTAGGCCCTGGTGGTGTCATTCAAATGCGTGACGGCTTGGTCGGGAAGCGTCTTCTGCGATCTGAACTTCGCCCATCATCGCCTGAGGCCGGGCTGCTTCAGGCGGGCTGGGGGTCTGGGGTTACCAGTCGTTGCGACGGCCGCCGCGATCGCGGTCGCGACCGTAGCCGCCACCGCCGCCGCCGCTGCGACCACCACCGCCGTAACCGCCGCCACCGCTGCGCGGGGGACGCTCTTCGCGCGGCCGCGCTTCGTTGACGCGCAGGTTGCGGCCGCCGTACTCCAGGCCGTCCAGGGCCTGGATGGCAGCGTTCGCGCCCTGGCTGTCCATCTCGACAAAGCCAAAGCCACGCGGCCGGCCGGTCTCACGATCACTCACCAGGCTGACATCCTCGACGCTACCGTATTCGGTAAACAGGCTGCGGACGTCATCCTCACTGGCACTGAAGGGCAGATTACCAACGTAAATCCTAGTCACTTTTTACTCCCGCGCCCGAATTCTGTCGGGCGCCATTGCAGCATAGGCCCGCCTCTGCGGGCACGATCAAACGAACCACCCTTGGCCGCCCCGACCAGGCGGCACAAGGTGTCTGTACTGCTGTGACAACCGCCCATCAGAAGCCTACCGGAACTCACACGAGACCTGGGGACCCTTGGCGCTTGCGTCAGACAGTGTCCACGCGTGTGGACGAAGGCTATTATCAGCCATAACACGAAAAGATGCAAACTTCGCACAGCAGGCGATTGTCTCGGCGCTGCCCGTGTCAGGGTCTTTCCGGCCGCCGCGCCAGAGATACCAGCGCCAGAACGGTAGCGCTCACTCCATTTGGAAGCTGACTTCCTGTTCTACAGCCGCGCAGCAGCTATAATCAAATTAGTTTGATATCAAAGTACCAAGCGAAAGCCACAAAGGAACCGCCATGCTCCAACTTACCGGATTGCACCATTTGACCGCTGTGACCGCCCAGGCACGCGCCAACCTGCGTTTTTACACCGATACCCTGGGTCTGCGCCTGGTCAAGCGCACCGTCAACCAGGACGACGTCAGCGCCTATCACCTGTTCTACGCCGACGGGCTGGCCAGCCCGGGCAGCG
Source organism: Anaerolineae bacterium (assembly GCA_049294015.1). Lineage (GTDB taxonomy): Bacteria > Chloroflexota > Anaerolineae > JAAEKA01 > JAAEKA01 > JAAEKA01. The sequence goes on from JBAQCH010000098.1 coordinate 5,460, forward strand.
ATCTGACCTTTTTCGACTGGGCGCACACGCCGCGTGAGCAGCGCGGCCGGCAAAGCATCACCCGCACCGGCCTGCGCGTGGACAGCGTGGCCAGCCTGGAATGGTGGGCCGACCGGCTGGCCGCGCACGAGGTAGCCCACTCCGGCGTGAGCGAACGCAACGGCCGCGCGACGCTGGATTTGGAAGACTTCGAGGGCCAGCGGCTGAGCCTGACGGCCGACGGCAGCGGCCCGGTCCATCCCTGGCAGCGCAGCCCCGTGCCGGCCGAGCACCAGATTCGCGGCCTTGGGCCGGTGGTGATGACCATCGCCCGGCTGGAGCCGACCGAGCGGGTGTTGACCCAGGTAATGGGTATGCGGCACGCAGGCAGCTATCCTGACCCCGCCAGCCCGCAGCACACCGTCCACGTCTACGCCATGGCCGGCGAGGGCGCGGCCGCTGAATTGCATGTGGCGGTGCGGCCCGATCTGCCCTTTGCGCAGCCGGGCGCGGGCGGCGTACATCACGTCGCCTTCCGCGTGCCGACCTTCGAGCAGCACGCCGCCTGGGAGCAGCACCTGAGCAGCATGGGCGTGCGCCACAGCGGCGCCATCGACCGCTACTACTTCCGCAGCATCTACTTCCGCGAGCCCAACGGCGTGTTGTTCGAGCTGGCCAGCGACGGCCCAGGCTTCGACGTGGACGAGCCGCTGGAGACGCTGGGCGAGCGGCTGGCATTGCCGCCCTTCCTGGAGCCGCATCGCAGCCAGATCGAGGCGGGCTTGAAGCCGCTGAATTGAAGCCTACGTTTCGTGAGTAAGAATGCTTCCCAAGTGAGCCGGCGTCTGTACAAAAGACGCCGGCTCTTGCGTTGAACATGATTGGCCTAGCGCATCCTATTTTCTTTGGAGGCATTTCATGCAACGCACACTCAGTCTGTTGTTCGTGGTCTTTGCCCTGTTCAGCCTGGCCGCTTTGCCGGTCGCCGCAGCGCCTTGTGCATTTGGAGCCAGCTACGATCCGACCTGCGATGTCGATCAAGATGGCGACATCGACATCTACGACATCCAGCTCACGGCCAGCAAGTGGTCGCAGACTGGCACATGGACCGGCGGCGGCGACGGCTGGCTGCTGACGGGCAACGCCGGCACCGACCCAACAGTGAACTACCTGGGCACGACCGACGGCCAGCCGCTGGTCATCCAGCCGGCCGGCGGCAACGTCGGCGTCGGCACTACTGCCCCCCAATCGGTTTTTAACGTCAACGGCACCTCCTGGTTCCAGGGCGACAGCACGCCGCTGTCAACGTCGGCCGGGCAGGGCGTGGCCGTTGGGTTTAGCGGCAACCAGGGCTACATCTTCGGCTTCGACTATGGCACATTCACGCCGAGGAACCTGCTGCTGCAAAACCCTGGCGGCAATGTGGGCATCGGCACGCTCTTTCCCACCAGCGCCAAGCTGCACGTCGACGGCGGCAACAGCACGGCGTTGTATAGCACGTCGACCGGCGGGGTCGGCGCGTATGTGGTGACCGGCAGCAACGCTGCGGTCTATGGCTACAGCAACGGCGACTACGGCGTCGACGGCCGTAGCTTCAACTCGATCGGCGTCTATGGTCAGTCCTACAGCAGCGGCGGCATGTTGGGCGTCGGCCCATACATCGGCGTGCAGGGCAACGCCACCGGCAGCGATGCCAACCGTCAAGCCGTGCGCGGCGACAACAACGGCAGCGGCACGGGCTACGCTGGGCTGTTCTATGGCAACACCTGGACGGTCGGCACCCTCTTCAAGAACGCCGGCGCGTTCCGCATCGACCACCCGCTGGACCCGGCCAACCAATACCTCAACCACTCCTTCGTCGAGTCGCCCGACATGAAGAATATCTACGACGGCGTGGCGACGCTGGACGTTTCAGGCGCGGCGGTGGTGACGCTGCCGGATTGGTTCGAGGCGTTGAACCAGGACTTCCGCTATCAACTGACGGCCATCGGCGCGCCCGGCCCCAATCTCTACATCGCCCAGGAGATCAAGGACAACCAGTTCGCGATTGCCGGCGGCGCGCCGGGCATAAAGGTCTCGTGGCAGGTCACCGGCATCCGCCACGACCCCTACGCCGAGGCCAACCGCATCCCGGTGGAGCAGGCCAAGACGGCCGACGAGCGGGGCAAGTACATCTACCCAGCCGGCTACGGCGAGGCGCTGGACAACGTGGTGCCGGCGCTGCGCGGGATCGAAGTGAGCGCGCCCGAGCGTGCGACCGAGGACTGACAGTCCTGCGCCCGTCCCTGGAGCCAGCCTCGACGCGTTGGCCCTGCGCGCGTGACCAAGGACTGACAGTCCTGCGCAGTCCCTGGAGCCACCCTCGACGCGTCGGCCCTGCCCGCGTACAAATCCAGGACTGTCAGTCCTGCGCGCGTGACCAAGGACTGACAGTCCTGCCCCGTCCCTGGAGCCACCCTCGACGCGTCGGCCCTGCTTGCGTACAGGTCCAGGACTGTCAGTCCTGCGCGCCTGACCAACGACTGACAGTCCTGCCCCGTCCCTGGAGCCAGCCTCGACGCGTTGGCCCTGCCTGCGTACAGATCCAGGACTGTCAGTCCTGCGCGCCTAACGCCAAGGACTGACAGTCCTGCCCCGTCCCTGGAGCCAGCCTCGACGCGTTGGCCTGGCCTGCGTGCAGATCCAGGACTTTCAGTCCTATGCACGTGACCAAGGACTGACAGTCCTGCCCCGCCCCTGGAGCCACCCTCGACGCGTTGGCCTGGCCCGCGTACAGGTCCAGGACTGTCAGTCCTGCCCGCGCTGACTTGACGAAATCGCTTGTCCGCGTGCCTACTCAGAACAGTTGATCTTACCATACCTATCCACAGAGGCGAGAGATGTCCAAACCTGAACCACTGGTGCCTGGCGAGTACTATCACATCTATAATCGCGGCAACAACCGCGAGAACCTGTTTCGCGAGCAGCGCAATTACCACTATTTCATGCGGCTGTACGCGCAGTACATCTCACCGGTCGCCGTCATGTTCGCTTTTTGCTTGCTGCGCAATCACTTTCATCTGCTGGTGCGGATCCTCGAATTGGAGGCGCTCCGGGCTATCCAGCCCTTCGTTTCCATCGAGGAAGCCCAGGATTATGTCAGCTTGCAGTTTGCCAATTGGTTCGGCACCTACACCAAGGCCTTCAACAAGGCTTACGGACGCAGCGGCAACCTCTTCATGCGTCCGTTCAAGCGTAAGCGGGTGGACAGTGACCGCTACTTCCAGCAACTGATCATCTACATCCATCGCAACCCACAAACTCATGGTCTGGTGACCGACTTCCGCGCCTGGCCTTACTCCTCCTACGGCATCATGACCAGCGATCGCAAGACCGTCGTCCGTCGCGCTGAAGTCTTGGCCTGGTTCGATGGTCCCCAACAGTTCGCCGCCGCGCATCACGTTGCGGCCAATGAACGGTTGATCGACGGCCTGCTGTTCGACGAGATTGAGGACTGACAGTGCTGACCCGTCCCTCGGCCACCCCCTGCGCGTGACCAGCACTGTCAGTTCTGCCCGCGCGGCGAGATCGAGGACTGACAGTGCTGACCCGTCCCTCGGCCACCCCCTGCGCGTGACCAGCACTGTCAGTCCTGGCGCGCAGCGAGATCGAGGACTGACAGTGCTGACCCGTCCCTCGACCATCCCTGCGCGTCGCGTCTATCCCTCCGCGTAACCAGCACTGTCAGTCCTGGCCGCGCGGCGAGATCCAGGACTGACAGTGCTGACCCGTCCGTCAACCATCCTTCCGCGTCGCATCGATCCCTCCGCGTGACCAGCACTGTCAGTCCTGGCCGCGCGGCGACATCGAGGACTGACAGTGCTGACCCGTCGCACGACTACCCCTTGCGCGTCACAGCTTGCCCTCCGCGTGACCAGCACTGTCAGTCCTGGCCGCGCAACGGGACAAGGACTGACAGTGCTGACCCGTCCGTCAACCACCCCTGCGCGTCACATCTGTCCCGCCGCGTGACCAGCACTGTCAGTCCTGCGCGTGCGACGACCTGTGGTATAATCGACGAAACTTAGCTCCTTTAGCGGTGGTTACTTGCAGCTAGCGAGGTTGCCATGTCCCACTCCTACGCCGAAACCCTCACCCTGACCTGCGCCGCCCACGAGGAGGGCCCTCAATGAGCGTCTTCAACCATCTCTTCGGCAAGAAGGACCCGCAGCGCCAGCCGCTGGACCCCAACCAATTGCTGCGCGCCTTCGAGCAATTCATTAACGCCCGTACCTGGAGCAAGTCGCAGCGCATCGTGGAGCAGAGCCCCGTGCTGCTGCACCCCGACGCCGACGACATCCTGCGCCAACTGGCCGCCGCGCAGCCTGACCAGCAGACCCGGCAGGTGGTGGAGGAACACAGCGCCTTGCTGCGTCGCTGCCAGGAAGTGGGCATTAAGCAGGCCTTTGCCGGGAAGACGGCCCGACCCTCACCCCAACCCTCCCCCTTGCAAGGGGAGGGGGCCGGAATGCCGCCACAGTTGGAGCAGGCGTTGCGCGGAATAATGGCCGAGCTGGCCGCCAGCGGCGTCGAGCTGCGCTCGCCCCAGGACCTGGAGGCCGCGCTGGCCAGCCGGCCCGACCTGGCTTCCCGGCTGGAGACGGCGGCGCAGGCATTAGGCATGGGCGGCGGTCCTGGCGTGCCATCCCAATTCCGCAACGGCCTGCAGCAGGCACGGGAAGCCGAACAGAGCTACCTGCGCACAGGCAACCTGTCCGCATTAGATGCAGCCGCAACGGCCCGGCAGCGCATTGTGGAAGACCCCGCTTTTGTGGATGGCGAACCACGCTTCCAACTCGAAGCCATCAACGACACCGGCAGGGTCTTCTTGCGGCGGTACCAGGCAACCGGGGATATCGCCGACCTAAACCGCGCCCTGGACCTGTGGCAAACCGCCGTCCAACGCACCCCACCCAACTCGCCCGACCTGCCATCCCTACTCAACAACCTGGGCAACGGGCTCCGCACCCGCTTTGCCCGCACCGGCGCTCCGGCCGACCTAGAAGAAGCCATCCGTATCTATCAGTCCACCATCCAGCGCACCCCACCCAACTCGCCCTACCTGCCCCCTCTACTGAATAACCTGGGCAACGGCCTCAGCGCCCGCTATGCCCGCACCGGCGCCCTTGCCGACCTGGATGAAGCCATCCGCGTCTATCAAAGCGCCCTCCAGCGCACACCGCCCGACTCGCCCGACCTGCCCTCCCTCCTCAACAACCTGGGCAACGGCCTCCGCGACCGCTACCTCCGCACCGGCGTCTTGGCAGACCTGGAAGAAGCCATTGCGTCCTACAAAACCGCCCTCCAGCGCACACCGCCCGACTCGCCCGACCTCCCCTCCCGCCTCAACAACCTGGGCAACGGCCTTAGCGACCGCTATGCCCGCACCGGCGCCTTGGCCGACCTGGAGGAAGCCATCGAGTCCTACGAAAGTGCCGTCCAGCGCACCCCGCCCGGCTCGCCCGACCTGCCCTACCGCCTCAGCAACCTAGGTGGCAGCCTCAGCGACCGCTACCTCCACACCGGCACCCCGGCCAACTTGGATAAGGCCATCGCGTCCTTCAAAGCCGCCGAACGGCGCACTCCGCCCGACTCGCCCAACCTACCCTCCCTCCTCAACAACTTGGGTACAGGCCTCAGCCACCGCTATGCCCGCACCGGCGCCTTGGCCGACCTGGATGAAGCCATTGCGTACTTTGAAACGGCCGTCCAGCGCACCCCTCCCGACCTGCCAGGATACCTCAACAACCTGGGCAATAGCCTCCGCGCCCGCTTTGCCCGCACCGGCAACCTAGCCGACCTGGCAGAAGCCCAAGTCGCATATCAGCGCGCCTGTGAATGCGGCCAGCTTGCACAGCCGGAATTTGCAGTGGTTGGCTCGCGCAGTTGGGGCAACTGGGCGCTGCAGCGACGCGCCTGGTCCGAGGCGGCCGAAGCCTACGCCTTCGGCCGGAGGGCCATAGACCGGCTCTTCGCCACCCAAACCAGCCGCGCGGCCAAAGAGTCGTGGCTGCGCGAGGCTCAGGGCCTGCCCGCCAACGCGGCCTACGCCCTGGCACAGCTCGGCAAGTTGGAGGAGGCTGTCGTCGCCCTGGAGGCCGGCCGCGCCCGCCTGCTGGCCGAGGCGCTGGAGCAGAACCGCCGCGACCTGGAGCAGCTCGCGCCGCTGGGCCACGGCGACCTGCTGGCCCGCTACCGCGCCGCCGTCCAACGCCTGGCCGCCCTGCAACAACAAGCCAGCCAACCAACTCACCAATCACCTAATCAACCAGTTACCCAATTCGACCACACCACCTGGCGCCAGCAACTGGAGCAGGCGCAGGTCGAGTTGGACGCCGCCATCGCCGCCATCCGCCAGGTCCCCGGCTACCAAGACTTCTTCCTGCCGCCGACCTTCGAGAAGATCCAACGCGCCGCCACGCCCGACGCGCCGCTGGTCTACCTGGCCGCGACGCCGGTGGGCAGCGTGGCGCTGGTGGTGCACGCAGCGTCCCAGAAGTCCAACTTCTCGGAGAAGTTGGACTTCTCGCCCGCCCTCTCGCCCGTCTTGCCCCCGCCCGTCTCCGTCGTCTGGCTGGACAGCTTCAGCGAAGCAGACCTCGACGCGCTGCTGGTCGAGCGTCAGGGCGGAGAGGTCACGGGCGGCTACCTGCCCGGCCAGTTGGGCGACTACGACGCGCTGCACGCCAGCCTGGCGCAGCTCTTGCCCCGGCTGGGCCAGGCGCTGATGGGACCGCTGGCCGCGCATCTGGCCCCCTCTCCCTCGGAGGGAGAGGGTGGGGGTGAGGGTGACGACTCGCCCCCCAGCGTCGTTCTCATCCCCGCCGGCCGCCTTTCCCTCCTCCCGCTGCACGCAGCCAGCTACCCGGTGGACGGCCACGAGCGCTGTTTCCTCGACCAGTTCGCCGTGCGCTACGCCCCTTCGGCCGCATCCCTGGCCGCCGCGCAGGGCGAGGCGCAGCGCCGCCGCGCGCCCTTGCATCTGGCCGGCGTGGGCAATCCCCTGCCCGATCTGGCCACAGGCGCCTGGGCCAGCCAGCGCGCCCGGGCCATCATGTCACGCCTGCCGGCCGCGCCGGCCAACGAAGCGCTGCAC
>JBAQCH010000099.1:0-4592 GCA_049294015.1 Anaerolineae bacterium
GGCCAGGCCGTGCGGCGGCACGTCGCGCGTGACGATGGCGCCGGCAGCGATCATGGCAAAGCGGCCAACAACCACGCCAGGCAGGACGATGCAGCCCGCGCCGATAGACGCGCCGTAGCCGATCAGAATCGGCCCGACCTGCCAGTCGTCGGCCGCCTTGAGCGAGCCGTCGGGGTTGATCGCGCGCGGCTGGCGGTCGTTGGTCAGGATAGCGCCGGGGCCGACAAAAACGCCATCCTCCAGCGTTGCGCCGTGGTAGAGGAAGGCGCCGTTCTGTAGTTTGCAGTTGTCGCCGATCTGCACGTCGAAATCGACGTAGACCCCCTTACCCACGATGCAGTTGCGGCCAATGCTGGCGCCCTCACGCACCTGCGCCTGATGCCAGATCTGTGCGCCATCAGCGATCTGGGCGCGGGGAGACACATCGGCAGTGGGATGGATCCGGATCATGAGACTCCTCGGGAACGGCCCTGGTAGGGCCGGGCTAAAACGACAAGCCCAAGTTTACCATCATTGCCCCGCTCTGGCGATTCCAGACAGAGAATACAAACTGCCGTCCCGTCGGCTGGCGGGGCGGCAGTTTGACCGGTCACTGACGGTATTGCGCGCCGGTGTTATGGCTGTCTGATCACACCGGGCAAGTACTGGTAGTGGTACGGCTGGTGGCCGAAGTCCATCACCACCGGGATGCCCGCTTCCACGAAGACGTTCACGTCGTTGAACTGGGCAGGGGCGTAGCCGGGCGGGGCAGTCTGCACCACGCGGTAGGTGAGGTTGGGCGTCAGGAAGGTAAAGCTGTACAACCCATTGGCGCCGGTCACTTGAAGATTGAGCAACTGCCCGGCCAGGTTGTAGAGCTCCACCCGCCCGCCAGACAAGGGCTGGTCAACGCCCGGATTGTAGCTTCCATTCTGGTTCACATCGTGGAACACCCGGCCCTGGACGATGCCATAGGGCACGCGCGTGGCCGTGGGCGTTGCGGTGGCCGTGGGTGTGTTGGTGGGCGTCGCCGTCGGTGTGCGGGTCGCCGTCGCCGTCGGCGAAGCCGTCGCGGTGGGGGTGGCGGTCGCCGTGGATGTGTGGGTGGGCGTTGCCGTCGGCGTGTGGGTGGAGGTGGGGCTGGGCGTCGCGGTCGGCGTGTTGGTGGCGTCCGGCGTGGACGTCGGCGTTGTGGTGCGCGTCGGCGACGGCGTCCAGGTGGGGGTTGGCGTGCGCGTTGGCCCAGCCGTCGGCGTCGGCGTGGGCGTGTGCGTCGGCGTTGGCTGCGGCTGCGGGCCGGCCAGCTTCTTCAGCTCGACGAAGTGGACCCACTCGTTGCCGTCGTTGACGCCCGCCTCGCTGCGGCTGTCCAGCACGAAGTCTGCGCCGCCGGTCATGGCGTTGCTCATGCGCGTGTCGGTCAACACGAAGGACGCGGTCAGGAACGCGTTGCTGTTGGTCTTCTGCACCCAGGGATCAGCGCCGCCCACAGGCACGGCCGCCAGCTCCTGGCCGCTGCTGTCCTGATACTTGAGCTGCCAGCGGTCTGTGCCGCGATTCCAGTAGGTGACGTCGATCTGCACCTGGTTGCCGTCGCCGTAGACGTAGCCATCGTCAGCCGAGAACCATATGAAGGGGTTGCCTGTGGTCTGGTCGGTGCGGCGGATCACCCAGGCCTGGTAGGTGTTGGCAGGCAGGTTCGGGTTGTAGGCATTGGACCAGCAGGGGGAGCCGGGACAGTTGCCCAGCCCGACCGGCTGGCCGCCCTCGGTGGCCTGGTTGGTTTCCGGCACCGTCTGTCCGCCGGGGATGTCGTCGCGCTGATAGAGCCAGAACTGGTAGTTGCCCAACTGCGGCCGGTCGCTGGTGAAGGCAATGCTGCCGGTGGAGCCATAGCGGAAGGGGTTGCGATGCTCGCGCATGGCCACCCAGATCGAGGGTGTAGTGGGCAGGTCCTTGCCGAACCATTGGCGGGACCAGGCCATCAGGTTGGTGTAGGCCGGCACGGGCTGATCGTTTGGCCCCAGATACCAGCCGCTGTAGCCCGACAAGCGCAGGTAGTCGGTCTTCTTGTCCAAGGCGTTCATCAGCCCCCAGAAGAACTCCGATACCGTGGGCAGCATGTAGCTGTAGGTTTCGAAGGCGATCGGCACGGCGTGGTTGAAGGCGACGAGCTGGTCGTAAGCGCCGGCGCAGTCGTAATCCGGGTTCGGATCGCCGCACATGAAGACGTTGTTGTAGTCAGCGTACAGACCGTTGAAGGAGAGACCGACGCCGCGCTCGGCCGCATAGACCGAAAACTCCTTGCGCTCACGTGGCACGATCTGGAAGGGCGCCATCTGCAAGAGCAGGTTCTTGCGTAACTGGCCGCCTTCGCTGAAGGCATCGATGTACATATCGGTAATGGCGTTGACCGTGTTGATCCACACCTGCGAGGTGACGCCGTTGGCCTGCGACGCCGGCCGATCGACCGGCTCAGTCGCGCGTGTCTCGCCCCACATGCCGGTGCCAATAGCGACGAACTCGACGCGCGGGTCGTTACGATAGCGCGCGCCCAGGGCCTGAACGAAGGTCTGATAGGCCTGTTTGTACTCGGTAGACCAAAGCTTGAGCAGGATCGGGGTGGTGGTGAGCGCGACTTCGTCCAGGAAGAAAGAGGAGGGCGCGTTGCTGTCGTTGCTGACCGTTACCCGCAGCTCGATGTTGCGGTCCTCATAGGCCGTCAGGTCCACCACGTAGCGCTGCCAGACGTTGCGTGCTGCATTGCTGTTGACCGACTGCACGGTGGCGATGACGGCGCCATTCTGCAGCAACTCCACACGCATGGTATCGGCTGTGCTGCCGGCCGGCTCGCTGGTCTCCAGCCGCCACCAGTAGGAGATCTCGGCGTTGCGCAGATAGGGCGGGATGCGCATGGTGTACTGGCGCAGCAGGGCCGTAGAGTTGACGGCGCCGCCCAAGCGCACCGACTTCACGCCGGCCAGGACCGGATTGCTGACGGTGCTAACCGGGCCGCTGAAGTCCCAGGCCGCGGCCAGGTCGCCTTCGAAGCCGCCGTCGTTGACCTCGTTGAGCGTGACGCCGTCGTACATGATCGCGGGATCGCCGCGCACAAAGCCCGGCGCCGGCATGCTGCCGCCGCCGTTGCGGCCCTCCATCGGCACGATGGCGATGCCGATCTTCTTGCCGTTGATGGCATGGGTGGCCAGATAGCTGTCGATGTTGCTCCAGTTGAAGACCCCCGGTTCCGGATTGAGCGGGCGCCACCAGAAGAACTGCATGTCGCCTGCGTTGTAAAACTGAGCCGGATTGAGGTTCTTGCTGCCGACCAGATAGAAGCCGGGTGCATCGACGACTGGCCCCTCCTGGCTGGCCACGCCTGCGTTGCTCTGCGTGGCCGGGCTGGCCAGCAGCAGGGCAGCGACCAAAAAAATGTAAAGCCATTTTGAACGTTTGGATGTCATAGTCTCACACCTTCTTCACGGCGCGGGCGGACGCAGCAGGTTGCGGTCGCCAGCGCCTGACTGGAGGATCGTCAAAGAAGAGTCCAGGTTGCGGCCAAACAGCCGTCCCACCGCGAGCGCATTGCCGCCAAGTTCGACAATGCGCCAGCGCTTCGATGCGTCCCAAGGAACTATCGAGTTGTCCGTGGAAGTCGGAGGGAACAGGGGAGAAACGGTGTTACGCGCCCTCCATCTCAGCCGTTGTTGCTGCCAGTGAGCACGACGGGGATGGTCTTGAAGAGGATCTCGAAATCCAGCCAGATGGAGCGGCGGTCGATGTACTCGATGTCGAGGCGAATGATCTGGTCGAAGGCCAGGGCGCTGCGGCCGTTGATCTGGGCCAAGCCGGTCAAACCGGGCGGGACCTCCAGACGGCGATAGTGCCAGTCCTTGTAGTAGTCCAACTCGTAATCGGCCCAGGCACGCGGCCCGACAAAACTCATGTCGCCGCGCAGGATATTCCACAGTTGCGGCAGCTCGTCGAGGCTGGTCTGGCGCAGCACCTTGCCCACCCGCGTGATCACCAAGCCGTTGTTGAGCGGCTTGTGGACACCATTGCTGTTCTCGGCGCCGTCGCTGCCGTTGGCGTACTGCTGCACATATTGGCGATGCACCTCGATGTGCTGAGGGCTGTAGCTCATGGAGCGGAACTTGAAGAAGTTGAACGGCCGGCCATAGCGGCCCGTCCGGCGCTGCACAAAGAGCACCGGGCCAGGGCTGTCGAGCTTGATCGCCAGCGCCAACCCTAAAAGCAGCGGGGACAGGAGCAGCAACAGACTAACAGCCAGCACGATGTCAAACATGCGCTTGATGCGCTCATAGACAAACGTGTGGGTCTGCATGCGTTGCAAGGTCTTCGGATACGAGGTATCGCTGTACCAGGTAGCCATGCGTGTCTGTGTGTCCAACATCGAAGTATCTCCGTTCGTTTGACTTCCACGCCTATAGCGTAACATGGCAAGATGAATTCTCGATGAAAAAAGCGCCGTCCTAAGATGACAGTTTCTTCATACAGCCGTCAAACGAACGGAGAGCCGCTGCTGGAGGGTTGCGGCCAGGACGAAGGGTTAGAGCGACGCCGTGCTGGCCAGCCTTGCGGCTGGCCAGCAC
>JBAQCH010000100.1:0-3073 GCA_049294015.1 Anaerolineae bacterium
GCGCTGGGGTGTCCACGGGCGGCGCAGCCGGCGTTTCGGTCGGTTGTTCGGCCGGCGGCGCAGGCGTCTCTGTCGGCGCGAGCGTGGGCTGGTCGGCGGCCAGCGGCGTGGCCGTCTTGGTGGGCGTCGGCGTCGGACCCGACGCGGCTGGGCCGCATGCGCTCAGCAGCAGGGCAACAAGCAAAATCAGTGTAAGACGTTTTGGCATACGAAGGTTAATCCTTGACGAAGAGTAGTGAGCTGGCGATGGCTTGGGATGAACCGTAACACGTAACTCGTAACCCGGAGTCATTGCGGAACGCATTTCCGGGTTACGAGTTACAGGGTTACTCTGCAAAATGTGCGTGATATGCGTGAATCATGCCAACACGAAGTTGGCTGGGTAGTCGATGTGACGGTAACGCAAGGCGGCACCCATAGCACGATAGCCATGCTCAGTGACGCGATAGAGATGCGACCGTTCGACCCGTTGCACAAGTCCATGGCCTACCAGTTTGGCGAGCAAGCGAGAGACCCGTGCTCGGCGGCGATGTTCAGTGGGTTCATCACCGGCCGGGGTCTCATAGAGAGCCTGACGGATATGGTGGTTGCGAAAGCCAGACAAGAGATGTTCGCCACGCAAGACAGCAGCAAAGAGTTGGCAGGTGCTGGCATCAACGGGCTGAAACTTGGCGACCGGATGGCCCTGGTGTTCCTGGGACTGGCACAAGCTGTCGAGAGCCTCGACGGCGGTCTTGCCTTGACAAGGAATGGAGCGCAGGGCGTCCAAGTAGCGCTGATTAGCTTCGCGTCCCGTTTGGTAGAAGTGCCAGAAGTAAGAGACACCTTTGGGCATCCGTTTCCATCGCGACGAGTCGCCCTCAGGGGCTGGGATCTTGAACTCGTCCGAGTTGTTGATGGTTGTCTCTATTCGCAGCACACAGACTTTGTTGTACATCTTGATGGAGTTGTTCTTGGTCCAGTGCTTGACTCGCCAGCCTGGCTGGCGCTTGTTCAAGCGGGTCTCGACTCGGCCCTGGAAGTTACCGTTCAGTTTGCGTCCCAAGAAGCGCATGACGTCTTCGGCAGAGAAGATCAGCAAAGCCTCCTGGAACAATTCAGGCAACAGGGCATCCAGCGTCTCTTGGTCGGGAAACATCACGTCGGTGGCAATCTCAGCCTGGTCGATGCTCCAATAGTATCCTTTGCCTGTCCAGGCTTTGACTGTTGCCAACAACGGATTGACCCGATCGGCAAAGGCTTGCCACACCCGTTCCCACTGGCGATGGGCAAACTTGTCGCACAAGGCTTGGGCTCGTTGCAGGTCAGCGATCTGCCAGAAGCAGTTGTCGGCTCGCACATAGCTGATGCCCGCTTGATCCATTTGCCTGGCCAGCCATTCATGCCCATTGATGTAGATTTGGATCGTGAAGGGCCACCAACTTTGGATACGAACGAACATCATCCCGAACTCGCTGTCCAGATAGTACAGATACAAATGCACCTGCTTGCGCTTCTCGCTCACCAAGTGAAGATGACCTGTCTCTGGATTGGCTCGCACTGTCATCGCCTGGTTCAGTTCCAAAGTCGAAAACACGACGACCAGACCTTCACTGATCTGATCCCGTTGGGCAATCGCCGAGGCCATGGCTTCCTTGCTCTCACCGCTCTTGCCAAAACCGCTGCTCAGATACTGAACCGGACGACCTTCTCTGTGCGCCATCTCTTTGACGTGCTCTCGCAGTTGCTGGCTGCTGCGCAAGGCAAATTCTTTGTACTCCTTCAGCAAGATCCCTTGCTTGTACAGGATTGGCTCCAGTCGTTGAAACGGATAGAGACCCGACAGATGCCCTTTGAACAGCACACGATCAAACATCGTCAGCTGACCGTTGCATTGCTCTGGATATACATCACCGAACTGTTTCATGCCTTGCACCTCCATAGGTCGTCTTGTTCTCAAGTCTACACCTATGGCTGATGTTTGGCACATTTTGGTTGTGGCTATGCCACCTTATGTGTTACGCATTACCGCCATGTCACGCTGAGAACAGCCGCCAGGTTCACTGCAGCGTGCCGTTGGTGCGCGCGTTGCGCAGCGCCTCGTAGGCCGCGCGGCCCTGGATGCCGAACTGGGCCAGCTCGCTGCCGGGGTGACTGACGTTGTAGTTCAGGTTCCACAGGAAGGGCACCCCCACCCAGCCCCAGTTGCGCATCATCTCGTAGGCGCGCACGATGTAGGCGGCCTGGTCTTGCTCGCTGTTGTAGGCTGCATACTCATAGCCGGCCACCGGGTTGCTGGACGAGGCCCAGCCGAACTCGGTCGGCCACAGCCGCTTGTTGCCATCGCCATACTTGACCATGATGTTGCGGTACTGCTCCATCACGTTGCGGAAGTAGAACGAGGCATGGTCGAAGTGCGATGGGCGGCCATACGTGCCGGCCTGGGCGTCCTGCACCCGTGCATCGGGCGGGTTGCCGTAGCCGCTGGGGTGGACGCCGATGGCGTCGGCGTAGTTTCTCAGGCCGGCCTGGTACATGCGCTCCAGGTAGGCGAAATCGGGCACGGCCGCCGGCGGCTGCGCGCCGGTGGGCGTCGGCGCGCCGCTCACCACGATCATGCTGGGGCAGGCGGCCTTGATCGCTCGGTAGGCCGCCGCCAGCAGGCGCACGTAGCGAGCTGCGTCCAGCGGCTCGTTGCCCCACTCGTAGTGCAGGTTCTGCTCGTTCCAGACCTCGACGGCCTGGACGCGGCCGCAGTAGCGGCTGGCGAACTCGCCCACGAAGCTGGCGTAGGTGGCTGGGTCGGCCGGTGGCCCCTCGACTGAAAGATCGGGATTGGCGCCGCGCGCCCACGCCGGCGCCTTGACAATGCTGGCCAGGACGTTCAGCCCGTTGCCGTTTAGGTCGCCGATCACGTCGTCGGGCCAGTTGCGCTGCCCTTGCTGGCCTTCGAAGTCCTTCCAGGCCAACTGGAACTTGACCCAGTTGAAGTTCATGTTCTTGATCAAGCCGACGGACGAGCCGCGGTCAACATAGGGGTCGATCTGGATGCCGTAGCCGAAGAAGCCGGGCGCGCCGGGCGCCGGCGCCGGAC
>JBAQCH010000101.1:0-1767 GCA_049294015.1 Anaerolineae bacterium
CCGCCGGCGCTGTCGGCCGTCTGGCCCTTGCAGACCGGTGCGCGCCGGCCGGGCGAGGGCCAAGCCGCGTTCCTCCAGTTCCAGACGCAGATCGCCGACATGATCCTGTCCGGCGCGTTCGGCGCCACGTTGACCCAACTGCACGCGCGCGACCTGTTCCGCTATCTGCCGGCTGCGGGGCTGGTCCCCCTGGGCACGAATCGCTACCAGGGCTTCGAGGTGGAGGACTTCTTCCAGGGCATGGCTACGCCCTCGCCCGTACACATCACCGGCGACGAGCTGGCCGGGCTGCTGCGCATGTCCCACGACTTCCCGTCCATCGACCTGGGCAAGGCGCAGCAGGAGCTGGTCTGGCTGTACCTGGTGCGCGAGAACGCCGAGGCCATCGCCGCGACCACTGGCAGCGCGCTGCCGCCGCAGCCTTACATCGTTTTCAGCAGCGGCCACATGCCCTACTTCGGCCAGGCGCGCTACGACCTGGACCACTGGAGCTTCGCCAATTACTCGTAGTGTTTGTAAGGCGCCCGGCACTTGACCTGATCTGGTCATCATGGGCGAATCGCCGAAAAAGTGCCGGGCGCCTGCGTTTTCCACGACTAGGAGGATGCACTATGGCCTTTCTCAAATCCGATTTCGACACGCTGACTGCCCTGCGGCCCACCAACTCGGCTGTGCTCGACCTGTTGCGGGATGCGTTTGCTGGGAAGCTGGGCAACGTGCTGACGCAGCCCGGCATTGGCATTGCGTCCGGCGTCTTGTTCCCTGGCGCAACCATCGCGCCCGGCGCGTCCGGCGGTGGACAGACCACGACCCCACAGACCCTGCTGCCGCGCGTACGGCCCGGCGACGTGATCACCGCCGACCTGATCAACACCATTCTGGAGCTGCTGGAGACGCTGGCGGCCGGGCTGGCGGGCCAGGCGGCCGCCTTTGGACCGGACGTGGCCGCGCTGCGCCTGGGCAGCATGGCTGCGAACACGCGTACGTTGCTGGCCCTGGGCACCGGCTTCGAGCAGGACGGCGGCATCTTCCTGGACGGTCAGTCGCTGCTGGCCGGCTTGCCGGCGCGTGGCGTCAACCTGGCGATCCTGGACGCCGAGCTCAACCTGAAGTTCCGCTCGTCATACGACACCCTGGTCTTCAGCGCCGAGGCTGAGCGGCTGGCCTCGGACCTGCGCCAGCGCACGGTGCAGTACGACGTGGTGATCGGCATGACCTCCGACGCGTTTTCGTCGCAGCTCACCAGCAACGCGCGCGCCGCGTTGGCCTCGGTCGGCGCCGAGGCGTTGGGACGGGCGTCGAGGGCGCGCGACAGCGCCGCTTTCATCGGCGTCGTGCCCAACAGCCAGGAGCGGGTCAGCTTCAACTTCCTCGCTTCGGTCTTGCCGGCCGACCAGCCCGGCACCACCGGCGCGCGCCTGGCTGCGCAGCCCTTCGCCTGGGGCCTCTATAGCCGCAGCATGCAACGCTTCCTGCTGGGCGGCGCGTCGGGCAATCTGACCGAGCTGCGCGATCCGCAGACCGGCGGCGAGGTGCGGCCGGGCGGCAACGTGGTCGTGCCGCTGGATCCTGGCTTCGGTCTGGCGCTGCCGCGTGAGGTGCTGGGCACGCAATCGGTGTCCATCATCAGGGGCATCGGCGACCGCCGGGCCGCGGCATTGCAGCAGGCCGGCGTCGCCAACCTGGCAGCGCTGGCCGAGGCGCAGCCGCAAGCTATCGCCTCGGCGGCCGGCGTTGGTCTGTCCTCGGCCCAGGCTTGGGTCAACC
>JBAQCH010000102.1:0-17627 GCA_049294015.1 Anaerolineae bacterium
AGGGGCCGGTCGATGTACACTGGACATGATATACCTCCTGGTTCGGGTGTCCTTTCCTTAACACACCTTACCACAGGAGGTATATCTATGGGTTGAATTTTCTCGCCTGACTTATTGCGTTATCCCCGCGCTTCGTGATTTCTCGAACTTGACTCTCATGACGCGCTGTGTTATAATGCCCGATGACGCAGTGCGTCATTGAAAGCAAAAGTTGATCACCATACAAGCGTCGTTGACGCTCAACACAACCTGGAGGTTGAAGATGAAAAAGGACATGGAAGCAGCCGTAGCCGAGGCGGTCGAGATCGTGGAGAAGGGCGTCGACGAGATGCCGGCCGAAGTGACCGAGACGGTCGAAGCTGCTGAGCAGTCAGCCAGCGGCATGGTAGCCGCCGTGCGCCGGATCTTGATGGCCGGCGTGGGTGTTGTGGTTCTTACCAAGGACGAGATCGAGGACTTCGTCGGCAAGCTGATCGAGCGCGGCGAGATCGCCGAACAGGACGGCCGCCGGCTGGTCCGTGAGGTGCTCCATCGCCAGCGCAACGGCGCCGAAGAAGTGGTCGATAAGGTCGAGGGCGTGGCCGAGAAGATGCAGGACGAGACCGGCAAGCAGATCACGCGCGCCGAGTCGATGCTGGATCAGCGCATCGAGAGCATCCTGGGCCGCCTCAACGTGCCCAGCAAGGGCGACATCGACGCACTGGGCGAGAAGATCTCTCTGCTGGCCGAAAAGGTGGATGCCCTGAGGCATGGATAGTTCCTGGCAACTCGTCTGGATGCTGTCACAGCCCGCTGCGCCTAAGAAACCTGCTGGCTGTGGCTGAGATCTGCGAGCTGCACAGTTGAGGATCAGAACGCCGGCAGAGTGCGTGCTTGTTGCACACAACTCTGCCGGCGTTCTTGCTGTTGGCCGAGCAGGCCCGACCGCCTTGGCAAGTGGCGTTTGCCCAGCAATTCCAAATATGAACTCTGCCAACGCGGAGTCGAGCCTTTAGGCGGGTTAGAGCGCCTGATTCGCACCGGCAAACCCGGCTGAAGCCTCGACTCCGTGCCAAATTTGGAATTGCTGGCGTTTGCCGTGCGACGACTTGCCAAGGTTGTGGGCTGAGCAACTACGATTTGGACACATTTGACACAGCGCGGTATAATCGCACCAGGAGTGATGTTATCATGCCAACTGTCTTGATCAAACGCTACCCCAATCGCAAACTCTACAACACCGACGCCAAGCGCTATATCACCCTGGACAGCATCGCCGACCTGATCCGCGACGGCTATGATGTCGAAGTGCGTGACCACGAGACCAGCGAAGACCTCACCGGCGTCACGCTGTCTCAGATCATCTTCGAGCGCGAGAAGAAGGATAGCGGCTATCTGCCGAACATCCTGCTTACCAACCTGATCCGGGCAGGCGGCGACACCTTCGGCTACGTCAAACGCTCTGTTCAGGCCTCGCTCAACGCAGTCAAGGCGCTAGAGACCGAAGTGGACGAGCGCATCGATGCCCTGGTCAGACGGGGCGAGATGGCCGAAGAGGACGCTTCACGCCTGCGCGAGGAACTAAGCCGCGAGCGTCTCTCTACCCTCATCGACCCTCGTCTGGTGGACACGCGCGTCGAAGCCGCATTACATCGCCTCAACATCCCATCGCGGTTGGACGTGGTCAACCTGCAGAGCCAACTGGAGCAGCTGAACCAATCTTTGGACGTTTTGCTGGCAAGCGAAGCTGAGGTCGAGTCGTCGGAAGAGTAACCTACAACGCTTGTAGTGACGAGGAGTGCGAGGCAGTCATGGACGATGCAAGACAGTCAGCAGGACGCACTGCGCTGGTCCTGGCCGGCGGCGGAACCAGTGGGGCGGTGTACGAGATCGGCGCCCTGCGCGCCATCGACGAACTGCTCGTCAACCGCACAGTCAACGACTTCGACATCTACGTTGGCACCAGCGCAGGCGCGCTGGTGTCTGCTTATCTGGCCAACGGCATGTCCTCGGTCGACCTGATGCGCGTGGTCAACGCCAGCCATCCCATCGCCAGCTTCCCTGAACCCAAGCACCTTTTCCGCCTCAACACCGGCGAAATTCTGCGTCGCGGCCTGGGCTTGCCCCGCCGGCTGGTCAGCACCGGCATCGACGCCCTGGCCAGCCGCGGACGGTTATCGGTGCTGGACATGGTCTTCAGCGGGCTGGGGAGCGCCCTCCCCTCCGGCATCTACGACAACCGCGCCTACGGCCAGTGGATGGCTGACACGCTGGCGTTAACCGGCTGCACCAATCGCTTTGACCAACTGACGCGCGAGCTGCACATCATCGCCACCGAGCTCGATACCGGCCATCGCGTGGTGTTTAGCGCCCAAACCCCGGACGTGTTGATCTCTGAAGCTGTCGCCGCCTCCTCGGCCGTGCCGATCATCTACAAGCCCTTCCGCATCGGCAACAAGGATTTCATCGATGGCGGCGCGCGTGGCAACGCCAGCCTGGACGTAGCCATCGAACAGGGGGCCAAGCTGGTGGTATGCATCAACTCCCTGGTGCCGTTTGACTCGACCGGTCAAGAGGGTTCCAACGGGGAGCTGATCAGCAGGCGGGGTCTTGAGGCCGTCAGCGCGCAGGCCACGCGCGTGATGCTCCATTCCGGCCTGAAATACCAGATCAAGCAGCTCCAGCGCCGCCACCCCGACGTAGACATCATCCTGATCGAGCCGAGGCCCGACGACAGCATGATGTTCTTCGCCAACATCATGCGGCTGCAAGACCGAGTCAAGATCGCCGAGCACGGCTTCCGCTCGGTTAGCGTCGACCTGGCCGGCGGCTATGAGGTCTTCAAGGAGACGCTGGCGCGCTACGGCATCCAGATCTCGCGCAGCACGGTGCTGGCCGACCTGGCCGGCATGCGTGAGGCCCAACATCGCCCCGAAGTGGTGCAGCGTATCCTGGAAGGCGGCAGCGGTGAGGCGCCCAAGAAACCCTCCCCTGGCATGGCCGGCAACTTCCTGGATACCTTGAAGCGCACCTTGGAGACGCTGGAACAACAGATCGACCGGGTGATCTGAGCCGCTCCTACGCGTCGTGCCCTAAATCCTGCCGTACCTGGGGGTAGACCCGCTGGATTTGATGGAACAAGTCCGCCAATTGCAGCGCGCGAAAGACGTTGCCCGACACCTGGACCGCGCCTGACATGAACGACGCCTTGACGCCGGCGGTCTGCATCAGAATTTGGTGCAGCAGGTCGGCGGGCATCTGCAAGCCCAAATCAGCCTTGCCAGCCGGCGTGTCGTAGGACACCTGCACCGGATTGGCGCGGCCATCGATCACGATGATGGCCTCTGGCTCAGTCGTTTTGATCGACACGAGCATGCGCCGGCGCTGGAAGTCGCTCAAGGCAGCCGGGTCGGCGGCCATGCGCTGAAAGCCTTCCCTCATGACGGCGTAAAACTGCTCCGCGGTTTGGTAGACGGACATTGAACTTCTCCTTACGGATAGGACTGACGGTCCTGGCGCGGTCGTATCGGGACTTTCACCGCGCAATGATGACTGCGGCCGGGCCAGGACCGTCAGTCCTACGCAGGCTTCAGCCCAGAAAGACCGATCGTCGCTTGGCCAGCCGCTCCAGCAACATGCGCTGGATGGTGGTGCGCACCTGATCCGTCAGGCGGGCAACTACCGAAGGATTGGCGGCGGCGCGCGCGTCGTAGCCGTCCAGGTGGATCGGCTGGCCGATATCGATAAACCATTTGGTGGGCAGCGGCGCCAATCCCAGCGCTCCCGTCCAGGGCCAGGTGGGGGTCAACGGGAAAAAGGGGATGCCCAGCAGCCGCGCCAACGGCTCCACCTTGCCGATCACCGGGTAGATTTCCTCGGCGCCCACCACGGCCACCGGAATGATCGGCGCGCCAGCCTGCAGCGCAACCTTGATAAAGCCGCCCCGCCCAAAGCGCTGCAACTGGTAGCGCTCGCGGAAGGGCTTGCCGATGCCTCGCGTGCCTTCGGGGAAAACTGCTACCAACTCATCCCGCTCCAGCAAGCGCAGCGCGTTCAACGGATGGGCCTGCACCTGGCCCGTCTTCTGCAGCAGGGTGGAGATGAAAGGCAGGGTGGGGAACCAGGAGTCGGCCAGCGCGCGCGGCAAGCGCTGGCTGGCCGTCTCGTTGTACAGCGCCAGCGCGAGCATCAGGCCGTCGAAGGGGAGCACGCCAGAGTGGTTGCTGACCAACAAGGCGCGCCCTTGGGCCGGCACGTGCTCGATCCCGCTGACTTGGACGCGCCAATAGCTCTGGTAGAGGAACTGAACCAGGGAAAGTACGACGCCGAGAAACTCCTCGTCGCGGCCGAAGTCGTCGATTTCGTAGTTGCCCTCCAGCCGCCGGCGCAGGGTGCTGGTCTGCGCACGCAGCAGATAGGCGGCGACATACCAGGCGCCCTTCCACAGGTCAGGGCTGAGCCAGGCGCCCCCCTGGTCGATTAGTTGGCGCGGATAGAACGGCCCCAGGAGCTGGCTCAGCAGACGCTGGGCCTCCTGCGCGCTGGGGGCCATAGCCTCGGCGCCGGGCGGCGCCAGACGCTGGGCCGCGCGGGCAAAGCGGGCCAGCTCGCCGCGCAGCCGGCTCTGCCGCTCTGCCTCGCGCGTGCGCTGCTCAGTCAGACGGTCGTCGATCCACAGATCGTCCGACGCAGCCGGTTCGCCGCTGTCTACGGGCCGTAGCGGCGTGACCGGCAGGGCAGGCCGGCTGGGCTGGGGGGCCGCGCGGTCGTGGATAGCCAGCCAGCCGTCGCTGTCCGGCTCGATCTGTTCAGCGGGCGCGCTGCTGTGCAACGCGCAGAAGGCGCTGCCGGCCAGGGGTGGGTTGGCGCAGGGCGAGCCGTCGGCCGCAAGGGCCTGGCAGAAGGTAGCGGGCGGCTGGATCATGCGATATCGATCTCTGTGCGCGGCGGGGAAGCTTTGGCTCGCTGGGCCAGGACGCGATCGAGCTGGTCGGCGGCGTAGGGCTGGGCCTCGGCCGGCGGCTGGTAGCGCTGCACGCGCCGCCCCTCCACGTAGCGCTGCACAGCCTGGGACGCGCTCCATTGCGGCGCAAACCCCAGCTCGTTGTGCATGCGCGCCAGATCGCCCACCCAAGGGAAACGCAGGTAATCCGGCTCCAATGGGAACCAGCGCAGCAGGTCCCGCCCAGCCGGCATGCCAGCCAGCAGCGGCCAGCCCCAGTAGACCAGCAAATGCACCATCGGCAGGGTAGGTCGGCCCAGCTTGCCGGCCAGTTGGCAGAAGGAGATGATGCCTTCGGCCGCTACGTTGACCGGTCCATTGATCGGCCGCAACGCCGCGTGGGTCAGGGCCGCCACGGCGTCGTCCGCGTCAATCACCTGCAACAGTGGATCGAAGCCCAGCAGGTCGGGCAGCACCGGCAAGCGCAGCAAGCGGGTGAAAGGCGACTCCACGTCCAGGCCGATGACGTTGGCCAGGCGCAGCACGGCCACCCTGAGCTCGGGATAGTCGGCGGCAAGGCCAGCGATGAACCGCTCGACCTCCAGCGCGTCGCGGATGGCCGCGCTGGCCGAGCGGGCAGACAGGGGCGTCGTCTCTGGCAGGTAAAGCGGGTTGTGCGCCTGAGCGCCATAGACGGCCGTGGTGCTGCGCCAAACGACCTGGCGCACACCGGCATCGACGCAGGCGCCCAGCAACTGCATGGCGCCCAGGACGTTGCTCTCGAAGTCTTCTTCCCTGCGCCATTGCCGCTCGCGCCAAGCCAGATGCACCAGGGTATCCACCTGCTCGGCGCGCAGCAGCTCCACCAGCAGCGGGTTGCGGATGTCGGCTTTGACGAAATCGAGGCCATCCAGCGGCTGCGCAGGCACGCGGCGATCTACGCCCAGCACGCGCACGTTGGGCATGGCCAGCAACTGCTGCGCCACTCGTCGTCCCCAATAGCCGCTGACGCCGGTGATGACAATCGTCTGCATCAATTCAACTCGCGGGCCTAACTCGTACGTCCGGCTATCAGCCGGGCGTAGCAATTAACTCGTAGGTCCGGCTATCAGCCGGACGTAGCAATTAACTCGTAGGTCCGGCTATCAGCCGGACGTAGCTATGTCAATCCAACGGTCTCGTTAGCTACGCAAGAGCCTCAAGATTATACCACCAGCCAGCGAAAATACTCAATCCGCCACCCCTGTCCGGTCAGGGCTTCTCAAAAGTCATTGACGCACATTCGTTGTCACCCTGAGCGGGTCTTGCACGAGACTTGCATTGCGCTAAGACGCCAGCGAAGGGTCTCGGCGCGCGAGTCGAGATGCTTCGGCGGACCTCAGCATGACACGGCTAAGACTTTTGAGAAGCCCTGCCTGTCCGGTAATGCGCCCTACTGCCTGGCGCGCCAGTGGATGATACGATCAGTTGACACGATGGAGTCCCTGTGCTAGACTGCACCGGACAGACTGAATTGAGCATATTGAGGAAAATATGGGACAAGGTTCGTTGAAAAACGGGTTCCTCTACATTATCTTGCTGGCTATCCTGGCGACGTTCTTGTTTTCGACGCTGCGCCAGGGCCGGGAGACTGTGGAGACGGTACCCATCAGCCAGATCGCATCCGATATCACGGCCGGCAAGGTCACCTCCATCTCAGAGAAAGACGGGACGCTGACGGTGACGTATGTGGGCGAGGGCGATCAAGCGCCCCAGGTGCAATCGCGCATCGAGACCGGCGCGGACCTGGTCAAGTCGTTGAATGACTTTGGCGTCACCAGCGAAGATCTGTCCAATGTCGTGCTGATCTTCCCGCCCACCAGCCGCTGGGAGAACTGGGCGCCGATCCTGGGCGCTTTCTTGCCTATCCTGCTGATCGGCGCGTTCTTCTTCTTCATTTTGCGCCAGGCGCAGGGCGCCGGCAACCAGGCGTTCTCCTTCGGCAAGAGCAAGGCGCGCATGTTCACCGGCGACAAGCCCACCGTCACCTTCGACGATGTGGCCGGCGCTTATGAGTCCAAGGAAGAGTTGAAGGAAGTCGTCGAGTTCCTCAAGGAGCCGGAGAAGTTTGCGGCGCTGGGCGCGCGCATCCCCAAGGGCGTGCTGTTGGTCGGCCCGCCTGGCACCGGCAAGACCTTGATGGCCAAGGCCGTCTCCGGCGAGGCCGGCGTGCCCTTCTTCTCGATCTCCGGCTCCGAGTTCGTCGAGATGTTCGTGGGCGTGGGCGCCAGCCGCGTGCGCGACCTGTTCGACCAGGCCAAGCGCAACTCGCCCTGCATCATCTTCATCGACGAGATCGACGCGGTGGGCCGCCACCGTGGCGCGGGCCTGGGCGGCAGCCACGACGAGCGTGAGCAGACGCTAAACCAGATCCTGGTGGAGATGGACGGCTTCGACACCGACACCAATATTATCATCATCGCGGCCACCAACCGGCCTGATATCCTGGATCCGGCGCTGCTGCGGCCTGGCCGCTTCGACCGCCGCGTGATCATGGACCAGCCAGATATCAGGGGCCGCGAGGAGATCATGAAAGTTCACGTGCGCGGCAAGCCGCTGGCCGAGGATGTGGACCTGGAAACGCTGGCCCGCGCCACGCCCGGCTTCGTCGGCGCCGATCTGGAGAACATGGTCAACGAGGGGGCGATCCTGGCCGCGCGGCGCAACCGGCGCAACATCACCATGACCGATCTGACCGAGGCCATCGAGCGAGTGGCTATCGGCCCGGAGCGCAAAGGACGCGTCATCTCTGAGCAGCAGAAGCGCGTCATCGCCTACCACGAGGCGGGCCATGCGCTGGTGCAGGAGAAGCTGTCCCACACCACGCCGGTGCTGAAGGTGACTATCGTCGGCCGCGGCATGGCGGGCGGCTATATGTGGCCGCTGGACAAGGACAGCATGCTGCGCAGCCGCACCGAGATGGAGCAGGAGATATCGGTGGCGCTGGCCGGCCGGGTGGCCGAGGAGATCGTCTTCGGCCAGGTGACCACGGGCGCATCCAACGACCTGGAGCAGGTGACGCGCATCGCGCGCCGTATGGTGACGGCGCTGGGCATGAGCGAGCGCATGGGGCCGCTGACCTACGGCCACAAAGAGGAGATGATGTTCCTGGGCCGCGAGATCGCCGAGCAGCGCAACTACAGCGAAGACGTAGCCGAGGCCATCGACCGCGAGGTGCAGCGCATCGTCAACGACGCCTACGCCCGCACCCGCCAGGTCATCACCACCTACCGCGACCTGCTCAACAAGATCGCCGAGCAGTTGATGGAGGTCGAGACGCTGGACCAGGGCGCGTTCAAGCGGCTGGTGACGGCGTAACAGCCTTCCACAGGCACGATCTCAAGGGCGTCCTGCCCGGCTCTCTACCGACTGACTTTCCTGACGCGCTGGCCGAATCGGCCAGCGCGTTTCTACGCCCCTGGGCCAGCGCACGGCCCGAGTGTCCCAGCCATGATCGCCACTGTCCTCCAAACCCTCTACGTCCTGCGCCGCTACCAGGTCATGGGCGCGCCGTTGCAGCGCTGGATCATCGTTGTCCTGCTGCTGGCTGCTTTCTTCATGGCTATCGGCTGGCTGCCGGGCGGCATGGCCGGCGGCCTGATCGGCCTGCTGCTGGCGATTGCGCTGCCGACCGGCCAACGCCTGGCCGAAGGCCGCCAGTACGTCCACTTCCAGCCTGATCCTGCCGGCCAGCCTGCGCCCGCTGGGATGGCCATCAGCCCGGCCGAAAAGCTCCTCGTGCATGCCACCGGCTTGTTCGAGGTGGAGGGCAAGGCGCGACGTTTTACGGAGCTGCCCGCGTTCTATCGCAGCTTCAGCACGCGCGAACACGCGTTGCTGGCCGTGGTGCAGCCGGCGCGACGGCTGGCCGGCCTGGCCCACTGGCGCGACGACGAGATCGGCATGTGGTACATCTTCGTCAAGGGCAACGAACTGCACCAGGTGCAGCCAGGCACGCTGCGCTTTGGCCGCGCCCGCCGGCCCGCGCTGCGCCTGGAGGTCGAGCAAGCGCAGCCGGACAAAGGCGCGGTCATGGACGCCTGGGGCCTGCAATGGGGCAAGGACAAGAGCAAGCTGGCCACCCGCCAGCAGACCCTCTACCTGTCGTTCGATGGCGAGGCGGAGCGGGCGCGGGTGATGGGGGATTTGCTGGTGGACAGGGGAGGATGACAGGGACGACAATAGGAGAACCAGGGAGGAGGAGCCAGCGGCGAACACAGTGGACTTTGGCGCCGGCCAGCAGATGACCACCAAGGGCATGTCGATGCTGGAAGACATTGGCACTTACGTCGCAATCTTCGCGGAACGAATGGCGGGGATGATGCTGGCGAGCATCGCAGCGGCAACCAAAAGCAGGCGGGCGACCAAATAGGACGCTCGGGGGCTGGTTTTGTCCGCCAGAAGTCAAGTCGATAACGATCAACAGCGAAGCGCTGCCTGATAACCCGCTCCCAGCCGGCGGCTGCCGGACCACTACCGCGTCAAAGTCGTGTTGAGGTAGTTGGCGAGCTCGGTGTGGTCCTGTCACCGACTGTAGACAAGTCACTTAGTCGTCAGCGAGCAGCTCAAAGCTATCGATGACAGCCTCAGCGGCTTGTTGACAGGAACGCGCGGCTTCGCTGGATGCAGAAGTGGGGTAATATGCAACAAACAGATAGCACCCCCCTTCAGTCTCCAGCCAGTAGCTACTCAATCCCGCATTCGGAAAACGTGCTACATGCCAAACATACCCCGCTAGTTCCATCGTGTTTTCCAGCTTTGGCCCGGTAACCTGCTGTCCATGCGCTGCCAACCAGAGACGGCATTCTCCCAATTGTCTGTGCTCAAGGATATCTTGGTTGGTCTGCCAATCTTCACCAGAATAGCTTACTTGGAAATGCGGCCCCGTTTCACATTCATCCGCATGATGAAAAGTCAGACGATTTGACTGCACACCATTTATCGTGGATTGAGGATGCATCGGTGTAGGGGCCACGCCTGTTGGCACGAGTTGGGGTGGTTCTTTGAAAGCCGGCTGGGACGAATTCGATGACGTATCGTTGCAAGCCGCCACCATGAAAACAGTAACGACAAATAAAAGGAACAGGCGAGTCAGCCTTCGTGCCAAATGGTGCATCTGTTCACTACAAAGCAATTCCACGTCGCCTAATCTACTCGCGGCTTGCTGGTAGCGTTCTGTTGTTTGTGACCGAGTCAATTGAACACCTCATTGGGATGAGCTGTCGTGCGTATCAGTATCCACCGCATCTGATATTAGCAATCGGAAATGCACTGGATCGGGTCAAAAGAATGCGATCCAAGCGCATGCCATCCTCGCGCATCCAAACATTGACGACGCGATCGCCCGTGGTCACAGATGTAAAGGTTGCCGGTTGGTAGACACCATTGACAATATCCATGGTGTGGCCGGACCACCGCCAGTAGTTTGGATGGAAGAACGAGATACGATCCGACGTGCTTTGCGGTGCATCGCTGTAGCCCATATGTACGGAATCGTCATCGTAGCTGCCACCCCATCCACATACCCAAATGTAATAGGTGCCACCTGCTGGTACGTAGACGTTGGTAAAGCGCAGCTCCGGTGATTGCGAGGGCACAAAGGGGTTATCCCAACCTGATTGATCGTTCGGTACACCATACATATAGCACTCCGTAGTGCGCGCCTGGTCGGAATAACAGAACCAGTAATGGCCCTTTCGGTTGTTATTCCGCTGTGTGAACATGATTGGCTCGATGATCAAAGGACTATTGGCTCTATCTTCGATTGTGCCACAGGATTGCGCAGTCGGATATCCAAGTTTCGGCGTGAAACCGACCATTGGGGACAGATCTACCGGGTTGCTTCCATACCGGACATGGAAATGTAGATGTGCCCCAAAGGAGTTTCCCGTGTTGCCGGTTACCCCAATCTGAGTAGCGCCACGGTTCACGGGAGTGGGTGGATTTGGTGGAACCGCCACAGCCACATTGACGGTGCTCAAATGGGCGTACAGGTGCTGATAGGTTCGGGTCTGGTCAGCAACATTCGCCACGGTATTGATTATGACGTAGTTGCCATAACCATTCTCATCATATCCGACCGTGGTCACGGTGCCGGTTTGGGCCGCATAGACTGGTGTTGTGGTTCCAACTTGTTGAATATCGATAGCCATTGCGCTATCTGATGCACCCTTGGGTGCTCCGTGCCAGGCCGAGCTGCAGTCAGCGTTTTTTGTGGCTGATCCTGTTACCTGAACAGGAGCCCACCAGTTGGATGGGAGAGCTTTTCGAGTGTCCAGTATCTGACCTTCGGGAGCCGCGGCGCCTTGTCCAGGTTCGCCCTCACTGCTCGGTGGCATACCTGTCTTCTCCAGGTGTTCTCGATATATCCGTTCCTGCTCCAGAAACTGTTCGCTCGGCTCGTGTGCTGGAAGCATGCCGGCTTGGATTCCTCGTGATAGTTCTGCATCGCGACAAGCCACATCGCACTCAGGGACGCTGTCTGCCTCTTCCCACAGGTCGCGAGTGATTGCCAGATTATCCTCCAGCGAAGGCCAGTTTCGGTTA
This sequence comes from Anaerolineae bacterium, assembly GCA_049294015.1. Taxonomy (GTDB): domain Bacteria; phylum Chloroflexota; class Anaerolineae; order JAAEKA01; family JAAEKA01; genus JAAEKA01. The sequence continues at coordinate 11,507 of JBAQCH010000102.1, forward strand.
CTGCCATACAGCATGTTGAGGCTTTCCGGTGCATCAGCCGCAAAGCTCAGTGTTGAGATAATTTTCCTCAGAATGGCCGCCATTTCGTCGGATTGGGTGTATGTGATGAACGTGTAAACCAGTTTCCCGTGGCTCACCCACAGGCTTTCGGTTTGGATACCGGGCCTCCTCGTCTTCAGATGGACTACCTCCATCGTCTTGTCGGGTGCTGTGACTATTTCGTCGATGCCAACAACTTCAATGGCAGGAGGATCTCGGAAGAAAGGACTGGTGTGATAACTCAACTCGGCCAAGGTCGCCAGAGATTGACGCCCGCTGAACTCGAAGTATTGAGGGATGATCTCGATCTTGTTCGTTTCAGCGTTGAATTCGTCATTGGGATACAGGGTGATGGTGTAGCCGAGGTTTCGCTCGCTTGGTGTGAAGGTAGGCACATCAACGGTCCAGCCAACGGGATAGTCAAATGACATGCCAAAAACATGCGATGTGAACTCCGTCCAATCTTCGGCATTCACCGCAATGGCATTCGCGTTGGCGTTGGCGCCAGTCATATGTGGGAGAAGTAACACGCTCGACAGGGTAAGCGCCACGATGAATGCAATACCGCGCTTCAACATGATGAAATCTCCTTGCTTGTTTTGTACACTTAACTCGGCCAGAGTGTTGTCTTTGTCATCATTGGCACAGTGGGATGGTCGCAAGAGACTGAAATAGTCAGCGACATCATGCATCGAATGATCGCCAGGCGTCCCGCCGGGTCAGAGTGCGAGTCGGTCGCTTGAGCCGGGTGGGACGCCCTTTTGATCATGGACATGGACGCACCATCTCTTTGACTCCTACAAATGATCGCGAAAACGGATCCGTTGGTCTGTTTTGTGGCCTCCTCCAAAACCTTCGTGTGAAACCATAGTACTTCAGGTCACCTTAGCAGTCAACTACCTCTTCGAGTAGTCAGCGGCAGGAAACCGCCAAATCCGTGCGTTTCTGCAGCTACAACCACCCATTGCGCAGCGCGATGGCGACGGCTTGCGTGCGCGAGGCGACGCCGAGCTTTCGATGGATGCTCTTGACGTGGTACTTGACCGTGTGCTCACTGATGCCCATCGCGCGGGCAATGTGTTTGGTGGTGTGGCCCTCGGCGGTCAATTGCAATATCTGCTGTTCGCTTGTTGTCAGAGGGTTGTCCGATGTCTGGCCGCTGGCGCCTTCCGCAGCCGGTATTGGCGAGTTCATAGCGCTGTTCCCTCCCGTCGCTGGCTACATGCAGGGAGAGAGGAGCGACCTACTGCCCCCCCCCCGACGGAATCGAAAACCATCCGGTGCTGAGGCAATTGCCCGCCAGAACGCGTTGGTGTGACCGTGGCTGATCTGCCATAACCTGCCCTCCTGAAATGGTACGGTTTCTTCCTCACTAGCTGATGCCGCGATTGTATCTGCTTGCCGTCCCCTTGCCAAATCCGCCCCGGTCATCTTCCCGTTCGGCCGGTTCCGGTTTTGCCCCCGATTGCGCTTGGGTGTACAATGGCGGGCGATGGCTGCGCAGGAGATGGGCCTTCAGTCGACTGAACTCCGCTGCGCCGGCAGCCCGAGACGAAAACCTTACAGACGCCCTACCAACGGTTGGTAGCCTACGTTGGCAAGGGCTTTCGTTTTTCTACCACGCCATTAGGACTGGCAGTCCTCCGAAGGACTGCCAGTCCTGGAGACACGCCATTAGGACTGGCAGTCCTCCGAAGGACTGCCAGTCCTGGGACGCACACCGGGAGGTCGCGATGCAATTTGCTGATCTGCTGGGCCTTGAGGCCCTGACCTTCGACGACGTGCTGCTGGTGCCCGGCTTTGCCGAGCTGTTGCCGGCGCAGGTCGATATCCGCACCCAACTGCACGACAAGCTCCAGCTCAACATCCCCGTGCTCTCGGCCGCCATGGACACGGTCACCGAGGCGCGGCTGGCCATCGCCCTGGCCCGCCAGGGCGGCATCGGCGTGATCCACCGCAACCTCAGCCCGGCCGCGCAGGCCGACGAGGTGGACAAGGTCAAGCGCTCCGAGGCCGGCATGATCGTCGACCCCATCACCCTGCGCCCCGACAACACCCTGGCCGACGCCGAGGCCATCATGGCCCGCTACCACATCTCCGGCCTGCCCGTGACCGACAACGGCAAGCTGGTGGGCATCCTCACCAACCGCGACGTGCGCTTTGCCACCGACCGCGCCGCGCCCGTCACGGCCTACATGACCAGCCAGAACCTGATCACTGCGCCGGTGGGCACCTCGCTGGAGGAGGCCAAGGCCATCCTGCACCGCCACCGCATCGAAAAGCTGCCGCTGGTGGACGATGATTACAATCTCAAGGGGCTGATCACCTACAAGGACATCCTCAAGAAGCTGGACTTCCCCAACGCCGCCACCGATGAGCGGGGCCGCCTGTTGGTGGCCGCGGCCGTGGGCGTCGGCGCAGAGTTGGACGAGCGGCTGGAGCTGCTGCTGGACGCCGGCGTCGACGCGGCCGCGGTGGACACGGCTCACGGCCACTCGGCCGGCGTGCTCAAGGCGATCCAGCGCATCAAGATGATAGCGCCCCACCTGCCCGTGCTGGCCGGCAATGTGGTCACAGCCGAGGGCACCGAGGCGCTGATCGAGGCCGGCGCGGATGTGGTCAAGGTCGGCGTCGGCGCTGGTTCAATTTGTACGACCCGCATCGTGGCCGGCGCAGGTGTGCCGCAGATGACGGCCATTGCCGCCTGCAGCCAGGCCGCGCGGCGCTACGGTGTGCCGGTGGTGGCCGACGGCGGCGTCAAGTACTCGGGCGACATCGTCAAGGCCCTGGCGGCCGGCGCCAGCGCGGTGATGCTGGGCTCGCTGCTGGCCGGGCTGGAGGAGTCGCCCGGCGACCTGGTGATCTACGAGGGCCGGCGCTTCAAGGAGTACCGCGGCATGGGCTCCATCGGCGCGATGAAGGGCCGGGCCAGCGACCGCTATGCCACGGCCCAGGGCGATGGCCAGAACCTGGGCACCTTCGGCAAGCTGGTGCCGGAAGGGATCGAGGGCCAGGTGCCGTACAAAGGCGCGCTGGCCGACTACATGTACCAGCTCATGGGCGGCCTGCGCAGCGGCATGGGCTACGTGGGCGCGGCCAGCCTGGAGGATTTGCGCCGCCGGGCCCGCTTCGCCCGCATCACCAACGCCGGCCTGATCGAAAGCCACCCGCACAGCGTCTTCATCACCAAGGAAGCGCCGAATTATCAGGCGGGGCCGCGGTAGATGGGTGATTGGTAGACTGGTAGACTGGTAGATTGGTGATAGGCGGCCGTGACGAGTAACACGTAACCCGTAACCCGGAGAGTCCTCGCACTATTCCGGTTACGAGTCACGCATTACGCATCACGTGCGATGCCGCTGTACCTGGAGACATGAAGCATGATCTACTGCGTCGAGGTGTCGATCAAGCCGGATTTTCCGGACGCACGCGGGCGGGGGCTGCTGGGGCAGGTGGAGGCGCTGGGCGTCGCTGACGTGCAGTCGCTGGCCGTGGCCGACCTGTATTTCCTGACCGGTGAGATGGATGAGGCCGCGGTGCAGCGCGTGGTGGATTTGCTGCTGCACGACCCGGTGGTCGAGAAGGCGCAGTGGCAGCGGCTGGAGGCGCTGGCGCGTCCGGCCCTGGCGCCGGACACGTGGTCGGTGGAGGTGACGCTGTTGCCGGGCGTGACTGACAGCGTGGCCGAGAGCCTGCTGGCCGGCGCGGCCATGATCGGCGTCGACGGCCTGCACCAGGCGGCCACCGGCCAGCGCTATACCCTCACCGGCAGCTTGAGCCAGCAGGACGTACAGCGCATCGCGCGCGGGCTGCTGGCCAACGAGGTGATCCAGCGCTTTCACGTCAATGAGCTGGCCGCGCCGCCGTTTGCGCAGGACGTGAAGCGTGAAACGTGGAGCGTGATGGCTGACGCCGTCGAGGTGATCCCGCTGCGCGAGGCGGACGACGCAGGGCTGCTGGCCATCAGCCAGGCGCGGCGGCTGTCATTGGACCTGGCCGAGATGCAGGCGATCCAGGCGTATTATCGCGCCGAAGAGCGCGAGCCGACCGACGTCGAGCTGGAGATGCTGGCCCAGACGTGGTCGGAGCACTGCGTCCACAAGACGTTCAAGGCGGTGATCGAATACCGGAATAGCACAGCGGATAAAGGACAGCGGATGGCGGAGGGGGAGGGGGGTTCGGGTGGCGACCGGACCTCACTGGCGCACGACGGCGCTCCCCTCGTCATCGACGGCCTGCTGAAAACCTACATCCGCGCCGCGACGGAGCGGGCCGCCAAGCCGTGGGTGCGTTCGGCTTTTGTGGACAACGCGGGCATTGTGGCCTTCGACGAGCAGTTCGACCTGGCGTTCAAGGTCGAGACGCACAACCACCCTTCGGCGCTGGAGCCATTCGGCGGGGCCAACACCGGCGTGGGCGGCGTGGTGCGCGACGTGATCGGCGTCAGCGCACGGCCGATTGCCAACACCGACATCCTCTTCTTCGGCCCGCGCGACCTGTCCTGGGAGCGGCTGCCGGCCGGCGTGCTGCACCCGCGGCGCATCGCCGACGGCGTGGTGGCCGGCATCGAGGACTACGGCAACAAGATGGGCATCCCCACGGTCAACGGCGCGATCTTCACCGACGAAGGCTACACCGCCAACCCGCTGGTCTTCTGCGGCTGTCTGGGCATTCTGCCGCACGGCTCGCACCGCACCGAGCCGCAGGCCGGCGACCTGGCCGTGGTCATCGGCGGCCGCACCGGCCGCGATGGCCTGCGCGGCGCGACCTTTTCGTCCATGGAGATGGACCACCAGACCGGCGCGATCGCCGGCAGCGCCGTGCAGATCGGCCACCCCATCCACGAGAAGCAGGTGCTGGAGGCGGTGTTGCAGGCCAGGGACGAGGAGCTGTACACGGCCATCACCGACTGCGGCGCGGGCGGGCTCTCCTCGGCTGTCGGCGAGATGGGCAGCAAGCTCGGCGCGGTGGTTCACCTGGAGCGCGCGCCGCTGAAGTACCCCGGCCTGCGCCCCTGGGAGATTTGGCTCAGCGAGGCTCAGGAGCGCATGGTGCTGGCCGTACCGCCGGACAACTGGCCGCGCTTGCAGGCCATCTGCACCGGCCTGGACGTGGAGGCCACCGCCCTGGGCGAGTTCACTGGCGACGGCCGGCTGCGCATCCTCTACGATGAGCATCTGGTCGGCGACGTAGACGTCGAATTCCTGCATGACGGCATCCCGCGCCGCCATCTGCGCGCCGAGTGGTCGCCTCCCCAGTTAACCATTACCCATTACCCATTACCCATTAACCATTTGACCGACGCTCTCCTCGCCCTGCTGGCCGTGCCCGAAACCCGCAGCAAAGAGCACATCGTCCGCCAATACGACCACGAGGTGCAGGGCGGCACGCTAGTCAAGCCCTTCCTTGGCGCAGCCAACGTCGGCCCCAGCAACGCCGCCGTCCTCGCCCCCCTCGATGCCCTGCGGCGAACAGTCAACGGTGAACAGTCAACGGTGAACGGTGAGACCGTGCGCGGGATAGCGCTAGCCGTTGGCGCCAACCCCTTCTACACCGCGCTCGACCCCTACTGCATGGCCTGGGCCGCGGTGGACGAGGCGCTGCGCAACGCGGTGGCCGTGGGCGCGGACCCGGACCAGGTGTCGCTGTTGGACAATTTCTCCTGGGGCAATCCCAACCTGCCGGATCGGCTGGGCAGCCTGGTGCGCTGCGTGCAGGGCTGCCACGACGCGGCCGTGGCCTTCGGCGCGCCCTTCATCAGCGGCAAGGACAGCCTGAACAACGAGTACACTGGCGCGGACGGCCAGAAGCACGCCATCCCCGGCACGCTGGTGGTGTCGGCGCTGGCCACCGTGCCCGACGTGAGCCGCACCGTGACCATGGACCTGAAGCGCAGCGGCGACTGGCTGTATATCGTCGGGCTGACGCGCGGCGAGTTGGGCGGGTCGGGTTTGGAGAGAAGATTCGGGGTGGGCGAGTCTCACCCTCACCCCCAGCCCCTCTCCCTCGGAGGGAGAGGGGAGTCTGGCCACCCTCACCCCCAACCCCTCTCCCTCGGAGGGAGAGGGGAGTCTGGCCCCCC
>JBAQCH010000103.1:0-15785 GCA_049294015.1 Anaerolineae bacterium
GCGCAAGTCCACCGCGCTGCCCACGCTGGCCAGCGCCGCCACGGCGCGGTCGTTCAGCGAGACGCCGGCCTCGCCGCGTGCCGCGCCCAGCACGATGGCGCCGTTGGGCAAACTCTCGATGAACTGCGCCATGCGGTCGGCCTCGAATTCGTTGGCGGTGGTGTCGAAGCCTTGCACGTCCAGCACCCGGCCGCTCGTGGCATCGACAACAGCCAGGTTGTAGCCGCGCCGACCGGTCGACACGTCGTTGGTGACGCCGTTGGCGTCGGTGACGGTCATGAAGGCGAAGTCCCCGGCCGCGCCGCCGCTGTTGAGCTCGATGTCCAGCGGCGACTGCACGCCCGTAGCGCCGATCATGGCCTGGCCGGGCAGCACGTCGATGGGCCGCGCACTGTCGGAGAAGCGCAGGGTGAGGCGGTTCAGCCCGGAGCGGGTGGCCTCGGCCGGCGCCGTGAAGCGCACTTCCTGCCAACCCGGCGCCAACGCTTGCGTCCCCAGGTCGACGCCGTTCATCTCGACCGAGAGGGTCTGCTGCGGCGCGTTGGGGTAGGCAAACGGCTGCACGCGCAGGACGACATCCACCGGAGCAGCGGTCTCGAAGCGCAGCGGCAGGAAGAGCTCGGCCGCACGGCCATCGACCCAGACGCCGCTGGCCCCGCCGATGTCGCTCTCGTCCACGCTCCAGCCGGGGCCGCGGTAGGCGTCGGTGTTGCGGCTGCCCAGGCCCAGCTCGAAGGGGAAGGGGACATCGGCCTGCTGCACGGCGTAGACCTGCACGCCGTCCGCGTCCCACAGCGGCTGAGGGTCGATGGGGATCACGTCCAGCGCGTAGTCCTGCGTGGCCTGCCAGGTGTCGATGTAGGGGAAGCGGCCGGGGACGGGCGGGTTGACGGTCAGATAGCGCACGTCCCACAGCGCCATCAGCTCGGCGGCCGAGGCGCGCGCGGCCTGGTCCGTGGCTTCGTCGGGCGGCTGGTACATCTCGATTCCGGTGATGGCCTGGAGCAGGGGCAGCCGCTCGAAGTACTCGAACTTGAAGGCTGGGTTGCGCGAGGTGTTGCCGCTGAGGATCGGCCGGCCGTGGACGGTCTGATACCACTCGACGCGCGTGTCCTCCGCGCCAAAGACGCCGAAGCCATTGCGCCAGCCCATGGGCAGTTGCAGCAATGCGCCGCCGGCCGGCTCGCGGGCCAGATCGCGGTACGGGCTGGGCACGCGCGCGTCGGTCAACGGCATGGGCACGGCCAGGTGCTCGAAGAGGATGGCGGCGGAGAGGACAATAGCCAGCGCGATGGCGAGCGGGGAGCGTGAAGCGCGAGGCTGGTGAGACTCCTTCCGACTTCTTCGAGCCCCGGCTACCTTGACCAGCAGCCAGGCGGCGCCGTAGCCGGCCAGCACGGCCAGGGCTTGCAGCAGCACCAGGCTGAAGCGGTTGGGCGCGCGGAAGCCTTGAACGAAGGGCAGATAATGCAGCAGGATGTAGGGCAGCGGCACGGTCACTTCAAGGCCGTCCAGGTCGTACAGCGACTGGCCGTTGATCTGCAAGAGCGGCCCCAGCGCTAGTACGAAGGCGATCAGGGCGATGGCCAGCCAGCCGCGCGCCCGCCGGCCGGCCACGATCGCGCCCAGCACGGCCAGGGCCAGCGTCGCATAGCCCACAAAGACAGTGTTAACGTCGCGGAAGCGGCTTTCGCCGGTCTGCACGGTGCGCAACGTCGCCTCCCAGTCACCACCGCCCCACAGCGGGTGCAGATGGGTGGGCGTCACCAGCCCCACCAGGTCGGCGCTCAACTGGTCGGACATGCCCCAGCCCTCGACCGCGTAGTCAGCGTTCAGCCCCTCGCGCACGGTGGGGATCAACAACGGCGCGCTGAGCAGGGCGGCCACGCCGACCATGGCGGCCAGCCGGGCCAGCCCGCGCGTCCACGGCACGGTCTGGGTAGCCTGCCCGGTCCGCCGCTGGCGGCGATAGCCCAGCCACCAGTCCAGCAGCAGCACACCGGCCATCAGGGCGATCAACACGCCGTAGAGCATGTCGGTCAGCAGGCAGAGCGCGGCGAAGACGCCGGCGATGAGCGCATCGCGTGTGCGCCAGCGGTCCAGGGTGCGCACGAAGTAGAGCAGGAAGAAGGGCAGCCACTGGGTGGTGACGATCATGTAGTGCCCCAGGGCCAGGTAGACCATGCGGCTGGAGGCGAAGGCGTAGATCAGGCCGGCGATGAAGGCGGCGGCCGAAATGATGAACGATGAATGATGAATGATGAACGAGGGAGAGTACGCCCCACCGTTTACTGTTGACTGTTCACTGTTCACCGCCGGGCGGCGCAGCAGGTAGAGGACGAGCAGGAAGGTGCCGTAGCCGGCCAGGGCGGTGGAGGCCAGGTTGATCAGGTTGCTGGAAAGGGGGATGTTGCCGGTGGCCAGGTGCAGCGGCAGGGCCAGCGCGGCCGCCAGCAGGTTGAAGGTGTACATCACCAGCCCCATGCCCACCGGGTAGAAGATCAGGTCGGTGTGCAGAGGGCTGCTGAGCTGGTCGATCAGGGCGTGCTTGAGATACCAGATATTCCAGAGGAAGGTGTATTCGTCGTAGGCCCAGGTATCGCTGCCGGGCACGTAGGTGGTGATCTGGGCGACCAGCGGCCAGGTCATGGCCACGGCCAACAGGCTGTAGAGCAGCAGCGCCCAGAGGTGAATGCGTCTCATGCGATCAGGCGTCTTTCCGGTGTGAGTGTAGAGTAGTCGAGACAGCGCAAACTGCCCTGGGGAATATACCACAGGGCAGGACATTGGGCAACAAGCGCGGCCGGTCAACTGGCTGATCGCCCCCCTATCTCACTGCACCCTGAAGCGCGTCAACTTCCAGGGCTTTTCCTGCTGACGATCCATAGCCCCAAGAGCGCCCCGAGAACTACCAGCCCACGCCGCAGCAGCATCTCACCCGGCGTGGGCGCGCTGGCCAGCACGGCGCCCGTGCCTAGCTTTTTGGCGTCCATCTCAGCCGGCTCGCGCGCCTGATCCACCAGGCCGGCAGCCACCTGCAAGATGGCTCGCTCCACCAGCAGCTTCTCGCGCAGCAGGATTTGCCACTCTTCCGAGCTGATCTTGGCCGAGCGCAGATCGTGTTCGAGCTGTTCAAGCTGCTGCGCCAGATCAGCCTGGCCCCGCAGGCCGTCGTTGGCCTTCACCGTGTCCCACAGCGCTCCCAGCCGATCCTCCAGTTCATTGGCTTCCTTGGTCCATGTCATGTAGGAGGGTGAAAACGCCAACTGCTCGGCCACCACGGCGCGGACGTAGGCCACGTCGTACTTGGCGCCGCTGATCACCAGGTCAGAGGGGTGCAGGATCAACTCGACTCGATCGGAGCGCAGCGTGGTTAACTGCTCTGACACCAGGCTGCCTCGGCGTTTGCCCGCGAAGAAGATCAGTACCTTGATCGGTAGACGCAGCAAGATGCTGGCCTGGGTCGGGACGACGGGATACCCTGCATTACCCAACGCCCGTTCGATATCCGAGACCACTGTCATGTAGTCCGGGTCCTCGACGATCATCGGCAGGTGCTCGGTCGTCCAACGCTTGGCGAGCGTGCGGAGCTTCAGCACTGGCACAAACAGGATCATCATGATCAGCGCCAGGGAAGTAGCGACTGTGTACGGATAGCCATGCAAGATGCGCCGGATGGTCTCCTTGATACCCTTAGGCTGATCCTGCCAGTCCGTGACACGGGTAGACAGCACACCGATGCCAGCCGGCAGGAGAAGAGCGGCTGCCACCATCGCCATGCGAACCCAGCGATCCTGGACCCATTCGGGCAGCGTCACAAAGCTCAGCAGAAACACCCCGGCATCGGGCCAGATCACACCGACCACCAAAACAATCCAGACCACCGATCCCAGGGACATCAGCGACAGCAGAGTTTGTTTCTCCTGCGGAACTCTGCCGAACAGCGTGGTGGTTGCCCAGCCAAACAGCGTATTGAGAATTTTCCCGGCAAAGCGCGCCAGGGCAGCGAACAATGCTTGAATGATTGCCATTAGCTTTTCACCTTATAGACGTATCATCGCGCGCCGATAGCGCCACCAGGCAAATAAAAACAACAGAATGCCCATGAGGGCCAACGCGGCCAGGAAAGGCGTGGCCGGCGGCACACCCTTAAGCATCACGTCTTGCAGGTTCTGAATGCTGTACGTAACCGGCAACAGGAAGCCAATGTAACGCACCGATATCATAATCGACTGCAACGGGAAGACAAAACCGCTGAAGAACATCGACGCCAGGAGCACCAGCATAGCAAACTGCACCGCATCGCTGTCGCTGCGCGAGGTTGCCGAGATCGCAAAGCCAATGCCCAGCGAGGCAAAGACCAGCAGGGCCAGGCTGAGCGCCAACCACGCCACGCTGCCGAGCAGCGGCACGCCCAGCAAGGTGATCATGGACGTCGTCAGGACGACGGCCAGGAAACCGGTGAACAGCAGATAGCTGCCATATTTGCCTAACAAGATCTCAAAGGCTGTGATCGGCGCGACACGGAAGAGCTCCATGGCGCCGAAGAGCTTTTCCCTTACCAAGGCCAGCGAGGCAATGCTGATGGCAACGTGCTGCAAGATCAGCGCCAACACGCCGGGCGCGTAGAAAATCACGAAGGACGGTGTGAAGGTAGCGATGGTCTTGGTCTCCGTGGCCAGGGGCGACACCATCACCGCCGGCGGCACGTTCTCGAAGCGGGCTAGCTGCTCGTCCAGCGCAGCCAGATCTTGATCGGCCTGCGCGAGGCGCTGGTCGATCTGCACCTGGCCAGGCGCGCTCTCTGCCTCTGTTGGTGGGACGGCATCCAGATTCGCGCCGAGGCCTTGACTGACACCCCCCATCATGAGCGCGGTTGCGGCCATCAAGGCTGTCGCCTGGTCCAGGGAGCCGCTGGCGCGCAGAAGCTCAGCCTCCGCCCGCTCGCTGTCGCCTGCTTGGGCTGCAGCACGCGCGTTGGCGGCAGCGCTGCGCGCCTCCTCCAGATCGGCCTGGGCTGCTGCGCTCTTCTCCTTCGCTTCGGCCGCAAAGAACTCCAGGATCCGGCGATTCATCTCGCCGACGTACACTCGTCCTAGCTGCCTGACATAAGTAGCCATGGTGGGATCGATTTCGCCATGGTACACCTCAATGATAGCCTGCGCACCACTCTGCACTGTCTCGTAGGCTCTGGCCGGATAGACCACCACCAGATCTACCTGCCCGACGCGCAGCCGCGCCAGCGCCTCATCGCGACTCACAGTCTGGCCTGCGTAGTCCAGTTGCGGCCCCAGATCGCCCACGTATTGCTCAATCTGCGCCGCCACAGCGGGCTCGTCCAGCGGAACGACAAACAACGCTCGCATCACACGCGGCTGCCCGGTGTAGCCCAGCCCTACCAACAGCAGAATCAAGAACGGTCCAAGCACCAGGCGCACGACCAACCAGGGCTGACGCAGAATCTCCCTGATCTCTTTGCTCAGGAATGACGCCGTACGAATGATTGTCTTAGGCATCGGTCTCCTCCTCTTGTAACAGACGAACGAACACTTCATCGAACGTAGGACGATACTGCTCGATCCCCTCGATGGCGATGTCTTCTGCGCGCAACGCCTCGATGACCACCGGGATTGTTGCTGGCGCGTCCTCGACCACCAGGCGCGCGCGCCCTTGCACGCTGGTATCAACCGAACTAACGCCCGCCAGCCGGCCAAAAAGCGGTCGCGTGAAATGGCCGATCTGCGCAGCACGCACCTCGATGACTTCACCGCCAAAGGCGCGCCGGCGCAGCGACTCGGGGGTATCGAGCGCCACCATGCGCCCGTTCGCCAGCACGGCCACCTGATCGCAGTACTCGGCCTCGGTCACGTACTGGGTGGTCACAAACAGCGTCCGGCCCTCTGCTTTCAACTGATGAAACGACTCCCAGAACTTGGCGCGCAGGATCGGATCGATGCCCGCCGTGGGCTCGTCCAGGAACAGCAAGCGAGGATCGTGGATCAGAGAACATGCCAGTTCCAAGCGCCGCTGCATCCCGCCTGAGATGTTGCGCGCCAGCTTGTGGCGATGGTCCCACAGCTCGACGAACTGAAGCAACTCGCGGCGGCGCGATCTTCGGCCAAGCCAGCTCATGCCATACAACGACGCAGAGAAATCGATGTTCTGCTTGACGGTCAGGTTGGGATACAAGATGAACAGTTGCGGTAGATAGCCGATGCTCTCGCGTGTGCGCGTACTCATTTTATGAGCCGGTTCACCGAAGACCGTAACGCTGCCGTCGGTCGGTTGGTACATACCGTTCATCAGCCGCACGGTGGTTGTTTTGCCGCTGCCGCTGGGCCCGATGAGGCCAAAGATTTCACCTGCGTCGATGCGATAACTCAGGCTTTCAATGCCAGAGGCGCCGTCGAAGCGTTTCGTGACGTTGCGCAGCTCGATTATCGGGCGCGAGCTGGTTGCGGCCGCGCCCTGTGAAAGAGCACGGCCGTGTTCTAAGAGTCCGGTCGGTTCTTGCATGGATCGATCCCTCTCCGGTTGGTTGATAAATGGCAAACAGGCGCCCGGCACGTTGTATCAGTGCCGGGCGCCTAGCAGGCTGTTGAGGCGTTTCAGGCGGGCTCAAGCACGTCGTCAAGGTCGTCCAGGAAGCTGGAGAACCTTTGCTCCGCATCGGCTTTGCTGTAGCCGTAACGTTCTTGCAGAACGCCTACCATCTGGTCGAACTTGCCATCGGCCCGGTCGAGGTCATCATCCGTCAGATCACCCCAAAACTCCTTGATCTTGCCGCGCAGTTGTTTCCATTGACCTTCCAGTACAGAGCTGTTCATCAGTGGTCTCCTTTTGTGTGGTTGTGATTCGGCTCGTGGTTTCTGCCGTCGGGCAGACCATCCGAAGCTGGCCATAGTGTAGCATGGCTGGCTGGCAGGCGTCCTTAACCCAGCTTTCGGTTACCTTAAGAACAGTTCATCGTTGCGCAACCGAACATCAATCCAAACCCCGTCCTAACGCGCCACTCGTCGCCAGCCTTCCTATTTGAGGAGGACTATCGACGCTGCGTGCTGTCCCAGTGTGCTATGTTCGTAAGTCATCCCTGCGCGCTGATTTCTATCGTTAGGGCGCTCTGGCATTGCCTGATAGAAAGAATCGAGTACAATAGCACCTATGGAACCTGTAGCCAACCCGCACGACCGTTTCTTCAAACAGGTAATGTCAAACCCGGAGACGGCGCGCGACTTCGTTCAGAACTACCTACCAAGCGAATTGGTCGAGCAGATGGATTTAGGCTCACTGGAACTAAGCGTTGAATCCTTTGTAGACACGGCCTTGCAGTCGCACCACACGGACCTGCTCTTCACCCTGAAACTACGCAACGGGGACGATGGGTTGGTCTATCTGCTTTTCGAGCACAAAAGCTACGCCGATCGGCTGGTGGCATTCCAGCTTCTGCGCTATCTTGTGCGGGTGTGGGAACACTCACTGCGCCAGTACGATCGACTGGTGCCCATCGTGCCGGTGGTGATCTATCATGGGCAGTCTCCGTGGCAGATCGAACCGGGTTTTCGTTGGCTCGTGCGAGGACCAGAGTCGTTCGGGCCCTATGTGCCTGAGTTCGGCTATCAGGTGTGCGATCTATCAAGCTACAGTGATGACGAGATCCGCGGTGAGGTCACCTTGCAGGCGACGTTATTGGTGCTTAAGCACATTTTGCTGGAAGATTTCCGGCCACATCTAGCCCAAGCATTGTCGTTGCTGAAAGATTTGGCTCGGCAGCGAACCGGCCTCGAGTACATCGAGACCTTGCTACGTTACGTGACTGTTAGCGCGCGACATATCTCGCCGGATGAGCTACGAGAGACGATTGATCATGCATTTCCGGAAGGAGAAGAACTAATGTCAACCATAGCTGAAAAATGGGTCGAACAGGGCATGCAGCAGGGCATGCAGCAGGGCATGCAGCAGGGCATGCAGCAGGGTCTTGAGCAAGGCAGGCGTGAAGGCATACTGGCAGCCATCGAATTTGGTTTGGAGTTGAAGTTCGGCTTTGAGGGAACGCTGCTTCTACCGGAGATCTACAAGATTAAAGATCTGGATGTGCTGCGCGCGGTCCAGCAGGCGGTGAAGACGGCAAGCTCGCTAGATCAAATCCACGCAGCTATGCGGTCGTTGCTTCAATGATCCCCACCCGCCTGGACATGCGCCGCCCCCGCGCCGTCATCGTCACTCCCACTTTCGACGAGAAAGAGAGCATCGCCGACCTGATCGACGCCGTGCTGGCCGAGCAGGCGCGCGTCGACGCGTTCGAGCTACATGTGTTGGTGGCCGACAGCCACTCAGCCGACGGCACCCTGGAGATAGTCTCGACGCTGGCCGCGCAAGACGCGCGCGTGCATTTATTGGATGTTCAACAGCGCGGCATCGGCATTGGCCTGTTCCGTGGCTTCCAGCACGCCATCAACGCGCTGGAAGCCGATGTGTTGATCGAGATGGACGCCGACTTTCAGCACAATCCGGAGGACATTCCCCACTTCCTGGCCAAGATCGAGGAAGGCTACGACGTGGTGGTGGGCTCGCGCTTCGTCGACGGCAGCGTCAATCGCATGCCTGCCTACCGCAAGGTGCTCAGCGTGGGGGCCAACCAGGTGGTGCGCGGCGCGCTGGGGCTGCACGGCGTCACCGAGATCACCACCTCTTACCGCGCCTTCACAAAAGAGACCTTCCTCAAGGTCGATCCTGCCACTGTGCCCTGGCAAGAGAAGTCCTTCATCTTCGTACCGGTCTTCCTGGTGCGCATGCTGGAGGCCGGGGCGCGCGCGGCCGAGATCCCCATGACCATGCATCCCCGCACCCAAGGCTACTCAAAGATGGTTTACTGGCGTTACATCCGCGATATCCTGCTCTTCTCCGCCCGCTCACGGCTGGGGCTGGAGCCGCGCGCGGCCAATCTGCCCGACGCCGGCCAGCCGGGCGTCTGAGGCTACTCGAAAGTCACCTGACCCAGCGACACAAAGGGTCCTGGTAAGCCCGCAGGAGCCAACCAGTCACTGCCAAAGGGGCGCACACCCACCTCAACCGTGAACAGGCCAGGGCTGCCTGGCTGGGGGAGCAGCAGATAGTCGTCGGCGATCACCTCGCCCGGCTGCCAGCGATCGCTGCTGTAGCGACCGCCGGCCGGCGCGTGACTCCACTCGGCCGCCAGCCAGCCGTCCTGATGCACCAGCCGCAGCGCCGGCCGCAGATCGTCGGCCAGCGGCGCAGCCGCACGCCATAGCAAACGCACCGGCACTGGCTGTCCCTGCGCCAACGGCTGGTCAGGCAGCTCCACGCCGATCAGCTCCAGATCGCCAAAGCGCGCCAGCGGCGCAGCCACGCTGGCCTCAGCGAGTGTCACCGGCTGCGGCGGCGCAAATCCCGGCCGGATCACGCCCAGCAACGCCGCTAACCCGAACAACGCCATCCCCACCACAAACCCGCCCACCAAGCGTGCGTCTCTCCCTGCCGTCCCTCTTCTCCCAATCACCCAGTCACCCAATCCCACCACCCCAATCCCCACCCACACCGCCATGGCCGACAGCGCGGGCCACATCAGCCGCGCCTGATCGGTGCCCAGGGCGATGGCGCTGTAGCGATAGATGGAAACGAACATCAGCAGCGGGGCGGCAGCCAGGAGGGTGAGGTGGAGGGCCAGAGAATGGTGAACGGTGAACGGTGAACGGTGAACGGTTAGCTCAGAACGCAGGAGAAAGCGGATGGCGCCGGCGACGACGACGACGGTGAAAACGGCGGCCAGGGCGTAGACCCAGGCGGGCATGGGGACCTGGCCGGCGGCGGCGAAGCGGCCCCAGAAGGTGGGGTGGAAGCCCTCCAGCAGCCAGAGCGCCTCGCGCAAGCCGATTGGTCCCACCCGTTGATCCACGGTGGCGCGCACCAGTTCCCAGCCGAAGGGGTCGCCATAAAGTCGCACGTTGCGCAGCAGCCAGGGCGATGCCAGCAGCAGGCCGATGCCGTAGGCCAGGGCGAGGTGGGCGGCTGCCCGAAGGACTGTCAGTCCTCGGAAGGACTGACAGTCCTTCTCCGGCCTGCGCGCCAACCACCAGGCGCCGCCCACAGCCAGCGCGGCCAACGGCCACAGCGCCAATGTGCCGACCTTGGCCAGCAGCCCCAGCCCCAGGAACAGCCCCAGCAGCGCCGTCCGCCGCCAGCGCAGGCCGCGGCCGATGTTTGCCGCGCAGAGTAGCACCACCAGCGCGCCCAGCGCGCCGGCTGCGTTGTCGTTGTTGGCCGAGCCGCTGATGAAGAGGAAGCCGGGCAGGCCGGCAAGAAAGGCCGCGGCGATCAGCCCAATGGCCGGCCGGTGGGGAAAGACCTCCAGACCCAGCCGCCAGGCGGCCCACACGGTCACTGCGCCCAGGGCCACCGACAGCAGCCGCGCCAGGTGCAGCGCCAGCGCGCCCCCACGCCACGGGAAGCTCTCCAGGGTCGTATGGACGAAAAAGTTGGGCGGCTTATCCGGCCCCAGCGGCAGCGCGTCCGGGTTGGAGCGCAGAAAGGTGAAGTCGAGGCCCGTCCAGGCGGTCAGCGCGGCGGCGGCGTGATAGAGCGGCGGATGCTTGCCCTGCGTGACCTCTGGCCCCACCGGCAGGCTGCGGTTGACGCCCAGATAGACGATGTACGCGTAGTGATCGGCCTCGTCGGGCGCTTCACCCAGAGGCAGGACGGCCGAATAGCCCACGGCCAGAGCCAGATAGATGGCCAGAATGACCAAAAAGAGACCGCGCTGCGAGCCGGCCAGGCCATTTGCTGGGGCGTCGTGTGCAGACGAGGGAGATGAGTTTGGCGTGTCCATGGCTGGTGTGAGTATACCTGTGGGCCTGGCAAGGGTCAAACAGCGGGGCGGGCGTCCATCAGCGCAGCGGCAGGCTCAGCCAGCCCTCTGGGTCGCTGCCTGCTGGAGCCAGCGGCTGGCCGTTGGCCTGATCCACGACCCGAACGGCCAGGGTCGCATCGGCCGGCAGACCGGCCGGCAGCGGCAGGCGGAGCCAGGACAGCGCCCGGCTGCCCTCGATCCACTCGGTGGGCCGGTAGGCCAGCTCGCCGCTGGCCTGAGCCAGTTGCTGGCCGCCGTCGGGCGGCAGCCAGCCGGCCTGCACCTGCAAGCCCTGGTACCAGCCTGGCTGCGGCGCGCCCATCTCCCACAGCAGGAACAGCGCTGCCTGGTCGTCCGCGATGGTTTCCACGCGGTAGCCTGCCAGCCGCGGCCCTGGCCCGAACGCGACATTGGCCGGCTGGAACAGGCTGTCGTCCAGCGCGCTGGCGGCCAGGCGATGAACGATCAAGCCGGGCTGGCCCGCTTCGGCTTCATCCGCTGCAAAGCCGCCCCAACCCGGCGCGCGGCTCAGGATCGGGTCTGGCCCCGCGTTGAACGTGAACAGATAGCCGGCCTTCTGGCCGGGCGGCGGCAGGGGCAGCGCGGCGCGACCGTCAAAGAAGTGTATGTCCGGATCAACGTAGTCGAAGAACTGGCTCAGCGGCGCCTGTTGATGCAAGAAGACGAAGGACGGGTGACGGTAGATGTCGGCCGCCAGGAAGACTTGCTCGCCCGGATGCGCGGCAATCCAGGCGGCCGCGGCGGCCATGTCCCCCTCGAAGGCCTCGAAGGTGTCGGCCGCTTTGGCCCAGCGCTGGAAGTAGTCGCGCCAGGTCAGCCCGCCATGCACCAACAGCGTCAACGTGACGAAGCCGGCCGCCAGCCAGAGGAGAGCCGGGCGGGTCGTAGCGCGGGCCCGGCGCAGCAACTCGCCCAGAGCCAGGGCAGGGAAGAAGTAGACCCCAGGGATGACGCCCATCACCCGCGGCAGGGCGGGGAAGCGATCGACAGCCAACAGGCCGGGCAACAACATCACGACGAACCAGAGCAGCAGGAACAGCAGCCGCGCACCTTGCGCGGCCATGGCCGGCGGCCGGCGGCGTTGCAGCCCGACCGCTGCCAGCGCCAGACACAGCAGCAGCCCGGCCACGGCCAGCGCAGCCGTCAACGGGTCGAACACGGCCCGTCCAGGCAGGTTGAAGAAGGGGGCCGTGTCGCCCGCGCCGGGCACGAAGAACTGCACCAGGTTGGCCGCGCCGGCCTGGGCGATCACTGCCAGCGTATCGCCGCTGCTGAGCTCGGGGTTGAAGGCCGAGACCACCTGGGCGCGCTGAGTGAAGCTGCCAGGGTTGCGCAGGAAGTAAATGCCCAGCGGCGCAAAGACCAGCAGGGCCACGCCGTACAGCCCCAGCAGCGGCCAAAACGCGCGGCTCAGAAGAGATTGACCGCGGTCAGCAACGCTGTCAAACTGCTGAGTTCGCCCGGCCAGCCATAGATAGCCGGCCTGGGCCAGCAGGTAGATCCCCAGAAAGACCGGCAGCAGCCGGCTGATGCTGTAGAAATGAGCGCTGAGGCCCAGGAACAGCCCGGCCAGCAGGAACCAGGGCCAGGCCGCCCGCGCGCCTGATCTGCCTGTCACGTTCGCTGCGCGCCAGAACGCGGCGAAGGCCAGCGCGGCCATCAGCGGGGTGAAGATCAGCCGCTCGGCGTAGCGGCTGGTGTAGACGTGCCAGAAGCTGGTGCTGAGCAGCAGCGCGGCCAGCAGCGGGACCAGCACGCCGCGGTAGCGGGTATCCGCCAGCAACTCCCGCCCCAGCCAGTAGGTCGCCAGCGCAGTACCGATGCCGGCCAGCGCTGTTGGGATGCGCAGCGCCAGAGCGGTCGGTCCCCAGACCTGGATGCCCCCAGCGAAGAGCAGCATGGCCAACCCCTCGCGGCCGTAGTTGGCCGGGTAGAAAACCCTGGCGCGGCCGGCCAACACGTCCAGCGCGTCCAGCCCGTTGACGGCCTCATCGCCGAACAGGCCGGGCGGCACGCTGGCGAGTTGCCAGAGCCGAAAAGCGGCTGACACGGCCAGGATGAGCAGCAGAGCCAGCGCGTCCTGATGACGGGTGGGGAGTTGGGAGAGACGGCGGATGATGGACACAGCGGCAGTATACCGCAGCCAGCCCGGTGAATGAAATTCACCGGCTGAACCCGAGAAAGCCCCTCAGGGCTTGGCGGACGCCCTCCCAGCGCCTTGGGGCGCTTCTCAGGTTTAGCCAGGGGATTTCCAATCCCTGGCTGAGCTAACGAAACCCCAGCCCTCGCTCCTTCAAGCTGACAAAGCGCTGCCGGCCGATGATCAGGTGGTCCAACACGTCGATGTTGAGCAGGCTGCCGGCCTCCACGATCTGGCGCGTGACCTGGACGTCCTCGGGGCTGGGCGTGGGGTCGCCGCTGGGGTGGTTGTGGATCAGGATCATGGCCGCGCTGTTGGCGCGGATCGCCTCGCGAAAGACCTCGCCGACGCGCACCGAGGCCGCGTTGAGCGAGCCGACGTAGAGGGTGGGCATACTGATCACCCGGTTGCGCGTGTCCAGCAGCACAGTGCGCAGGTGCTCCTGGCTGAGCAGCGACATCTCGGCCATCAGCAGGTTGGCCGCGTCGGCCGGCTGGCGGATCTGGGGACGCTCGTGCGGCGCGGCGACCAGCAAGCGGCGGCCCAGCTCCAGCGCAGCCTTGATCTGAATGGCTTTGGCTTCGCCCACCCCTTTGTCCTGGCACAGCTCCTGGATCGTAGCCTGGGCCATGCCGGGCAGGCCATCGTGGCGGGCCAGCAGCTTCTCCGCCACCCGCACCACGTTTTCGCCGCTGGTGCCGACCCGCAGGATGATGGCCAGCAGCTCGGATGTGCTCAGCGCGCCGGCGCCGTAGTGCAAGAGCCGTTCCCGCGGCCGCTCGCCGGTGGGCAGGTCGCGGATCATAGGACGATATTCGACGCGTTCGTTTTCAGACATGGCGGCTCCCTTCACTACAGAAAAAGTTGCCATCTTTCGGAAAAGATGGCAACTTTGCGATTAACGACCCACTACCACCAACGGCAACAACTGCCGGTGCATCACCAGCGGCGGCTCGGCCAGCATGATCACGTCGTAGGCCGGCCGGCGCATGGCCCAGCGCTGGGCCGTCACGTAGTCCACCTCGGCGATCAGGCCGCGGCGGCGCAGGCGCTCGAAGTCCCTGGCTGCGGCGTAGTCCACCACCAGGAACGGCCCTTCGATGCCGATGCCCGGCACGTCCAGCCAGACCTTGCGCCCCAGGTCGCCCGGCCGCAGGGTGGCAATGTAGCCCACGCAGGCCGGCCGGTCGCAGTAGGGCACCTGGGCCCGCTCCAGCCGCAGATGGTAGACCGTCTCCATGACGCCGCGGCCGTAGAACGTCACCTCGCCGCGCGCGGGCAGGGGCGTGGCTGCGTGCCACGGGGGATCGATGCTCTGGGCCAAGGGATTGAGCAGCAGGCTGAGCGCCAGCAGGGCTGCAAGCACGGTATGGGGTCCTTTCTCGTCGCCGTCGTCCACCCCCTGGACGTCCAGGGACAGGGCGGCGTTCCAAGGATGCCAGAACTTGGCTGTTTTGTCAAAGCGGCTGCTACGTCGATGGGCCGGGCGCTTTCGCAAGTGCCCGGCACATAGGTGCGCATAGACGAATTGTGCTTGAGCTAACCAGCGCAATGCCAGGGCAGTTTGACGCCGCCGCCCAAGCATGTTACATTGAGTCCAAGCGACAGTCGATCCCGTAATGCAATCCGCTGGATTGTTCTACCTGGCAGCCGAGGTGTATCATGACCGAGTCTACCCCATCCCACGCCATGTTCGCCGGCCTCGTCTTCAATCAACAAAGCCAGCCGGCCGAGGTGGCCTATATCGGCAGCGAGGCCCATTACGTGATCCTGGACGACGACTTCCGCCGCCACGTGGCCGCGCGCGACATCGACCGCCAGGTGCTGGCGTACCTGCGCGAGATGATGGAACCGTTTCGCGACCAGGCTGTGGCCGAGATGATGCGCATGATGGGCCAGGAAGACTTGTTCACCAAGGCCATGATCGACTCGTCGCTCAAGAACTGGGAGCAGGCGCTGGGCCAGCCAATTCCCGAGGACATGCGCGCCTGGCTGGGCATGCTGGGTTTTCGCGTCGTTGTCGACGTCCACGGTGAGATTGTCGAAATGAATGTGCCCAGCCAGATGGGTGGCGACGAAGACTAGAACGCCTGGAGCAAAGACATCATGAAAAAACTGATTCTCTTCTTGCTGGCAGCCATTGCCTTGGCCGCCGCTGTGACAGCCGGCCTGCGGGCCTTCTTGCGTCGTTTTTTGCCGCAGACTGAGGGCAACCTGCGCGTGCCCGGCCTGCACGGCCCAGTAGAGATCGTGCGCGACCGCTGGGGTGTGCCGCACATCTACGCCGAGGACGAGGACGATCTGTTCTTTGCCCAGGGCTACGCCCACGCCCAAGACCGTCTGTGGCAGATGGAGCTGCAGCGGAGGCTGGGCTCCGGCCGCCTGTCGGAGATCCTGGGCGAGCCAACGGTGGCCGTAGACCGCTTCACGCGCACCCTCGGTCTCAACCGCGCGGCCGAGAACGAACTGGCTAGCCTGCCGGCTGAAACGCGCCGTGCGCTGGATGCCTATGCGGCCGGCGTCAACACATCCATGCGCCAGCGCCGCGGCCAGTGGTCGCTGGAGTTCACCCTGCTGCGCTGCGAGCCGCAGCCGTGGCGGCCGGTGGACAGCCTCTACTGGGCCAAGTTCCTGACGGCTGTTTTGAGCGGCAACTGGGCCAGCGAGACGCTGCGCGGCCGGCTGGCGGTCAAGCTGGGCGCCGACCTGGCGGCCGACCTGGAGCCGGCCTATCCGGCCGACAACCCCACCGTGGTCAGC
>JBAQCH010000104.1:0-3968 GCA_049294015.1 Anaerolineae bacterium
CAGCAGGGCCAGCGCAGCGCCGGCCAGGGGCAACGCGCTGCCGGCCACAGCAGAGGCGGCCAGTGTGGTGGCCTGGCCCTCGGCCGCAAGGCCGGTCAGTGTCACCGCCAGCGGGGCCGTTACGATGGTGAAGTTAGCGTTAGAGACATCGAAGAAGATGTTGTCGGCGCACGCCACGCGCACACGAGCCGTGGTTGTGTTGATGTCGGGCACCAGAATGTCCTCGGTTCCATCGTTGGGCGTGCTGCTGGCCAGCGCCATTGGATACGTATGGCCGCCGTCGCTGGAGAGATCGATGGTAACTGCGGCGCAGTTGACCGGTGCAATGTCGGTGTTGGCCACATTCCAGGTGACGGTCTCCGTGGTGAGGCCGACCCACGTTGTGTCGGGGGCGGACGTGTTGGGCGCAGTGACCTGGAAGGGCCCTGCGGCCGTGGCCAGCAGCAGCTTCGTGTTGCCGCTATTGACGCCGCCGTTGCGGTCGCGCGCCGTAAAGCGGAAGTTGAGCGAGGGTTCCGGATTGACGCCCGCGAAGCCGACATAGTCGACCGTGGGGAGGGATTCGGCGAAACACTCGCTGGCCAGAGTCGGCACCGGCGGCGCGATCGGCCCCGTCGGGCAGGCGCCGGTGTCGGCGTTGGTGTTGTTATCCAGGATCTGCTGCAGGTCCGGGAATACACGGGTCGGATTGGTGGTGAGGGCGTTCGCGTCCCGGGGTCGTAGAGCAGCGGGTTGGGGAACTGGGCGGACGTGGGGAACATGGCAAACAGCGGCCCATTGGCCTTGCTGTTGTTCAGCAGCGATGTGCCGGCAGCCGCGCCGCGGTCGTTCTGCTCCCAGCTATAGACCATGACGTCGCCGTCGCCATCGACCGCGCTGCCGGTCAAGGCAAACGGCGTGCGCAGCGGAATCGTGTAAGAGATCGGCGCGGTCACGGCTGGGATGGCGTTGCCTGTGGGCGTGATGATCCCGCCCTGGTTGTCCACCGCGCCGCCCTTGTCAGTCTCACCGAAGAAGCCGCTCAGCCCGGCGCTCATATTGGTCAACGACAGCAAGGTCGGCACGTTGACGACGCCAAGCGTACCGCCAAACGTCACCTGGAAGCCATTGTTGCTCGGCGCGCCGCCGCCGCCGAAGTTAGCGACTGTCACCGTGGCCCCCGCAGGCCAGCCAGCGATCGCCTCGATCGCAGCCTTGATGCCAGCGGAAGTATAGTCCACACCGTTGGTGATCAGCGCAGAGTCGACGCCGTTGTAGTTGACGGTGAACGAGTCGAACGCGCCGCCGTGGTTCGTCTCCTCGACCGAGGCGAAGCAGCCGCCGCAGCTCAGGTTGACGATCGCGAGGTTAGGCACGTCAACCCCAGCCGACGCGCCGCCGTACGTCACGGTGAAGCCCGTCGCGGCCACGTTGCTCACGGTGACGGTACCAGCAAAGCCCGCGATCGCGTTGATCTCGGCGGTGAGATTCGCGGCGGTATAGGCAAGGCCGCTGCCGCCAATGACAGCCGAGTCGTTGCCGCCGATGCGCACCTGGAAGGGCGAGAAGTAGGTGGCGCTGCCGCCGCCCGAGTCGGCCAGGGCCGCCGCAATGCTGTACTCGAAGCTGCGCGGCGACGGCACGGCGCTGATCACGACCGTGCCGTTGTAGCCCGCAACACCCACACCGGAGATCACGACCACGTCGCCCACCGAGCGGTTGTGCGCGGCGACGGTTCTGATGGTGGCGATTGTACCGACGGAGGTGGCGCCGGGAGCGCCGAGCGTGACGGTGCCGCCGCCCGAGGTAGCCAATCCCGCGGTCGGGTGGGTGTACTGGAACGACCGCGAGGAGGGCACTGCAGTGACCGTCCAGACGCCGTTGTAGTCGCCGACGCCGACGCCGGCGATGGTGACTGTGTCGCCGACCTGCAGCGTGTGCGCGGCGCTGGTTGCGATCGTGACGGTATTGCCGTTTTCTTCAGCGCCGCCGCGCGAGGCGGCGCTGGGCGCGGCGTTGATGTTGACGCTGAGGGGCTGGATCGTCGAGGCCGCGCTGTAGCCGGGGCCGAAGGTCACGACCTGAACCTCGTTGCCGCCGCCGAAGTGGCGCAGCGAAGCCGTCTGGACCTCGTTGATCGCGGCCTGGCTTGAGGCGGTGTAGGTCGATATTTCCTGGAGGCTGCGCTGCGAGAAGTAGGGGTCGCTGTGGGCTTGCAGGTCGTCCGTCAGGCAGATGCCTGCGTAGGCCATGACCGAGGAGCCGCTGCCGGGCTCGACCGAGTTGGCCGCGCTGCGGTTGCCGCCGGAGCAGTTGAGCTGGTTGCCGTTGAAGGTGTGATTGCCGCTGAACTGGTGGCCCATCTCGTGCGCCACGTAGTCCACCGCGTAGAAGTCGCCGGTCGGTGTGGGAATGCCGGTGCAGCCGCCGGCCTTGTTCGACCGGCCGACGACGCCCAGGTTGGCGACGCCGCCGCCCGGCTGGCCCAGCGCGAGATGGCCGATGTCGTAGTTCGACGCGCCGATGATCTGCCCAATCACGTAGCGGGCGCGCGTCGTGCTGGAGCAGCCAGTGACCTGGCTCTGGGTAAAGCATCCCGCGGCGCCGCAGGGCCCGTTGGGGCCAATCGCCATGTCCCACGTGTCGAAATTGAGCAGGTCGTTGTTCGCGACCAGCACCATGCGGATCGACAGGTCGTCCTCGTAGATTCCGGTGACGCGGTTCATCAGCGTGACCTTGGCCGGCGTCACGTTGGCAGGGCCGCCGTGGTAGGCGGCGTAGCCTGGGTCGGTGATCAAGGCCAGCCGATACGTCCTGAGCACATCGCCGGTGGGGGGCAGGGTGATCGCGTCGCCAGTGGGAATGCCGTCGAAGGAGAGTTCGATGCTGTCCGCGTCGCGCTCGACGAAGCCGCCGTGTGGGTCTACCGCCAGGTCAACGCCGAAGTAGGCAACGTAGAGGCTATCGTCCAGATGGTAGTAGGGGTCGATGTACCACGCGCCGTAGGGGGAGCGCACCGAGGCGTGGAAGCCGAGCGGTGTCAGGTCGAAGCGGATGGTGGCTGCCGGATCGTCAATGCCGCGCCCCTTGTAGGTTTTGATGTCGGGGTGCCTGGCGGCCAACCCCGGCTCCATAATGGGCGACTCTTGCACCGCAAAGCGCTCGAAGTCGCCGCAAGGGTTCGGCAGCGACACCATGAGCGGGTTGGCACGCGCTGCGTCGCTGAACTCCATGGGCGCGGCCGCGAGCAGCGCGGCCATGCCGTCACGGTTGAGCGTGTAGGCGTAGGAGCGAACGGGTCTGATCTCCGGCTGGGCGCCGGCGCGCGCGGGCGCAGGCGTGCCTGCGACCGGCTGCCACAGGTTCTGCCCTGAGCCAACGGCTGCGCCGGCAGCCAGTTGCTCTGGCGTGATCGGAGTGCAGCGCGGGGCGGCTGGCTCAGCAGCCGGCGCTGAAGCCAAGGCGGGCGGCGCCGCTTGCAGCACAAGCGTTACCAGCAAGGCGAGTACGGTGAGAGTGGACAACAACCGGTGGATGCGATTCATCGAGGCCTCCTTAGGGCAAGAACGTGGACTGCAAGGGGCGCCAACGTGTGGGGACGAAAGCAGGGGCGATTATAGCACAGCATGGGGCGGTGTGCAATCGGAGTTCTGCCAGGGCGATCCATCTTGGGATGTCATCCAGTGTGGGATCGCCCGGCCAGCCGCGAATGGGGCACGAATTTTTCATGCCGGGCGGGCGCCACGGCCAATGAAAAACGTGTGGTACAATAGGCGTAGCGCCCGCCCGTAAGAGAGATCGACGTGTCTGTGGTGCCAGAAAGCAAGCAGGAGCTCGCGCACGAATTAGATCCGCGTACCTTAATCAATACCTTCGCCAGAACCTTTGCAAAATTGGGCTGAGTTGAGCAACTGTGTAAGCTCTGGTTTATGGAGCCGGAGGTACACAGTTGCTCATGATCGAGATTATCGCACTTCTCAGCTGTCTAG
>JBAQCH010000105.1:0-5664 GCA_049294015.1 Anaerolineae bacterium
CATGACCGCCCAGCAACGGTCGGCGGCGCGCGTCGAGGCCGACCAGGCCCTGCAGGCGGGCCAGCCGGAGCAGGCGCTGGCCATCTATCAGCAACTGGCCGCGCTGGATGAGGAGGATCGCGCCAGCCGCATGGGCGCCGCCAACGCGCTGGCTGCGCTGGGCCGCAGCGACGAGGCGCTGGCCGCGTATGAAGCCATCAGCGTCGACTGGCCCGACTTCCCCTTTGCCCGCATCCGTCAAGGCGCGCTGCTGGAGGACCTGGGCGACCAGGAGGGCGCGCTGGCAGCCTACCGCGCGGCTGTGCAAGCCGCGCCCGACAACGCCGACACCCACTTTACCCTGGCCTACGCCCTGCGCCGGGCTGGCCAGACCGCCGAGGCGATTGCCGCGTTCGAGGCGGGCTTGCAGCGCGATCCCAACCGTGACAGCGCGCGCCAGGCGCTGGAAGCCCTGCAGGCTCAGCCATGACGGCACACGGCTCATGATGGCTCGAACGACATCCCTCAGGCGTCAGATTTTGATCCGCGCCGTCCTCTGCGCCGTCCTGGTGTTGGCAGGGGGCATGGCCGGCGCGCCCCAGACAGCGACGGCTGCCAGCCGCGTCGCGGGCGCGCTGCACCAGACGGTCGGCGATCCAGGCCGCGCGCTGAACCCGTGGTATTCGACGCAGCTCCACATTCACAGTTGGAGCAACCACAACGCCGGCTCCCAGCCCGGCTCGATGCAGTATCACAGCGCCTGGGCCCAGGCCCAAGGGCTCGACGTCATCTGGTGGACCGATCACAACAAGCTGTTCGTGCAAGAGATGGATCTGCCGCTGAACCTGCAAGGGGCGACGATTACCAACACGCTGGATATCGCCGTACCGCTTCCGCCCGGTATCGATCCCTGGTACAGGGCCTGGCAGATTGGCTGGCTGGATGCCAGCGTGACGGGCGCAGGCGCGCCAGCCGTCGCGCTCGACAACGGCATGCTGCACATGGAGCTGCGCCACGCGGGCAGCCAGTTCTCCAGCTTCAGCTACCGCGCGCTGGACTATCAGCAGCGGCGCATCGGCGGGCAATCCTTCGTGCGCCCGCTGATCAGCGACCCCGTGCTCAGCCTGGACGCGAGGCGCTGTGATGCCGGGGGCGCCGATGCCTACGCCGAGATCAGGTTCGGCCTCTCCTGGCACACGGCCAACGGCGTCTCGGCGCCGCAGGAACTGGTTTATCGCCTGACGCCGGCCGGCCAGCCGCCCGCGGTTGTCGCCAGCTCGCGGGTCGTGACCGTCTCCCTGCCGCTGTCCACAGGCCACATCCAGCGTTCGCTGCTGGCTGACGCGCGGTTGCTTCCCGACGGCGACGACAACGCGATCCAGGAGCTGACCTTCAAGATCGCCAGCCGCAACAACGCAGCGGCCTGTCTGGAGATCAGCAACTTCCTCGTCGCCAGCGCCCAGCGCGATCCGGCGGCCAACTTCGCCGGCCAGCGTGTCATCGCCCAGCGCCTGGAGGCCGCCTCTGGCGTCGTTCAACACGTCGGCTGGGAGCAAAACGCGGGCGAGTGGCACCTGAATCCTTATTTGACCCGCCAGGCTGCGCTGATGCCCGGTTGGCAGGACATCGCCGCGCCGGTGTTCAGCGCAGCGGTGCAGGCCCAGGGTGGAGTTGCCGCGCTCAATCACCCGTTCGGCGCCGATTACCCCCCACTGCTGCCCCCGGCCCAGCAGGACGCGTTGGTCCTGAACCGGCTCAACCGGCTGCTGCCCGCGCGCGCGTGGGGCGCGGACCTGCTGGAGATCTATCTGGAGCGGGCCGGGGTCGATCTGGAGCGCCACCTCAAGCTGTGGGATCTGCTGGCGGCCAACGGCGTTCCCCTCTGCGGCACGGCCACCAGCGACCAGCACGGCGGCCCGCTCACGTCGCCCCGCACCCACATGGTGACCTGGATCAACGCACCGAATCCGTCACAGGACGCGCTGTTGGCCGGGCTGGCCGGCTGCCGGGCCTTCTTTGGCCGCATCGACCTGTTCGACGGCGTGATCGACCTCAGCCTGGGACCGATCAGCATGGGCGGGACGCACCTCGCTGCGCCAGGAACCGGCCTGCTGCACGTCACCGTCGATCCGCTGCCGCCGGGCGCGCAGGTCAGGCTGGTGCAGGTGGCTGACCAGCCAGGCTCTCAGCTTACCTACATCGTCGACCACGCGCCGATCGATCCCAGCCAACCGATTGCGATTGACATCAGCCGCCCCGGCTTCGTGCGCGTCGAGCTCTGGTCCGCTGACGGCGCTCCCATCGCCTTCAGCAACCGCATCACCGTGAAGAACGTACAGTGCGACGTCAACCAAAGCGCCGGGGTTGACATCGTCGATGTGCAGTTGGTGGCCGGCGCCTTCAACCAGACCGTGCCGCCCGCGCCGGCGGCCTACGACCTGCTGCGCGACAACCGCATCGACGTGCGCGATGTGACGCTGGCCGCCCAGTGCTGGGCTGCCCGACGCTAGCCTGATAATCGCTCGGGCCGGTCTCCGACCGTGCCCGCTGTACTTCGTATGACTCTGGCTCATCCATGACCCCCTCCGTAAACCCGCAACCAGCTGCCCCGGCGGCGGCCGATCGGCCGGCCACCAGCCGGCGCTGGCTGCCGTTTGCTATCTTGACGGCGCTGATCCTCTTCCACGTCGTCAGCAACATCGTCTGGCTGCAGCAGGACGGCCGCTCGTTCTACGGCGACACGGGCAACCACGCGCGCGCCACGATGACGATCTTCGAGGTTCTGCGCACGCCCAGCCCCGACATGCTGAGCCGCATCAGCCGGGCCACCACCTTCTGGCCGCCGCTGGCCTACCTCCTCGCCCAGCCGCTCTACATTCTGATCGGCGTCAGCACCGACGTCACCAGCTTCACCACCACCCTCTGGTTTGCGCTGGCCATTCTCTTTACCTATTTCATCGGCCGCCAGCTGTATGACTGGCGCGCCGGGCTGCTGGCCGCGTTCGTCTTCTCCTTCTATCCGGCCGTCTACCTCCAGTCCCGCACCTATTACGTGGATATGGCCCTCACGGCCATGGTGTTGATCTCGCTCTACTGCCTGCTGCGCACCGACGCCTTCCGCCGGCGCAGGGCCTCGCTGGTCTTCGGCTTTGCTCTGGGGCTGGCCGCCCTGACCAAGAACGCGTTCATCATCATGACCATCGGGCCGGCGCTGGCAGTAGCGGCCATCGCGCTGGCGTCCGGCGGGCTGACGGCCTGGCGTCAACTGCTGAGCTGGCAGCCGGGGCAGCGCCTCCAGCCGCAGGCCGGCGACCTGGCCCAGCGGCTGCTCAACATGGCCCTGGCCGGCGTTCTGGTCGTGCTGCTGGCGGCTCCCTGGTACCTGACCCATCTCGGCATCCTGGCCTTCAACGCCGGCGAGGTGACGCGCGACGTCCACCTGGCCAGCAAACCGCTGATCTGGTACCCGCTGAAGTTCGACGAGGCGCTGCTGATCTGGCCTTACCTGCTGCTGCTGGTCGGTCTGGCCGTGGGCCTGCTGCGCATTCGCCGCCACTGGTTCGTCCTGCTGTGGCTGGTCAGCGGCGTGGCCATCATCACCATGGTCACGCGCCAGAACGTGCGCTACCTGCTGCCGGTGATGCCTGCGGCCGCGCTGCTCAGCGCCGCCTGGATCGTCTCGCTGCCCAGTCGCTGGCTGCGCAGCGCGCTGATCGGCGTTACGGCGCTGTTTCAGATTGCCCTCTTCTTCGTCATGAGCTGGGGCGCGCCCAGCGCCTGGAACCTGGCGCTCGACGTGCCGGTTCAAAACGCCCACAACCCCTTCAACGACAACACAGCCGACCGGCCGCTGGCCATCGATCCCTGGGCCTTCCTGTACTACCAATACCCGCCCAAGCCGCACCGCTGGCCCGTCCAGGAGATTACGGCCGCAGTCATCGACGACATCGAGCGCAGCGGCCAGGCGTATCAAGTCAACCGCTTCGTGTCGCTCTCCAAACTGCTGGACTTCGAGTACTCCACCTTCGCCTACGAGGCCGAGCTGGCGCACATGCAGGGCCAGCCAGGGGCCGCCAACCTGACGGTCGGCGACGTGTCTCAGGGGGACAGCTACCTGACCGACTTCCTCGACACCGACTACGTGCTGGTCAAGAGTAACGACCGGAGCACGCTGGCCGGCCGGCTAAACCATCGCTTCGTACGCGATCTATGGGCGGGCGGCGATGCGCTGCTGCGCCAGCGCTTTACCCCGCTGCAGCGTTGGGAGTTGCAAGACGGCAGCGTGGCCGAGCTCTTCAAACGCACCAGCCCGCCGCTGGCCCTGCTCAACCCGCAGGAGCTGCAGCCGATTCTGCAGCACGTCCTGGAGCTGACGCCCCAAAACGGGTATGCCCAGCGCCTGCTGGCGTTGCTGGATAATCCCGTCCCGGCCTGGCAGTGGCGCGACGCATCGCAGCTTTGGCGCGACGTCGTGCGCGATGATCCCAACAACGCGGCTGCCTGGCAGAAGCTGGCCGACGCGCTGCTGGTCACCGATCCCCAGGCTGTGCTGAACGAAATCCAGCGCGGCCAGCAGCGCCGGGGGATACTGCCTGCCACCGCGCTGGCGCTGTGGCAGCAGGAGGGCCGCGCCTGGGAAGCGCTGGGCGATCCACAGCAAGCCGAGGCCGCTTACCAACGCGCCGTGCAATTGGCGCCAGACGCTGCCAGCGCACAGACCGCTCTCGGCGCGTTCTTCCTGCGCCAGGGCCAGATCGACCGCGCGCGCGAGCTGTACGGCGCGCTGGCCGCCCGCTCTGAGCAGACTGCCATCCCGGTGCAGGCCGCCTCA
Organism: Anaerolineae bacterium; assembly: GCA_049294015.1. Classification (GTDB taxonomy): domain Bacteria; phylum Chloroflexota; class Anaerolineae; order JAAEKA01; family JAAEKA01; genus JAAEKA01. Next base: position 4,811 of record JBAQCH010000105.1, read on the forward strand.
ACGGCCACAGGGTCGGCGCCCCCTGCCGACGAGTCGCCGGATGCCGGCGGTGCAGTCGCCACGGTTGAGGCCGAGCCAACAGCCTCACCGCCGCCCGCGCAGCCCGATCTGGCTCTGGGCATCGAGCCGCTGCTGGTCTTTCTGGCCGACCATGCGCCCGACGACGCCTTGGCGCAGATGCGTCTGGGGGCCTGGGCTTTGCAGCAGGGCCAGCCGCTCGCCGCGGCTGCCGGGCATTTCCAGCGCGCCATCGAGCTGGACCCCAGCGCCTGGCTGGCCTATGCCTTGTGGGCCAACAGCCTGGGCAACAGCGGCCAGATCAGCCCGGCCTTGCAGATCGTCGAGCAGGGGCTGGCTGCGACGCCCGACACCCCGGCGTTGGCAGCGCTGCAGGCGCGCCTTCAAGGCGCCGCCACCCCGGCCCCCGACACCCAGGCCTATCAGGCTGCGCTGGAAGCGGCCAGAAGCGCGGCGCGCGAGCGCAACTGGCAGGACGCCATCGACGCGGCCCAGCAGGCGATTGCTCTGGCTCCCGTCCGCTACGAGGCGCAGGTTGTGCTGGGCGACGCCTACCGCAGCCAAAACGAGTTCGCCCAGGCGCTGCAAGCCTATCAGCGCGCCGTCGAGCTTGCGCCCACCTTGAGCGTGCTGCACAGCCGCCAGGCCGAGATGCTGGCGCGCTTAGGCTTGGCCGACGAGGCGCTGGCAGCCAGCCTGACCGCCCTGGCCATCGACCAGGGCCGCTGGGAGAATTGGTTTGCCCTGGGGCGGAGCTACATGGCCGCTGGCGCGGGCAGTCGCGCGCCCGCTGAGGCCGCGCGCCAGGCTGAGGCCGCCTTGCTGCGGGCCCAGGC
>JBAQCH010000106.1:0-5181 GCA_049294015.1 Anaerolineae bacterium
GGGGAGATTCGTCCTACGAGCGGTAGCGGGTTCTGTTCCGTGGTAGGGCGATCTTCCCAGATCGCCCGCCGGAGGGACGAATTGGGAAATTCGTCCTACGAGCGGTAGCGGGTTCTGTTCCGTGGTAGGGCGATCTTCCCAGATCGCCCGCCGGAGGGACGAATTGGGAGATTCGTCCTACGGGGCTGGGAGCGCGCTTCATCGTAGGGCGATCTTCCCAGATCGTCCGCCGGAGGGACGAATTGGGAAATTCGTCCTACGAGCGGTAGTAAGCCATCACTTGTCGTAATGTCTCATCCAGTGGGATGGTAGGCTGCCAGCCAATGGCCTGGCGAATCTTGCTGATATCCGGCACGCGGCGCAGCATGTCCTCGAAGCCAGCCGCGTAGGCCTCGGCGTAGGGCACCAACGTCACCTGGTCGCGCATGGCGTCGCCATTTCCGCCGTGAACCAAGGCCAGCGTGCGCTGCGCCAGCTCCAGGATCGAGATCTCCTCGGTCGAGCCGACGTTGAAGACCTGGCCCACGGCCCCGTCAGCCTCGGCCAGGCTCGCCAGGGCCTGCACCGTGTCGGCCACGTTGCAGAAGCAGCGCGTCTGTGAGCCGTCGCCATAGACGGTCAACGGCTGGCCGGCCAGCGCTTGCTGCACGAAGCGTGGGATCACCATGCCATACTGGCCGGTTTGGCGCGGGCCGACGGTGTTGAACAGGCGGCTGATCACCACCGGCAGGCCATGCTCACGGTGATAGGCCAGCGCGAGGAACTCGTCCACCATCTTGGAGGCCGCGTAGGCCCAGCGGTTGCGCACCGTGGGCCCCAGCACCACGTCGTTGGCTTCGCTGTAGGGCACGTGCTCGCTCTTGCCGTAGACCTCCGACGTGGAGGCCACCAGCACCTTGGCGCGGTAGCGCAGCGCCGCCTTCAGCACCGCCTCGGTGCCCATAATGTTGGTCTCGATGGTATGCACCGGCCGTTGGATGATCAACTGCACACCCACCGCGGCCGCCAGGTGGAAGATCACGTCGCACTCGCTGGCCAGCCGGTCCAACACCATCTCGTTGCCGATGGTCTCGATGGCAAAACGAAAGCGCTCGTGCCCGACCAGGTGCTGCACGTTGGCCAGGCTGCCCGTGGACAGGTCGTCGATAATGGTGACATGATGGCCGCGGCCCAGCAGCAGCTCAGCCAGATGGGATCCAATGAAACCGGCGCCGCCGGTGATGAGGGTTCGGGTCATGGTGGGGATTGGTAGATTGGTAGATTGGTAGATTGGTTGGTTGGTTGGTAGAATGGTGGCCGGAGGCGTGCGACCAATTTACCAATATACCAATCTACCAACCACTTCAGGCCACACGTTCTGTGGAGCGGATGAGCCCCTTGTCGATCAAGTAATTGACGATGACGTGGGCGTTCTGCTCGGGGGTGTTGGCGACGGTGTCCAGGGTGAGTTCGGCGTGGTCGGGCGCTTCGTAGGGGTCGTCGATGCCGGTGAAGTCCTTGATCTCGCCGCGGCGCGCCTTGGCGTACATGCCCTTGACATCGCGCTGCTCGCAGACTTCGATGGGCGTATCCACGAAGACCTCTACGAAGTGGTCGCTGCCCACCAGCGCGCGCACGTCGTTGCGGGTGGCGCGGTAGGGGCTGACGGCCGCGCAGACCACCGTGCCGCCGTGGCGCACCAACTCGCTGGCCACGTAGCCGATACGGCGGATGTTGACGTCGCGGTCTTCCTTGCTGAAGCCCAGCCCCTTGGACAGGTGGGTGCGCACCACGTCGCCGTCCAGCAGCGTGACCTGGCGGCCGTGCTCCAGCAGCAACTGGGTCAACACCTCAGCCGTGGTGGACTTGCCCGAGCCGCTCAGGCCGGTGAACCAGATGCAGACGCCCTGCTTGTGGCGGGGCGGGTAGGTCTCGGCCAGGATGTCGGCCACCTCGGGACGGGTGAACCATTCCGGCAGCTTCTTGCCGTTGTTGAGGTACTCGTCGCGCACCTGGGTACCGGAGATGGCGGCCGTGCGCGTGCTCTGCGAGATACGAGACTCTTCCTCGTAGCGGTCCTCGTCGGGCAGGTAGACCAGTTGGCGGAAGGGGATCATGCCCACGCCCAGTTCCTGAGCATACTGCGCCGCCATCTCCTGCGCGTCGTAGGAGCCGTAAAAAGGGTTGCCCTTGGAGTCCTTGCCAGGGCCGGCGTGGTCGCGGCCGACGATCAGATAGTTGGCGCCGTAGTTGCGGCGGATGACGGCGTGCCACACGGCCTCACGCGGCCCGGCCATGCGCATGGCCAGCGGCAGCAACGCCAGCAGGATGCGGCCGGGGTCGTAGTAGCGGCTGGCCAGCGTCTTGTAGGTGCGCACGCGGGTAAAGTGGTCCACGTCGCCCGGCTTGGTCAGGCCCACCACGGGATGCAGCAGCAGCGTGCCGTCCACCTCCTGCGCGGCCCGCTTGGTCAGTTCCTCGTGCACGCGGTGCAACGGGTTGCGGGTTTGGAAGGCCACCACGTTGGCGTGGCCGAACTGGGCCAGCCGCGCGCGGGTCTGGGCCGGCGTCAGGCGCAGGTCGGCGAAGTCGTAGTGCTTGGGCAGGTTCAGCACCTGCAAGCGGCCGGCGACGTTCAGCTTGCCCCAGCGGTGCATCTCAGCCACCAAGGGATGGCGCAGGTCGCTGGTCCCGAAAACCTTGCGGGCCGCCTCGTCCAGGTCCCAGGGGTAGATCTCCTCGATGGTCAGCACCGCCAGCAGCTCGTTCTTGTCGTTGCGCAGGGCGATGTCCTGGTCCAGCTTGATCGCCGGGCCGGGGTTGACGGGGAGCGTCACCGGGATCGGAAAGAGACGCCCGCTGGCCAGCCGCATATCGTCCAGCACGCGCTGATAATCTGCCTGGCCCATGAAGCGGTCCAGCGGCGAAAACGCGCCCACGGCCAGCAACTCCAGGTCGCAGACCACCCGGTCAGGGACCTGGAGTGAGGGAAGCTGGCTGGCGCGGGCCTTCAGCGCCTCGCGTTGGTGCTGGGGCGTCAGCAGATCGACCAGCGCGCCGCCGTAGGGCGCGATCAAAGTGGTGGGGTGGGGTGCAGTCACTGGGGAAAACGATGCTCCTTTGCAAGGCAAGGACTGACAGTCCTGCTGCACCCGCAGACTTAGTCGCAGCGTCGAAAGCGAGCCTGCGGGTAGACCAGGACTAGGAAAGGACTGACAGTCCTGCTATACCGGTAGACTCAGTCGCAGCGTCGAAAGCGAGCCTACGGGTAGACCAGGACTGTCAGTCCTTTGGTCATAAGTGCCCCCGGCAGGACTCGAACCTGCGACCAAGGGTTTAGGAAACCCCTGCTCTGTCCTCTGAGCTACGGGGGCGTAAGCATTCACGTCAACTGCCATTGTATTCATGTTCGTTACTCCCATCAAGTTTGCTGATTGGCGAAAAGCGCGCGTGCCGCTGTTGCAGTTCGCTCTCTGTGAAGACGGCATAAGCCGCCCACGTGGTCGATACCTCCGCATGGCCCATCACATCGGCCAGCGTGCCCATGTCGCCGCCGCCCAGGATCCATTGGCGCGCGAAGCCATGCCGGAAGGAATGGGCGCCGTGGGGACCAGCGCAGCCGGCCCGCTTGCCCAGCCGCGCCAGCAGTTGCGCCACGCCGTCGCCCGTCAACGGCTCGCCCGTGCTATAAGACAGCCACACGTAGGCGTGATTGACCACAGGGCGCACAACCAGCCAGGCCCGCAGCGCCGCAACCGTGGGCCCCGACAGAAAGACAGCCCGGCGCTTGTCGCCCTTTTCGGTCACCCAGGCCCGGCCGTGGTCAAGCTCCAGGTCATCCAGGCGCAGCCCAACCAGGCCGCCGCGTCTGCATCCTGTGTCAGCCAGGAAGAGCACCAGCGCCAAGTCGCGGGCGTCGTCGCGCGCCGCTGCGATCATGCGCCGCAGGTCTTGCTGGGAGATAGCCTTGGGCTGCCGGCCGCGTGGGGGCTTGGGCGTCTTGATGCCTTGGGCCGGGTTGGCTTCGATGGCGCCCTCCGAGGCCAGCCAGTTGAACAGCCGCTTGACCGCCCGGATTCGGGTTGCCAGCGTTGCCGGCGCCAGACCGCCCGCGCGTGCCGGCTTGTAGGCATGGCCAGCATACAGCACGCCGCGGCCCCGCATATCGGCCACGTAGCGCCGCAGGTCGTGGACCGTAACGGCCGTCACGTCCCGATCTCCCAGGAAGGCCAGCAGATAGCCCAGCTTCTGGCGATAGTCTGCCACCGTCGCCAGGCTCCGACCATCGGCTAGGGTTGCTACGGCCAGCGCCTCGATGGCTTCACTCAGCAGCATGGTTTCACAACTCCGCAGGAAGTGTATCCCCCGACGGGGGGTGTTTGCCGGTCAGCCGGCGCCGCAGATCATCGGCTGGCATGTCCAGCCAACGCGCCAGCAGCCAGAGCTCGTGGTCGTCGCGCGCGGCGTCGCGCGCCCACAGCCTGGCCACGGCGCACAGCAGCGCCACGCAGGGGTCGACGTCCATCACAGCAGAAAGCCTCCGCGGCCAGCTTGTGCCGCCGCTTGGACGGCTTGCAGGTACTCGACCAGCGCAGCCACCAGCTCGGTCACCGGAATGGTTCGGATCCGGCCGCAGCGCGGACACATGATCTGAACCTCCAGAGCGGTCAGCTCGCCGATCTTTTTACCGCAGCCGTGACCCTGGCAGCGTAGGTCAGTCACAGGTTTGACTCCCGTAGCATCATCGGGGCCCGGCCGGCGTGTTTGGTTGCGGCCGCCGGCCGGGAAGTCTCTTCGGAGAGGATGAGCGAACCGGCTCGCACGGCGCCGGTTCGCAGGGCGGTTCACGCGGCCCCCGATGGACCGCGGCCGTACACCTCACCGCGGCGGAAGGCCGCCGCTGGCCAGGATATACCCGAATGGGAGAGGGGGCGTCTCAGCGATGAGTTGCTGTTCAGCCCGCGCCCGCGCTGCCCACTCCTGGCCCTCTAGGGTCGCAACCAGCGCGTCATCTGCGCGCCGCTGTTGGACCTGCAAGGCCGGGTCAAGCGCTGGGAACAGCGGCCCGTCGACGGGGGTCTGGTTGCTCATTTGCCACCAAACGCCTTCCAGCCGGCCAGGGGGGACGGCTCCGGTTCCGCTGGCGCCGCCGGCCGATAGCCAGCGCCGGCCACGGTGCGCATGATCTGCCCCACCATGCCC
>JBAQCH010000107.1:0-27443 GCA_049294015.1 Anaerolineae bacterium
GCGCTCCGACAGCGCCAACGCCCGGCCAGCGCGCGGGCGAACTGGCGCCCGGCGGCCTGCGACCGGTGGTGCTGCCACGTTTGGTGGATGGACAGGCTCGGCGACGCCCATAGCTGCTCAGCGTGCCTCCTTGTCCGTTGCGCTGCCTGGCGGTGAAGCAAAGCGCACCAGCGCACAGCCGTAGGGCGAGGTCTCGGCCGGATCGGGCTGGCGGCTGGCCAGCAGCGCCTCCAGCGCGTCGCTCAGGTAGAGACGCGTGGCGGTGCGCTGGCGAAAGCTGCGGTCGTCGACGGCCCCGCGGTAAGCCAGCCGGCCGGCCTGGTCGACCACAAAGATGTGCGGCGTAGTCTCGACGCCGTAAGCATCAGCCACCAGACAGCCCGTGTCCAGCAGAATCGGGAAGGTCAAGCCGCGCTCAGCCGCCGCAGCAGCGATCAGGGCCGGCTCCTCGTCGGCATTCGCTGCCACGGCCAGCAAATGGACGTCCTGCCCGGCCCAGCGCGGCGCCTGCTCTGCCAGCCATGCGTCGTAGTGCTGGCTCCAAGGACACTGGGCCGACCAGAAATCCAGCACGACCACACTGCCGGCGTAATCGGACAGCCGGTAGGCGCGGCCATCGATGCCGATCAACTCGAAGGTTGGCGCAAGCTCAGCCAGCATGACTGCCTTGTGATCCGTCATTGGTGATGGGTGATCGGCCAACATTACCATCCTTGCTTCTACACCCTGCGACCTGCCACCTGCAACTTGCAACTTGCCACCTGCTACTTGCAACCTGCTACTTGCGCACTGGCAACAGCAGGTCCTTGGGGAAGGGCGTCAGGCTGTGGAACGCGCCGGCCTCGTCACAGTAGACCACGTCCTCGATGCGCACGCCGTAGCCTTTGTCCGGGAAGTAGAGGCCCGGCTCGACGGTAAAGACCGAGCCACGCTCGACCACGGCCATGTTGCCCTCGTAGGCATGGAAGCTCGGCGCCTCGTGGATCTCCAGCCCCAGCCCGTGGGCCAGGCCGTGAACGTAGCCCACCTGCGTGCCAGGCGCAGTCAGGATGGTGGGATAGTTGAGCGATTCGTAGTACTTGCAGGTAATGGACTGGTAGGCTGAGGTGCGCTTGCCGACCTCCAGCGTCTCCATCACCAGGTTGAAGACGGCCATGGTGTCCTGATAGGCGCGCTCGACCTCCTTTGGCGCGTGGCCCAGGCACCAGGTGCGGGTCATGTCGTGGAAGTAGCCGCCGCCCACCGGCCGCGGGAAGAAGTCGAAGATAATGGCCTTGCCGAGCTCCAACAGGTCGGCGGGGTTGCCCTGGTTGTGCGGCACGCCTGCGTCCGCGCCCAGGGCGAAGATGTTGCCGCCCGGCTGCTCCAGCCCCTGCTGCACGCACTGCTCGTGGATAAACTGCTTGACGTGGCGCACGGTCAGGGGCTGGCCGTCGGGCGCCAGCAGATGCGCCTTGCTGCCTCTGGACCCGTTAGCCGCCGGCCGGCTGCTGAGCATGTCGGCCAGCGCGGCCACCACTGCGTTGGCCCGCCCGGCCACGTCACGCATGGCCGCGATCTCGCCCTCGTCCTTGGTGATGCGGGCCGTAGTGAACAAGTCGTCCTTGAACTCGACCACCACGTCTACGTCGGCCAGCGTCTGCTCCAGCTTGCTGAGCAGCGCGTGGGCCTGGCCGATCTCGCCGTGGCCGTAGAAGCCGACACGGCCAGCCACGCCGTAGTCGGCCAGGATGCGGCGCATCTGCTCGGCCTGGGCGGCCAGCAGGTCGCCGTGCAGCTCGTTGGCAATGCTGCGCAGGTCCCAGCGGGTGGACAGTGCGGTCTCCATGCCCGTCAGCGCGGCGTCGTCCCGCTCCATCGGGTTGTGGATCAACACGCCAGGCCGGCCCGGCCGCAGCAGGATGATGACGCCCTCCAGCTTGTGCCCATCGGTCAGGTAGCGCACCGTGGGACTGTCTAATGTGCTGCCGCGCACCACGGCGGCGTCCAGGTTGCGTTCCGCCAGGAGGCGGTCGATATCGCGTTTCATGGTGACCTCATGTTGAAAATGTTGCGGCGCGTGACCGCCAGACCGTACGGGCTGCGAGGACGGAGCTCGACACAGAGGTCACAGAGAGAAGTGTGATGCTGTCTCCATCCAAGGCTCGTGGCTGATAAGAAACCACAACAACGCGCTGCGTCCTCTGTGTCTTCTCTGTGTCCTCTGTGTCTGCTCTGCCTGTGTCCTGCTAGCGCGCAATCAGCCACTCCATGCGCGCCGTCTCGCGCTCCAGAATCGCGTCCAGCAGCGGGTCGATGGGCCGGGCGCGGGTGATGGCCTCGTGGCCGCGCAGCAAGAAGTCGACCACGTGGCCCCAGCCCAGCAGGCCAGCGGCCGGCCGGAAGAGGCGCAGCTGGGTATGCACCAACGGCACGCGGCAGGCCAGATCCAAGGCGTGGCCGTTGCCAACCAGCAGGTCCACCTGGCGCTTGCGATCCAGCCAGCGGCCGGCCTTGCCGTAGGCCGCCTCCCAGGCTGGGCGGGTGATGCCCGATTCGACGCCGGCCGCGCGCAATGCCAGGACCACGTCGTCGTCCAGCGAGTCGGTCAGCTCGTACAACTCGATGGATTGGGCCAGCACCGCCACCGGGTCGCGGCCGACCAAGTCGGTCAGCCAGTCGTGCAGGCGGCGAAAGGACTCGTTGCGCAGGCCGAAGTCAGCCGGCGCGTAGAGTGCAGTGAAGAAGAACTCCGACACGTCGGCGAAGCGCGGCTGAGCCTGAAAATCGCCGTAATCCTGGCGCAGCAGATCAGTTTGAAAGGCTTGCAGCTCGCGTTTCAGCGGCGGTATGCTGCTGCTGGCCGTTGGTTGTGGGGCTTTGGGCGGCCGCAACAGCCCCAACCGCAGCACATTGCGCAAGGGTGGGCCCTGTTTCTGTCGTTGATCAGCCACGTTCGCACTCGTTCACATCAAATCGTCTCTAGGCCGCACGTCACAGCGTATGTAGGTCCGGCTACCAGCCGGACACGCTAGGTCGCACAACGCTTCGTGTACAATCTGGCAATTGTAACCGTAAGCCAAGCGCGCGGCAAATTGCCGGTCTGCATAAAAGATTGCTTCAGGAGTTAGAGCAAGATAGAGTGTTCTGGGAGAGTGAGGTGTTAATCGGTTGCCTTTCGACCCCTCCTATGATAGAATGCGCACACGAGCTTGTTTGCATGAGCACCCACCACCTGCAAACAGTGAGACCATTAATTGTGAGAGGTGAGCCACAGCCCATGACCCTAGACGTGTTTCCAGAGTTTGTCACACAGAACTACGAGATTCATCAATGGCGTCATGCCTGTGCGATTCTTGCCAAGGACTTTCCCAGCGAACTGGCCGATCTGGCTGATGTCCTGACCAGGTTCCGACTGAGGAAAAGCTGGATTCAAGTAGGCGGAGGAAACAAATCGCCGATATCCAACTGGATCGACGGTGAGCTAACTCGAAAGGGATGGGTGCCAAAGAACTTCGACACCCGAATTCTTGTGGATGGGACAACTCTGGACTCGCCAACCCATGAAGTCGACTGCTTCAAGAATCGCATCGCTCTGGAGATTGAATGGAACAACAAGGATCCGTTCTTTGATCGCGATCTCAACAACTTCAGACTGCTCTTTGATCTGAGAGTCGTTTCGGTTGGCGTGATCATCACACGCAGTGACGAATTACAAACGATCTTCAACCAACTTGAGAGAGGCAAATCCTACGGGAACTCAACTACGCACATGTCCAAGCTTCTTCCGCGCATCCAGGGCGGCGGGGGTGCGGGATGTCCTCTCTTGGTATTCGGAATAACGAGATCGCTCTATGATGCCAACTCCTAGCGTTACTCATGTATCAGCGGCCGAGGATTTCGCCTCCAAAGTCATTGGCCCATATTCCACTTTTCTCGCAGATCCACCGTGGCGTTTTATCAACCGGACTGGCAAGATGGCGCCGGAACACCGCAGGCTACTGCGCTACCCAACATTGACGGTGGAAGAGATCTGTGAGATTCCTGTGGCTCAGGTTGCTGCCTCCAACGCCCACCTGTATCTTTGGGTGCCTAACGCTTTGGTAGCCGATGGTCTTGAGGTGATGCGTCGCTGGGGTTTCACGTATAAATCGAACCTAGTCTGGTACAAGACGCGTAAAGACGGTGGCCCAGATGGCCGCGGTGTAGGATTCTACTTTCGCAACGTCACCGAGCTGGTTCTATTCGGTACTCGCGGTCACATGCGTACGCTCCAACCTGGTCGGACACAGACTAACATCCTGATCTCGCAGAAAAGGGAACACTCACGAAAGCCTGATGAGATCTACACCCTTATCGAACAGTGTTCTCCGAGGCCATACCTGGAGCTGTTCGCCCGTTTTCGTCGCCCAGGGTGGGATCAATGGGGGAATGAAGACGTGGAAGCCAACACGAATAACGGAGTCGCCATGCGAAAAGGTCATGTCGAACCGCAGTTGAGATTACTTGAAGCGCCACCGGGGTATTCAAGTTGAGCCACCGGCAATTCACGCCTCCTGCTGGTTGCGCTACAGTGTGAGTTGGCCAGGCATGGAAGTGAGCATGGCTATGGCTGTTCCTCCGCGATAGCCACAAAGTTGCGCAAAATCCGCAAGCCCACCGTCTGGCTCTTCTCGGGATGAAACTGCACGCCCCACAGGTTGTCGCGGCGCACGATGGACGCGTAGTCCAGGCCGTAGTCGGTTGTCGCGACCACGTCTGACGGCTCGGCCGGCGCGCAGTAGTAGCTGTGGACGAAGTAGGCGTAGCTGCCGCTGGACACGCCGGCCAGCAGCGGGTCGGAGCCATCGTGGTGCAACTGGTTCCAGCCGATCTGCGGCACCTTCAGCCGCTGGCCCGCTGCATCCACCATGCCATCGGGAAAGCGCAGCACCCGGCCAGGCAATAACCCCAGCCCGGCGTGCTGGCCCATCTCTTCACTGCTGTCGAACAGCAACTGCATCCCCACACAGATGCCCAGCAGGGGCTTGCCGGCGCGGGCAGTCTCCAGCGCCAATGCCGCGAAGCCGCCGTTGCGCAGCCCCAACGCACAGGCGCCGAACGCGCCCACACCCGGCACGACAACGCCGCGCGCCGCCCGCACCACGGCCGGGTCGGCCGTCAGCCGCGCGTCGGCGCCCATGTGCAGGAACGCCTTCTCCACGCTGCGCAGGTTGCCGATGCCATAGTCGATGATGGCGATCATGCTTTGGCCAGCGCCTCCTGGATGCGCCGCAGGTCTACCTGCCAGTTGCGCACCATGGCCGGCGGAAAGCGGCGTTGAGCGATGGCCCCGGTCAGCCGCCGCACGTGCTCCTCAGCCCAGCTCGCCTCCTCTTCTGTTAATTGCCCGCTGCTGACCGCTGCCTCGAAGGCGGCTTCGTTGCTCACAGTCACGCGCCCTTCGGGGGAGATCCAGATATCCAGCAGCAGATCGCGCGCCGTCCACTCGCGCTCGCCGATCTGCAACGGCATGCACAGATCGACCTGGGTGCCCAGCGCTTGGCCTTGGGCGTCGAAATACCGCTCAACCACCTGGTCGTCGCGCCACAGCCAGAAGCGGTACCAGATGTGGCCGGGGCCGGCCAGCGCCCGCCCGCCATTCGGGGCAGCCTCAGCAGACCTGGCCCAGATCGCGCGCTCGATCAACACGTCGTCGATCAAGCCGGCCAGGTAATCAGCCACGCCGGGCAGGGTTTGCCACTCGCCGCTGCGGATTGTCGCCATCACAGCACGCCCTTGGTGGAGGGCACGCCCGCGCGGCGCGGGTCGAGCTGCGTGGCTGCGTCCAGCGCGCGGCCCAACGCCTTGAACAGGGCCTCGCAGGCGTGGTGGTCGTTGCGGGCATACAGGACACGAGCGTGTAAGTTCAGCCTGCCATGGATGGCCAGCGTCTCGAAGATGTGGCCGATCAAATCTGTGCCCAGCCCGCCCAGCCGCGGTGTGCGCCATTCGGCCTCGAAGACGCAATACGGCCGGCCGCCCAGGTCCACGGCCACGAAGCCCAGCGCCTCGTCCATGGGCACGTAGCTGTGGGCCGTGCGCACGATGCCGGCCCGGTCGCCCAGCGCCTGGTCCAGCGCCTGACCCAAACAGATGGCCACGTCCTCGGCCGTGTGGTGCTCGTCCACGTGCAGATCGCCGCGGGCCGCCACGCGCAGGTCGAACAGGCCATGGCTGGCGAACAGCGTCAGCATGTGGTCGTAGAAGCCAATGCCCGTCTGCACGTCGGCCACGCCGCTGCCGTCGATGGCCAGCGCAAGCTCGATGGAGGTTTCTTTGGTCGTCCTGGAGATGGTTGCTTGCCGCATATGAGTTCGCTATGTAGGCGTAACTCGTAACCCGTAACCCGGAGACTCTGCACATGAGCACACTCCGGGTTACGGGTTACGAGTTACTCATTACGCAATCTCCGCCAGCGCCGCCAGCAGCGCTTCACTGTCGGCCGGCCGGCCCACGCTGATGCGAATACAGTTGTCCACGCCGGGCTTGGCGAAGTGACGCACCAGCACGCCCTGCTGTTCCAGGCCCAGCTTGAGCTGACGGGCGTCGCGGCCGACGACGCGGCAGAGGATGAAGTTGCTCTCGCTGCCAGGGACGGGCTGGAGAAAGTCGAAGCGGGCCAGCTCAGCGTAGAGCCGCTCCCGCTCGGCCGCCAGTTTCGCCACGTTGCCCAGCAGATAGTCGCGATCGGCCAGCGATGCGATAGCCGCGCGGCTGCCGGCCACGTTGACATTGTAGGGCTGCTTGATCTTCCACAGGTGCTCGATGATGGCCGGCGGGAAGACGCCGTAGCCCACCCGCAGCCCGCCCAGCCCGGCCCACTTGCTGAAGGTGCGCAGCACGACCAGGTTGGCATGGTCGGCCACCCAGTCGATGTACGACGCACCAGGCCGGGCGAACTCGATGTAGGCCTCGTCCACCACCACCAGCAGCGGCAAGTGCAGCAGCCGCTCCAGGTCGGCCGTGGCCAGCAGCCCGCCGTCCGGGTTGTTGGGCGAGCAGAGGAAGAGCAGCTTGGGCCGGGGATAACTGTAGGGAGACCCTTCCCCGCAGTCCACCGTCACCGTATCCAGCCAGCCGAAATCGTCGTAGCCGCTGGCTGGCTCCGACGCGGCGATGCGCTCGATGGCGGCCACGTCGATGGAGAAATCGGCCCGCCGCGGCACATTGATCAAACAGGCCCCGTTGACGGCCGCACAGAAGGCGTACATGCCAAAGGTGGGCGGACAGTCGATCACTGCGTCGCCGGGCGAGAGCACCAGCCGGCCCAGCAAGTCGATCAGCTCGTCCGCGCCGTGGCCGGCCAAGATGCGCTCGGCCGGGACGCCAGTATACTCGGTCAGCGCGGCGCGCAGTTCCGTGCTCTGCGGGTCGGGGTAGATGTGCAGCCAGGGGTAGCCAGCCATGGCTTCGACGGCGGCTGGCGACGGGCCATAGGGGTTCTCGTTGGCGTCCAGCTTGACGATCTGCTCCGGCGGCCGGCCCAGCCGTTGGCTGACCACCTCGAAGGGGTGGATGGGCGTGTAGGGCTGCATGGTGGCCAATTCGGGGCGGATGAGACGTTTTACGTCATGGGTGGTGGACTTGCTCAAGAGGTGCTCCGTGCAAAGATGACAGTAAACAGTGAACAGTGAACAGTGAACAGTGAACAGTCGCTAGTCCAAAGGCACGCAGTGGGGTTGAACCAGTGGTATAGAAGGGCTAGTACATGCGGGCATAAGTCTCCCAGCGGTTTGGAGTCAAGACTTCAGCCGGTCAGGCGCTGAAACCCGGCTAAAGCCTCAACTCCAAACCGAAGAGGGATTTCCGCCGACGTGTACTAGTGGCTTCACTCGTCTTGTCCGTTGAAGAACTCATCCAGTCCGCCTGTTTCGACAGCAGGCATATCGAGGGAGCGCGACTGCGAATTTGCTTCGCTCATATTACCGATTGTCACAATATAGTCAACACCGGGCTCGCGAAGTACGGTGGGTGTTTCGCCACAGAATAGATCGGCGTTGGCGATCATGCCTCCGATCAATCTGCCGATCTCCTCACAACGGGTCACAAAAGCGACGACTTGCTGTCGGCTCAAGTAGCCGCAGTCACCGGCAACGCCGATCCAATGTTGAGTTTCGTACTGTTCACCGTCGGCATCAGTGAGCTTGCTGACGAAGCTTCGTTCGTAACGGTGCTTTGCCCACGCTTCGGCAATCTGTGCTCCTACAGAGCGCGACGCCCTGCGCATTTGGTCGGTTAGCGAATACGTCTCCTCGCGCGGAAACGCCTTGGAGACTTGAAAAAGATCTCGCGCCAACTTGCGCGACTTCTGATAGACAATCAACTCACGAAAACTCCTGGCATGACTCAGCTCACCCATCTTGTCTGACCTCCCATCAGATGACTGTTCACTGTTGACTGTTCACTAGCCACAACCCGCGCCCGCGCCGCAGCGGCATGGGCCGTCAGCCCCTCACCGTCAGCCAGCAGCGCGGCCGGGCCGCTCAGCAGCCGCCCCTCGTCCGCGCCCAGCGCGATCAGGCTGATGCGTTTGACGAAATCGGCCACGCTGAGCGGGCTGGCGAAACGGGCGGTGCCCTCGGTGGGCATGACGTGGCTGGGGCCGGCCACGTAATCGCCCAGCACCTCGAAGCTGTGCTCGCCCACGAAGATGCCGCCGGCGTTCTCGATGCGCCCCACCAACGCCCACGGCTCGGCCGTCAGCAGGCAGAGATGCTCCGGCGCGTAGGCGTTGGCCAGCGCCACGGCTTGGTCCAGGTCGGCGGTGACGACGATGCCGCCGCGGCCGGCCAGCGACGCAGCCGCGATCTCCGCCCTGCTCAGCGCCTCCAACTGACGTCCCACCTCGACCTGCACCCGCTCGGCCAGCCGGCGCGAGGGAGTCAACAGGATGGCCGAGGCTAGCAAGTCGTGCTCGGCCTGGGCCAACAGGTCGGCCGCAACGACGGCCGGGTCGGCCATGTCGTCGGCGATGACCAGGGTCTCGGTGGGGCCGGGCAGGCCGTCGATACCCACGACGCCGAAGACCTGGCGCTTGGCCAGGGTGACGAACAGCCCGCCGGGGCCGACGATCTTGTCGACGCGCGGGATGCTCTCGGTGCCGCAGGCCATGGCCGCGATGGCCTGCGCGCCGCCGATGGCGTAGACCGCATCCACGCTTGCCACGCGGGCCGCAGCCAGGGTCAGCGGAGCGACGCGGCCCGTGCTGCGGTCGGGCGGCGTGCAGACCACAATCTGCGCCACGCCGGCTACGCGCGCGGGGATGGCGCAATGCAACAGCGACGAGGGCAGCGGCGCACTGCCGGCCGGAACGTAGACGCCCACACGCTGCAGCGGCCGCACGATCTGGCCCAGCACGCCGCCGGCGGTGACGTCCATCCAGGAGCCGGCGGGCTGCTTGCGGTGGAAGGCTTCCAGCCGCTGCGCGGCCAGTTGGAGCGCGTCCAGCAGCGCGGAGTCCAGGCTGGCCACGGCCGCGTCGATCTCGGCTTGAGGTACGGCCAAGGGGTCTCGATACGCTGCGCTACTCGACCCGCGGGATTGGGGGCCGTCGATGCGCTGCGACCACTCCAGCACAGCCGCGTCGCCGCGCCGGCGCACGTCGGCCAACACCGCGGCCACAGCCTGCTCCGGCGTCAGCCGCCGGCCAAAGATGCGCTCGATGCCGTCCAGCACGGAGGTCGGTATCTGCTGCTCGTCCCAGGCCGCTCGGCGCAAGATAGTAGCCTGAGCCTTGGGGATGTCGTCGTAAATGGGTATCATGGTTATCCTGACAGGGTGACAGGGTGACTGGGTGACTGGGTGACTGGGGGACTGGGTGACTGGGTGACGCGGCGAGTCTCGACCAATCTACCAATCTACCAATCTACCAATGACCTTGTCTACCTGTCTACTTGTTTGCTTGTCTACCTGTCTACCTGTCTACTTGTCTACCACTTCCACCTGCTCCGGCTCATCCACGATGATTTCCGGAGCGCCGTTGTAGAGCTTGACCTGGCCGGTGATGCGCAGGGTCTGGCCGAAGTATAGCTCATCGGGCGATTGTTGCCAACGCGGCCAAGCGCTGGCGAAGATGACGGCCTTGAAGTCGTTGCGGTTGCGGCTGAAGTTGAGGAAAATCACCTTGTCCGACTTGTAGGTGTCCACCACCACGCCTTCGACGGTAACGCGTCGGCCCGCGTAGGCTGCTGCCTGCTGCCAGGAGATGATGGCGGGCGGGGCGGGGGTCGCCGCAGGTGCGCTGACGGCTGGCTGCCCGATGACCTCGATCTGGGCCGGATCGTCGACAATGATCTCCGGAGCGCCTTCGTAGAGTACGACGGAGCCGCTGACGCGCACGGTCTGACCTTGCAGCAAGGTCTCCGGCGACTGCGGCCACTTGCTCCAATCGCGCTGGAAGATGACGGCCTTGAACTGGCTGCGGTCGTCGCTGAAGTTGAGGAAGATCACGGAGTTGGACTTGTAACTGTCAACCACCAAGCCCTCGACCGTCACGTCCTGACCCTCGTAGGCTGCGGCCTGCTGCCAGGAGATCAACGACGCTGGCGGGGAAGCTACTGTCGGCGTAACGATCACCGTGGGCGTCAGGAGCGATGTTGTCGTGACGAGCTGCGTGGCGGTCACAACAACCAATCCCTCCACTTCGATCACCTCGCTGCGCTGCACGACGGCTGGCGTCTCAGTGGGCACGGCAACCGGGCCGAGGATTTCGATCTGCTCGGGCGACTCGACGATCACCTCCGGCGCGCCCTTGTAGTCCTTGATCTTGCCGCTGACGCGCACCCGCTGGCCCAGGTAGACCTGATCGGGCGGCTCAGGCCACTGTTCGAAATCGGCCGCAAAGATTACCACTGAGAACTTGCCCTGGTACTGCTCGGCGAAGTTGAGGAACGCCGCCTTGCCGCTGTTGTAAACGCGCACCACGTCCCCTTCGACGATCAGACGCTGGCCCAGGTAGGCGCTCGCATCCTGCCAGTCGATGACGCCGCTGGCCGGCGCGGTCGGGGCTGGCTGACCGCCGCGGCTGGCCAGCAGCAGGTCGCCTGTGATCTCGATGGCGTCAGGCGACTCGACGATGATCTCCAGCTTGCCCTGATAGGGCTTGAGTTGGCCGGTCACCCGCACCTGCTTGCGCCAGTACATGTCCTCCGGCGGCTGGGCAAAGGCGGGGTAGTCGCTGGCGAAAACCACCACGGTGAAGGTGCGCTCCTCGTCGAAGTTGAGAAACGTGACCTTGCCGCTGTCATAGGTGTCGATCACGTCTCCCTCGACGGTCACGGTCTGGCCAACATAGCCGGCGACCTGATCCCAGCGCAGGATGCCGCCGGCCGGCAGCGTGGCCGTGGGCTGCGGCCCGCCCCACGGCACAGCGTTGTTCCAGTCGATCAGGAAGGTGCGCGCCAGCCGGTTGACTGCGGCCGGGTCGTCGAAGACAATGCCCAGCTCACGGTTGTTCTCCAGCGAGTTGGCCGTCAGGTTCTGCGAGCCGATCATGGCCGTCTGGCCGTCGACGACGATGGCCTTGGCGTGGACGTAGGGATCGTCCAGGAAGCGGATGGCCACGCCGGCCTCGTGCATTTGGGTGACCGGCTCCCACTCCCACTCGCTGGGATCGAGCACGGCCGGAGTAATCACCCGCACCCGCACGCCGCGCTGGGCCGCGGCTGTCAGCAGGCCCAGGATGTGTTCGTCCAGCAGCGATGTGTGTTCGACATCCAGGCTGACCTGGGCGCTCTCGACCAGCGCTTCGATGCGCGGCCGGCTGTTGACCGGACTCCAGACCAGCAGCGCGCTGTCCAGCGCCGGCTCCACCCGCTCCCAATCGGCGTCGAAGACCTGCGCTACCTCGGCCACCACAGCCGGGTCCTCAACGATGGCCATGTACTCCCGGTTGCGGTTGAAGGAGGAGTTGGTCAGGTTGTGCGTCATGAGGTAGGCCCGGCGGTCGTCCACCACCAGGCTCTTCTCATGGCTGTAGACGAAGGCGCCGGGGCGAGCACGCACCTGAACGCCGGCCGTCTCCAGCGCCTGTTTGACCAGCGCATTGGACTCGCCGCCGCCGTAAGGCTCCTCCTCGATGATCACCCGCACGTCCACGCCGCGCTGCACGGCCTGGGCCAGAGCCTCCACCACGGCGTCCTGGGTGATGAGGTAGATCTTGAGCCGGATGCTGTCGCGCGCGCCCTCGATCGCCTGCATGACCGGCGCGCTGCCGGCGTCGGGCATGGCCAGCAGTTCCAGACTGCCGTGATAGACCGACAAACTGCCGCCCTGCGACGTCACCGGCGCTGGCGTGCTCTGCATTCTCCAGACGACCAAGCCCAGCAACGCCAACAGCAGCGCCGCCGCCACAATCCAAACCCACTTTGGCATTCGTTCCACCCGCGTCATAGGACTTCCCTCCGAAGTGATCCGTAACCGTTAGCTGATGATTGAGCGGTCCGTGAGACTGACCCGTAACGAGTAACTCGTAATCCGGAAGGACAGTCCGCAATTCCGGGTTACGGGTTACTCGTTACGGGTTACGATCCATCCCAGCCCCACTGGGCAGCGAAGCTCTGGATGTCGACAATCGTCACGTCGCCGCTGCTGTCCACGTCGTAGACCAGGCTGTAGTTCCACTGGCCGCTCTGCGTCTGCCAGGCCGCGGCCGCGCGGGTCAGATCGATGCTATCAACCTGGCCGCTGCAATCGACGTCGGCCCAGTAGCAACCGGTGCGCATACCAGCCATATGGGCAAAGGTCGCCAGGGAGGCCTGGGTCATGGCCCGGAAGTAGCTCTGGTTGAAATGCTGTGTCCGGTCGTTGACCGTGTGATAATAGGTGTGAAAATCACGCGGCGCGCCGGCGTCGGCCGTGTAGTTCTCGATGGCCAGGATCGCCGGTACGTTGATGTTCCAGAATGACGCATGATCGCTGGCAGAAATGCCGTTGCCATAAATCACCGGCGTCAGCGGCAAAGCATAGGCAGTCACCACGTCGTTGAAGAGGGTGGCCAGGGCCGTATTGCCCGGAACACTTGAGCGCGAATGAATGTCCATATCCGGCCCTCCCAGGCTGTCCCAGGCGATCATGTCCATGTTGACCACGCCGCGGATGTCCTGGCTCTGCACCATCTGCGCATAGGCCGCGCTGCCGAGCAAGCCCTGCTCCTCGCCGGTGAAAAGGATAAAGCGCAGGGTGGCAGCGAAGTTGTATGGCGCTAACAGCTCGGCCGCCATCAACACCGCCACCGAGCCGCTGCCGTTATCGTCTGCGCCGGGGGCCAGGGTGGTGGGACTGCCCGACGTGTTGTCAAGATGGCCGCAGATGATCACGATGCCGGCGTTAGGGTCCAGGCCAGGCTTCTCGGCAATGATGTTGGCCGGTCGTGAGGCGTTCCAGGTATGGGTCGTGACATTCAGGCCCAGCCGCTGCAAGCGCTCGATCATGTAGGTGTTCGCCATGAACGAAGCCTGCGGCGTCGGGCTGCCAGAGGAGTAGCGCGTAGCAATGGTGTAGGACTGGCCCATGATGGTGGCGGGAGTCTCCCCGCTCAGTTCATTGGCATAGACCATCAAGCGCGGCAAGTTGACCTGGTTAAGGATCTGCTGCACCTGAGGGATGGGGGTCACGCTGTCGGGCAGGCCCAGCGATTGGCGCTCGATCCAGCGCAGCGGCTGGTCCAGCAGCCATACCCCCTTGTCGAGTTGCACAGCCTGGTTGGGCTCGATCCGCCGCACGGCCCGCACGCCGTCGTTGTAGAGCTCCACGCCGGGGCGTTCCCGGTCAGCCAGCGCGCCGGCCAGGTCGACCATCAGATAGCGCGCGTCCGCCGCCTGGTCGTCCAGCACCTCGGCGCGGTAGCCGCTGTCCTTCAGCCATGTCAGGCCGGCCTGGTCTGCCAACGCCAACGCGTAGGGCTGAGGCAGGGCCTCGACGGCCAGCAGCACCAACGACGCCTCAGCCAGGGTGCGCGCCGCAGTGGCTGGGTCTGTCAGCGCCACGCGGGCCAGCACCGGGTTGGCGCCAGGCTGAGAGTCTGCCGCAACAGCGAGCGGCGCAGCCAACAACAGCAGCGCAAGGAGAAGATTGGCGACCAACAACTTGGGGCGAGACATGAGCGACCTCCTGGGTGGCGGAGAGTTTTCGTGAGGCTATTTTACTCCCAAACGTCCAAACGCGCTAACCTGCCGGGTGTTGCTCACGGATTGCACGGATTGCACGAATCAGGTCTTCTGTACCTGAAACAAGGGGGTTGAGGATGTCATTGCAGGGTGGAAAGGACCGAAGCCACACCTGCACGTGCGCCAGCGGTTGCCTGGCCGGCGCACCTGGCATACAATACGGCGGCCATGAACGATCGACCGCGCGCCGTGCTGCATCTGGACCTGGACGCTTTTTTTGCCGCCGTGGAGATCCTGGAGAACCCCGCGCTGGCCGGCTTGCCGGTGCTGGTGGGCGGCCGGCCCAATCAGCGCGGCGTGGTGGCGGCTGCCAGCTACCCAGCACGAGCCTTCGGCTGCCGCTCGGCCATGCCCATGGCCCAGGCGCTCAAGCTGTGCCCGGAGGCGATCGTGTTGCCCGTCCGTCACAGCCTGTACCGCCAATACTCCCGCCGCGTGATGGGCATGCTGCACGCGCTGACCCCGCTGGTGGAGCAGATCAGCATCGACGAGGCCTTTCTGGAGCTGACTGACCAGGTGGCGGCCTGGGAAGAGGCGGTTGACATCGCGCGCGGCTTGCAAGCGCAGGTGCGGAACGAGATCGGCCTATCTGCCTCGTTGGGCGTGGCCGCCAACAAGCAGGTCGCCAAGGTCGCGTCGGACTTCGACAAGCCGGGCGGGCTGACGGTGGTGCGGCCGGGCGAGGAGGCTGCCTTTCTGGCCCCGCTGCCGGCGCGGGCGCTGTGGGGTGTGGGTCCGGTGACAGCCGAGCGGCTGGCCGGCATGGGTGTGACCACCGTGGGCGAGCTGGCTGCGCTGCCGGACGAGACGCTGCGAGCCAGCTTTGGCCGGCATGGTCCCGACCTGGGCCGCCGCGCGCGCGGCATCGACGACAGCCCCCTGATCATCGAACGAGAGCGCAAGTCCATCAGCCAGGAGCGCACCTTCGACCGCGACATCGCCGAGCTGCGACCGCTCAAGCAGCACCTGTGGCGCATGAGCCAGGCCGTGGCCGGCACCTTGCGGCGGGCTGAGGTGGCCGGCGGCGTGGTGGCCATCAAGCTGCGCTACAGCGACTTCACCACCCTCACCCGGCAGATGACCCTGCCGCTGCCCAGCGACGATGCGGTCGAGATCTACCGCGCGGCCTTGACCCTGCTGGAGCGCGCCTGGGAGCCGGGCCGGCCCGTGCGCCTGCTGGGCGTCGGCGCGCACCAGCTCACGCAGCCCAGCGGGCAGTTGCCGCTGTTCGACGCCGCGCAGGGCGATTGACTCGCAGGGCAAGGTGGCCTATAATCGCAAGCGATTCAGTTCGGATACATCGGACCTGTCCGGGCGCCAAGAGGAGAAAACTGTGAGGCCAGATCACATCATTGCGCAACTGATCCACCAAGCCGCAGCCATCCGCGCGCTGGTGCACGGCGTCCCGGACGAGCAGGCGCGCTGGAAGCCCAGCCCCGACGATTGGTCGATCCTGGAGGTGGTCCACCATCTCTATGACGAGGAGGTCGAGGATTTCCGCGCCCACCTTGACCACATCCTCTACCACGGCGACCAGCCCTGGCCGAGGATCGATCCAGGCGGCTGGGTGACGCAGCGGTGTTACAATCAACAAGATCCAGCCGAGATGCTGGCGAAGTTCCTGGCTGAACGAGAGACCTCGCTGGCCTGGCTGCGTAGCCTCGTCACGCCCGATTGGAATGCTTCCTTTGCCATGCCTTGGGGGGCGCTGACAGCCGGCGACATGCTGGCCTCGTGGGCAGCGCACGACTTGCTGCACCTGCGCCAGTTGGTGGAACTGCATTACGCCTGGACGAAGGTGTCCGTTGCGCCGCACAGCGTTGAGTATGCGGGTGAATGGTAAAACCTTCCTGCTGTTCACTGTGGCTATCCCTACAGCCCTCGCCGCGCCGATCGTGTACGCTGTGGCGCAGGAAGAAACCGGGTTTCTGCGGAGAAACCCGGTTTCTGAACTACCAACGCTTGGTTGAGGAGCGACAAATGAACGGATGGCGAGAGCGTTTCGACCGCATCGATGTGCGGCTGACCCGGTGGATGGCCCGCTACGGCATTCTGTTGTTGCGTGTCAGCCTGGGCCTGGTTTTCCTTTGGTTCGGCTTCTTGAAATTCTTCCCCGGCCTCAGCCCGGCCGAGGAGTTGGTGACCAACACCATCAACCGGCTGAGCTTCGGGCTGATCGCGCCCGCGACCGCGGCCTTCCTGGTTGCCGCATTGGAGACGGTGATTGGCCTCGGCCTGATCACAGGCGTGTTCATGCGCGTGACTCTGCTGCTGCTGGCTTTGCAGATGATCGGCACGGTCATGCCGATCTTCCTCTTCCCCGACCGGGTATTCCAGATCGTGCCCTTCGTGCCGACGCTGGAGGGGCAGTACATCATCAAGAATATGGTACTGATCAGCGCCGGCCTGGTCATCGGCGCCACGGTGCGCGGCGGCCGGCTGGTGGCTGAGCCGTAACATTCAGCATGGCTCGGGCGGCCTCCGACCGTGCCCGAGCGCGGCATGAGGCGCGCCGCTAGCAGAGCCATTGGACGACGCGGGTTCACACAGGTATAATAAACCCACGGGTGACACCCGACTACGTACGAACAGCGTGGAGCGTGATGTGATGACTGCCAAAACAAAGGGCGCCGGGTCCAACGGGCAGCGATACGCGATTGTCGAGACTGACATGGGGCCCCTAATCAGCGAAAGCCGTGTCAGCGTATTCGACGTGCTGGAGGCTCATGACGCGGGCGACTCACCCTATGAGATCGGTCTGACATTCAACTTGTCGCCTATGCAAGTTGAGACCGCTCTGGTCTACATCACCCAGAATCGCGCCGAACTGGAACCGCAATTGGCGCAAATCAAGCAGCAGTTGGCAGAACGAGAGGCGTTCTATCGTCGCCAGGCCGCTGAGGTCGATGGGTATGTAGCCACCCTGCCCATGACCTCACAGCGAGCGGCCCTGCGCGTCCTGCGCGAACGCTCCGACAGCGAGTACAAGGTCGCGGTCGATGCAGACAGTCCTTAGTGACTACAACTGTGAGGGACAGGCGCGGGCAATCTTTCGCGCGCTCGACGCTGGGGGATACCTCGCGTTGATTCCGCTGGAACTGCGCTTCTTCATCGATGTGGGACTCTCGACCGATGCCGAAGACGTCGTTGTCTGGCAGCACTGCCAGGATCATGGTTTCGTCCTACTGACCGGCAATCGCAAGACCAGCGATGGCGATCGGTCGCTGGAAAGCACGATCCGGCGCTTGAGCACATCCCACAGTCTCCCCGTGTTGACGATCAGCAATCTCCGCCGCGTGCTCACTGATCCAGGTTATTGCCGGGCTTGCGCCCTCAGACTTGCGGAGGTCATGCTGGATCTCGAAATCTACCGTGGGGTCCTCCGGTTATACCTACCGGGCTGATCTCAGTATTCATGGTCTCGTGTGGCGTTAGTGGCAGGCCGCCGGCCTGGGCGCTCAGACGGGGCCTTCTACACCTACGAGCGAAACCACCTGACAAGCGAGATGATCTTCGCATGACCGTTTTTCCCCGCCTCCTCTTCATCCACGGCAAGGACGGCAGCAGCCAGGGCTTCAAGGTGCAGTACTTGCGCCGGCTCTACCCTGACCTGCTGGCGCCCGACTTCCCCGGCGACTTCTGGCAGCGCATGGCCCAACTTGAAACGCTGATTGGCGACACGGCTGGCTGGACCATGGTCGGCTCCAGCATGGGCGGGCTGATGGCCGCGGTCTACGCCTGTCAGCACCCCGGCCGGGTGGACAAGCTGGTGCTGCTGGCCCCGGCGCTGGCCTTCGTCGACCTGACGCAGACACCGCTGCCGCCCAGCGACGTACCGGTGGTGATCTACCACGGACGGCAGGACGACGTGGTGCCGATGGGAAAGACCCGCCAGGTGGCAGAACAGCTCTTCCCCAACCTCCAGTTCCACGTGGTCGACGCCACCCACGATCTCAACCCGCTGATGGCCTCCATGGACTGGACTGCTCTGCTGGGAGCGTGAGCATGGCCTACCCGCGCGCGCTGATCCGCTTCCTTTACGGCGTCCCGACCCTGGTGCTGGCCACCGTGGGCATCGTGCTGCTGTCGTGGCTGCCGGTGAAGCTGCGCGGGGTGCGGCTGGCCTCGTGGTTCTTCGCCTGGGGCGTCCGCATTGTCATGCCCGCGCTGGGGCTGCGCTTCATCTGCGACGACCGCCAGGCCATCATCCAGCACCGCGGGCTGATTCTCTCCAACCACGTGTCGTTCTTCGACACGCTGGTGATGAGCTACATCATGCCCATGCGCTACGTGTCCAAGGCCGAGGTTCGAAAATGGCCCTTCATCGGCCAGATCGCTGCGGCCACCGGCACCATGTTCGTCGACCGCAGCGACAAGAGCAAACGCGCCGACGTGCGCCAGCAGGTGATCGACGGCCTGCGCCGCAGCCAGTATCCCCCGATTGTCATCTTTCCTGAGGGCAAGCGCAACCCCGAGGACACCCTGCTCCCCTTCCGCTACGGCGTCTTCGAGATTGCCGTCGAGACCCGCACGCCTTATCTGTTGTGCGCCATCCACTACGAGGACACCGAGTCCATGACCTGGCAAAGCCACAAGGAGAGTCTCACCACCTCTATCAAACGCATCGTGCTGCGCGATCCCAGCCGGGTCTGGCTCGTTCCCCTCAAAGTCGTGCGGCCGCAACCGGGCGACGATCCGCATCAACTGGCGGCCGAGGCAAGAGAGATCGTCGGCGAGGCGCTGCGGAAGATGCGCAGTAGGTCACGTTAGTAACGTGACCTACGTTGATTTCGCTTCGCCTCTGCCTCTTGCAAATTCTGCTGGACTCGAAATGCGGTGATCTTGCTGATCAAGTCGAACGGAATGGGCTGGTTCAGGGGAAACTGCACCGCGCCTTTGCTGCTGGCATAGGGGGCCAGCTCGTCCTTGAAGGCTTCGAGCCCCACCGGCGCGGGGTAAAAACCGATGTGCTTTTTGAACGCGCCGAAATGCACCACGCTGCGGCCGTGCAGCTTGAAAGTGGGCATTTGGTAGCTAATGGCCTCTTGCGCGTCGGGCGCGGCCTCGTGGATCGTCTGCCGGATCTGCTGGAGGATTTGCTGCACGTGGTCCGGGAAAGCGGCGATGTACTCGTCGATGGTTTGGGGCGCTGGTTGGTCGTTCTGCATGGGGTCTCCTAGGATTCGTTGCGTTCAGGCCGGAAGCGGGCCATGGTGTAAACGTCCACAAACTGACCGTCTCGAAAGGCGTACTGGCGCAGCGTGCCCTCGATGACGAAGCCAGCGCTCGTGTACAGCCGCACGGCCGGCTCGTTGTCGGTATAAACTTCCAGCTCCATGCGCCGCAGGTTGAGCCAGTTGTCAGCCAGGTCGAGCGCGGCCTGCATCAGCGCCGTGCCCACGCCCTGCCCCTGGAATTCGTCCTGTACGACCATGCCGATCGCGCCCACGTGTTGGCGCCGCGGGCGGTTGGGGGACGTATGGATGTTCAGATGGCCCACCACCTGGCCGTCGATGCAGGCCACGATGCCAAACATCCCTTCAGGCGGCTCGGCCAGCCGCTTGCGCCACATCTCAACCGACGGATAGGGCAGTTGCGACGTGCCCCAAATGACCCGGGGACCGGAGAAAATCTGGTGTAACGCTTCGAAGTCGCTGGGTTCGACACGCCGGATGGTAATCGACATCGTTCTCGTGACCGCCTATAGCGCCCGCATGCGGTTGTTCTTGGCGTTGTGCTCCAGCTCGGCCAGGCCCAGCGCCTCCATCAACGGCGGCACGTAGACGCCAAACCGGCCGCGAAAGCCCTTCTTGAGACCATACCAGCCGTCCACGGGATTGCCGGGATCGCGGCCCCAGGCCTCGACGGTGCCGGCTTTGGCTGGCTTCTGCTCGTCAGCGCCGCCCAGCTCGACCCAATCGCCAGCCTCCTTGAGCATAGCGTACAAATCGTCGATGCAGCGGGCGTCGTAGGTCAGAATCGTCTTACCCACGGTGCAAACCAGGACAGCCTTGCCATCCTTCTCCTCCACGTGCATCGTGTACTCGGCCGTTCCAGGGGCAGTTCTGAGCTGCCACGGATCGTCCTTGGTGCGGTCTAGCTGTGCCATTGGGTTTCTCCTACCAGGTTGCGACCGGTTGTTGTAACGAGTATCTTCTTCTCCTATTGAACGTAACCCAGGACGTTTTCTGGCGTGCCGCCCGCCGCTACGTTTCCTCACTCTCACGCACCCTGGATCAAAACTGTCTCAGCTAGCGCATGTATGTACACGGCTATCCCTTCACGTACGACAGCTTCTCGCTGATCAGGCCATCCTTGACCGTGAAGATATCAACGCCGCGCACGTGGCCCGGCTGGCCGGCGGCGTCCACCCAGTCGTAGCGCCAGCGCAGCACGCAGCGCCAGCCCAGGCCGAAGATCTCCTCGACGTGGATGTGGGCCTGGGGCGAGTCACGGAAGAAATCCTGCCAGAACTGGGTCACGGCCTCTTTGCCGGCGTAGCGTGTGCCGTCCGGCGCGGGGCTGGTGTTCTCAAAGACGCAGTCGTCCGTCATCAGCGCCATCATGGCCGGCACGTCGTGGCGGTTGAGGGCATCGTGGAACGCCAGCGTCACGCGCATGGCTGCTTCGATCTTTGCCATTTTCATGGTGGATGTCCTGTGGAACTCAGCAGTACTCACACGAGCGGTTGGATCTTGCCCAATGGCTGCATCCTCTCAGCACGTTCCCACAGCGCAAGCAACTCGCTGCGATGTTGCGCTGCCCATTCTACGACCAACCCCAGCACGCGAGGAGGTAAGTAGCCGCCAACGACTACCAAGCTCTGAATATCCACCACCGCTTTGAATTCGCCATACTCCGCATGGAAATGGGGTGGTGGATGCTCGTCGAAGTACATCTTGATGACGATACCGAAGAAACGACTGATCTCAGGCATACTCGCGCGCCAATACCTGTAGAGCCGGATACAAGTCTTCAGGCGTCTTGCCGGTAATCTTGAGATAGATCGCGTCCGGGCACAGATCGATCTCATCGCTCCAAGCCAGCTCACCGCCAGGACCGATGTGGACGGCGCGAAATTGACGGTGATCGTTCCAGAGCGCAAACACGCCTTTGCCAGCCAGGTGAGATAGGTCGGCGATCCCCTCCACTCCATCGGAGTATTTCACCCAGATCCGGTAGTTTTCCAGTGGTCGCACTTCAGTTGGCGTTGGCATGGTTTCTCTCAGCACACGTTCAGAAACAGGTCGTAGGCCGCTGGTCGCAACGTTCACGCCGCATTCTATCACCGCGCCCGAACGCTGTCAACACATGGCGCGCCATCAGGCCACGACAGCGCCGACCACCGGCTGACGGCCATACAAACTCCGCCACAACACCACCGCCACCCCCAGATAGGCCAGCGTCTTGGGGATCATCAGCATCCCCACCATCGGCGCCTGCTGCACGAAGAGGATCACCGGGATGTACATCGCGTAGGAGAGGATGATGAGCCCGCCCACCCACACGAAGGGCCGGTCATGCGCGGCCAGGGCGTCGCGCACGATCAGGTACGCCACGCCCAGGCCAGCGATGGTCAGCGGCAGGTTGCGCACGATGGACCAGGGCTGCGGCGGGGTGACGCTGTTCCACTGGTTGACGGCCGGGATCATCAACAGCAGGCGCAGGCCGGCCATGGCAAAGAGCAGCGCGCCGAACCAGCCGTAGGGCTTGCCGTAGCGCGCCTGCCAGATCATCAGCATCAACACGTAAAAGAAGGTCACGGTGACGGCCGTGGCCAGCGCGCCGGCGCCCACCAGCCCCACCGGACGGCCCGCGACGGTGACGGTGTTCTCCAGCCCGCCGGCCGCATAAGCCCAGACGCGAAAGCCCACGTGCCCCGTGTCGCCCAGGGCCAGCAGGAAAAAGGCCCAGCGCCCCAGCGCGGCCACGCGGCGATCCTGCGGCGCGACCCGATCCCTGTGCAGGGTCATCAAGATGACGATGCCCCAGATGGCGATCAGATAGGCGATGTTGAAGATAACCTCGAACCAGATGAGGTTGGATTCTGACATCATCGGTGTCCTTTCAGTTCCTGCCACGAATTACGCGCATTGGACCAGGAGGATTTCGGAAATTCGCCAAATTCGCGCAATTCGTGGCAGAGATCCGGCGAGTTGCAGATAGCACCCAGCATACACCATTTTGCAGTCCATTGGTATGACGAGCGTCATATTGCGCAGGTCATGGCGCCGAACGTGACAAAGCTCACGTCTGGGAGTATGATCACACTTGCCGGGCATCGTGTCTGATAGAATAGTCAAAACATGCAAAACAAAACCCAGGAGCCACTCCACCCGTGTTCAAGTTTCGCGCCAAAACCAAGAGCAACGGCCTCTCCGTGGTCGAGGCCGACGGCTACCGCCACGGCAACACCCACCTGATCGACCTGCGCGGCGTCACCAAGTCCTACGCCACAGCAGCCGGCGACTTCATCGCGCTGCGGCAGATCGACCTGCTGGTGGACCGCGGCGAGTTCGTGGCCGTGGTCGGCAAGTCGGGCAGCGGCAAGTCTACCCTGATCAACATGATCACCGGCATCGACCGGCCCACGGCCGGCCAGGTGCTGATCGGCGACACGGCCGTCCACACCCTGAGCGAGGGACAGATGGCGGTCTGGCGCGGCAAGCACGTCGGGGTGATCTTCCAGTTCTTTCAGCTCTTGCCCACGCTGACGATCCTGGAAAACGTCATGCTGCCCATGGACTTCTGCAACACCTACCCGGCCAGAGAGCGGGCCAGCCGGGCCATGGCCTTGCTGGAGGAGGTGGAGATGACCGAGCACGCCGACAAGCTGCCCTCGGCCACGTCGGGCGGCCAGCAGCAGAGGGTGGCCATCGCCCGCGCGCTGGCCAACGACCCTGCCATCATCGTGGCCGACGAGCCGACCGGCAACCTGGACAGCAAGACGGCCGACGCGGTCTTCGAGCTCTTCCAGCGCCTGGTGGACGAGGGCAAGACGATTCTGATGGTCACCCACGACGACGAGTTAGCCCACCGCGCCGGGCGGACGGTGACGATTGCGGATGGGTTGATTGTGGGGGATACAGGCCGAAAGGCAAACGATGAATGATGAAGGCGGAACGATGAACGCAGAAGCCGGAGGAACGTCCGTCGCAGGCAGCGCGTCTTCTGCCATTCATCGTTCATCGTTCATCATTCATCGTTTTCTCCCTCCGCGCTGGGCCAAGATGCTGCGCGATCTGGCCAGCCACAAGTCGCGCTCGCTGCTGGTGGTGCTGTCGATTGCGGTGGGCGTCTTTGCCATTGGCGTGATCGCCGGCACACAACACATCCTCAATACCCAGTTCACCGGCGCGTACCTGGCCAGCAACCCGGCCCACGCCACCCTCAGCGTCAGCGCGTTCGAAGACGGCCTGCTGGCCAGCGTGGCGCGCACCGACGGCGTGGCGGCGGCCTCGGCCAGCTTCAGCGTCGGCGTGCAGGTGGAGGGCAAGAACGGCCGCTGGCAGGATTTGACCGTCACGGCCCGGCCCGGCTGGCACGATCTGCCGGTGAACGCGATCTGGCCACAGGCGGGCGCGTGGCCGCCGCCGGCCGGCAGCATCGTGCTCGAACGCAACGCGCTGCCGATGCTGGGCGCACAGATCGGCGATACGCTGCGGGTGGACCTGGGCGATGGCCGCCTGCGCGAGGTCCTCATCGCCGGCACGGTGCATGATATCAACTCGCCGCCGCCCCGCTTCAGCGACCTGCTCACCGGGTACACCGACTTCGACACCCTGTCCCGCTGGGGCTACGGCCGCCAGTTCACCAGCCTGGCGCTCATCGTGGCTGAGCAACCGAGTGACAAAGCCCACATCGAGGCCGTGGCCCAGGCGGTGCAGGCCAAGATCGAGAAGGCCGGCGGCCGCGTCTTCTCCCGCTCTGTGCCGGAACCGGGCCAAACGCCGGTGCAGACCATCCTGGACGCGCTGTTCGTCATCCTGGGCGTGCTGGGCGCGCTCAGCCTGCTGCTCAGCGGCTTCCTGGTGGTCAACACCGTCAACGCTACCCTGGCCCAGCAGACCCGCCAGGTGGGGGTCATGAAGGCCATCGGCGCGCGCAGCGGCCAGATCATGGGCCTCTACTTCGGCATGGCCGTGGTCTATGGCCTGCTGGCGCTGCTGATCGGCCTGCCGCTGGGCCTGCTGGGCGCGCTGGGCCTGGCCCGCTTCGCCGCTGGCTTCCTCAACTTCGATGTGGTCGGCCCCGGCTTTGCGCCGCAGGTGCTGGCCATACAGGTCGCTGTGGCGCTGCTGCTGCCGCTGCTGGCCTCGGCCATTCCGGTCTGGCTGGGCACGCGCATCACCGTGCGCGAGGCCATGGCCAGCTACGGGCTGGGCAAGGGGCGCTTCGGCCGCGGTCCGGTCGACCACCTGCTGCTGCTGGCGCAGCGCCTGCTCCCCCTGCGCCGGCCGTTGGTGATCTCGCTGCGCAACACTTTCCGCCGCAAGGGCCGGTTGGCGCTGACCATGGTGACGCTGACCCTGGCCGGCGCAATCTTCGTCGGCGTCTTCTCGGTGCGGGCCAGCCTTTTCAACACGCTGGCGCTGGCCAATCGCTACGACAACTACGACGTGGCCGTGGAGCTCGGCCGCGCCTATCGAGGCCAGCAGATCGAGGCCGAGGCGGTTCAAGTGCCCGGCGTCGTGGCCGTGGAGACCTGGGGCAGCGGCGGCGCAGTCCGCCAACGCCCCGATGGCTCGCAGAGCGACCGCATCCGCCTGCGCGCGCCCCACGCCGAGACGCGCATGATCCAGCCCCGCTTGCTGGCCGGCCGCTGGTTGCTGCCTGACGACCAGAACGCCGTGGTGCTCAACAGCAATGTGCTGGACGACGAGCCGGACCTGGCGGTGGGCGACACGGTGACGCTGCGCATCAACAACCGCGACAGCGACTGGGTCGTTGTCGGCATCGCCCAGAGCATCCTGACCGCGCCCACGGCCTACGTTAACTACCCCTACTTTGCCCAGCGCACCGGCACCAGCGGCCGGGCCAACTTCGCCCGCGTCGCCACCGAACAGCACACGCCGGCCGCACAGGCCGCGGCGGCTGAGGCGTTGCAGGCCCATCTCGAAGAGGCCGGTTTCCAGGTAACGCGCGTCGAGACCAAGTTCCAGCGCCAGGAGTCGATCCGCCTGCAGTTCGGCATCCTGATCACCTTCCTGCTGGTCATGGCGCTGCTGATTGCGGCCGTGGGCGGCATGGGGCTGATGGGCACCATGAGCATCAACGTGCTGGAGCGCACACGGGAGATCGGCGTGATGCGCGCCATCGGCGCGGCCACCGGCAGCATCCTGCAGATCGTCATCGTCGAAGGGGTGCTGATCGGGCTGATCAGTTGGACGCAAGGCGTGCTGCTGGGCTGGCCCATCGGCCGGCTGATGAGCGATCAGATCGGCCTGGCCTTCGTCGATAGCCCGCTGGAGTTCCAATACTCGGTGCAGGGCGCGCTGCTCTGGCTGTCCGCCGCGGTGCTGATCGCGGCCGTCGCCAGCTACTGGCCGGCGCACAACGCCGCCAGTTTGTCGGTGCGCGAGGTGTTGGCCTATGAATAGCGGAGAAATGGTTAATGGTGAATGGATAATGGGTAATTGTTAACCGAAGCGCGTGTGTGCGCACGGATCTCCGCTCATTAACCATTAACCGTTACCCATTCACCATTAGCTATTTGACACGTATGAACGACCGCACGACCAAACGACCCCTCCTCCCCCCGCGCTGGGCCAAGGTGCTGCGCGATCTGTGGGAGCACAAGACCCGCACGCTGCTGGTGGTGCTGAGCATCGCCGTCGGTGTCTTTGCCGTGGGCATGATCGCCAGCACGCAGCAGATCCTCTCGCGCCAGCTCATGGAGAGCTACCTGGGCGTCAACCCCGGCAACGCGGTCATCGCCACCACCCCCTTCGACGAGGACCTGCTCAAGGCGATCCGCCGCATGCCGGAGGTGGAGGACGCAGCCGCGCGGCTGAGCATCATCGGCCGCGTCAGCCTGGGGCCGGGGCGCTGGCGCGACATCACCCTGTTTGCACTGCCGGACTACGAGAACATCGCTATCAACAGAGTTGAGCCGGAGAGCGGGCCGTGGCCGCCGCCGCGCAACGCCCTGTTGATCGAGCGCAACTCGCTGCCCCTGCTGGAGGCGGAGATCGGCGACACCATCGTGGTCGAGCTGCCCGACGGCCGCCAGCGCGAGCTTCTGCTGGCCGGCACGGCCCATGACATCAACCTGCCGCCTGCCCGCTTCACCAACCAGGCCTTCGGCTACATCACCTTCGATACCGCCGAACGCTGGGGCTTCCCGCGCCAGTACACCAGCCTCAGCATCACCGTGGCCGAAAACAAGGACGACGCCGAGCACATCCAGCGGGTGACCGACAAGGTCAAGGACAAGCTGCTCAGCGGCGGCCGCGCGGTCTCCTTCACCTGGGTGCCAACGCCGGGCAAGCATCCGGCCGACGAGATCCTGCCGGCCATCTTCCTGCTGTTGGGCGCGCTGGGCCTGCTCTCCTTGCTGCTCAGCGGCTTCCTGGTGGTCAACACCATCTCAGCCATCTTGGCCCAGCAGGTGCGCCAGATCGGCGTCATGAAGACCGTCGGCGCGCGCAGCGGCCAGTTGATCGGCGTCTACCTGGGCACGGTGTTGATCTTCGGCCTGCTGTCGCTCTTGATAGCTGTGCCGCTGGGCGTGGCCGCGGCCTACGGCTTCACCAGCTTCCTGGCCTCCATCCTCAACTTCGACGTGGTCTACGAGGGCATCCCCCTGCGCGCGCTGGGCTTGCAGGTGCTGGTCGGGCTGCTGGTGCCGCTGCTGGCCGCGCTGTGGCCGGTGATCAACGGCGCGCGCATCACGATCCGCGAGGCCATCAGCAGCTATGGCCTGGGCAAGGGCCGCTTTGGCCACGGACCGTTCGACCACCTGCTGCTGCGCGTGCAGCACTGGCTGCCCTTCATGAGCCGGCCGCTGATCATCTCGCTGCGCAATACCTTCCGTCGCAAGGGCCGCCTGGCGCTGACCATGCTGACCCTGACCCTGGGCGGCGCGATCTTCATCGCCGTACTGTCGGTGCGGCTGTCGCTGGACAACACCCTGCAGGACGCGCTGGCTTACAACAACTACGACGTCTTCCTCGGCTTCGACCGGCCCTACCGCGAGGAGCTGCTGCGCGACGAGGCGCTGGCCGTGCCGGGCGTGGCTCTGGCCGAGACCTGGGG
>JBAQCH010000108.1:0-5985 GCA_049294015.1 Anaerolineae bacterium
GGTGGGAGCAACGACGACTGGCGGCTCGGTGGGCGTAGCCGTGGGCCCGGCCTGCACCTCGAAAGTGATGCCGGTATTGCGCGTCGAGTCGCGCAGCGCCTGCGCCCACCAGATCCAGCGTCCCGCGGGCAAGCCGCTGGTATCGGCGCCGTCGTAGGCCACCTCGATCAGCCCCTGGCTGTCTGCCCGGCCAAACAACGGCTCCAGCAGCGTGCCATCGGCCAGCTCCAGCCAGGCCAACACCGTCTCGCCGGCCTGGAAGCCGCCGGCCTGGAAGCGCATTTCCTGGCCGGCAAGGGCGGGATTGCTCAGCGCCTCGGCGCGCGGCAAG
Organism: Anaerolineae bacterium; assembly: GCA_049294015.1. Taxonomy (GTDB): domain Bacteria; phylum Chloroflexota; class Anaerolineae; order JAAEKA01; family JAAEKA01; genus JAAEKA01. Next base: position 332 of record JBAQCH010000108.1, read on the forward strand.
GCGGGCGGCACCGGCGTTGCCGCCGGCGAGAAGTTGCCCAGGGCCACATCATCCACCAGGATCTGGTCGCCTTGGCGGGCCAGGAACACGGTGGCTTCCTGCGTGCCCAGCTCGCCCTGGCCCTCGAAGGTCTCGCGCCAGATCACGTCGACTGCGATGCGACCCTGAGCCGGCTGCGAGCCCAGCAACTCGAAAAAGCTGATGTGCGGGTTAGGCAGCGCCAGCCTGCCCAACACCAGGTCTGCCAGCCGCTGCTGGCCGCCGGTGGTCAACAGCGTCCCATAGGCAACGCGATAGTCGCCCGAGGCCAGCGTGGCCAGGAAGTTGCGGGCCACGTCCAGTGAAGCGTCCAGGTCAGCCTCTGTTACCGGTTCAGCCGTAGGCAGAGGTGTCGGCGCCAGGGTGGGTGTGGGCGTCGCCTCGCTGGGCGTTGCTGCGACAGTCGTTGTCTCGCTCGGTGCAGGTGTTGGTCCATCGGGTGGGGTCTGGCAGCCAGCAAGCAGCAGCGCCAAAACCAGCACGGCCGGGACGACCATCGGTTTGATTGCTTTCATTCCCTGCACCAAGCTCACACTCCTGTTGATTGGGCAACCCTGCTGACTAGAGGTCGGGTCTAGCCAAGGAATTGTTTGTTAAAGTCATCCAACGCCACGCGCAACCCGTCGATATTGGTCTCGTCCAGGCGCTTGTCACGCTGGATCGCCTGACCCACCTCGGGGCGGCTCGTGTCCATATACTGATAGAAGGCCTGTTCCCATTCGGCGATGCGGGCGACGGGCACCTTGTCCAGGAAGCCGTTGGTGCCGGCATAGATGGTCATCACCTGCTTGTCCAGCGATACGGGCTTGTACTGCGGCTGTTTGAGCAGCTCGCTCAGCCGCTGGCCGCGGTCCAACTGGCGCTGGGTCGCCTCGTCCAGGTCGGAGCCGAACTGGGCAAAGGCTGCCAGCTCGCGGAACTGGGCCAGCTCCAGCTTGAGGCGACTGGCCACCTGCTTCATGGCCTTGGTCTGGGCCGACGAGCCGACGCGGCTGACGCTGATGCCGACGTTCAAGGCCGGGCGCACGCCGGCGTAGAAGAGGTCGGACTCCAGGTAGATCTGCCCATCGGTGATGGAGATCACGTTGGTGGGAATGTAGGCCGAGACGTCGCTGGCCTGGGTCTCGATCACCGGCAGGGCGGTCAGGCTGCCGCCGCCATGTTCAGGGGCCAGCTTGGCGGCCCGCTCCAGCAGACGGCTGTGCAGGTAGAAGACGTCGCCGGGATAGGCCTCACGGCCAGGGGGGCGGCGCATCAGCAGCGAGACCTGGCGATAGGCCTGGGCGTGCTTGCTGAGGTCGTCGTAGACGATCAGCGCGTCCTTGCCCTGCTCCATGAACTCCTCGCCCATGGCGCAGCCGGAGTAAGGGGCGATGTACTGCAAGGCGGCCGGGTCCGAAGCGGTCGCCGACACCACGATGGTGTGCTCCATGGCGCCGTGCTGCTCCAGGATGCCCACCACCTGGGCGACCTGAGCGCGCTTCTGGCCGATGGCCACGTAGATGCAGATCAGGTCCTTGCCCTTTTGGTTGATGATGGCGTCAATGGCGATGGCGGTCTTGCCGGTCTGGCGGTCGCCGATGATCAGCTCGCGCTGGCCGCGGCCGATGGGGATCATCGAGTCCACCGCCTTGATGCCGGTCTGCACCGGGGTATCCACGGACTTGCGCACCACCACGTTGGGGGCGATGCGCTCCACCGGGCGGTACTTGTTGCTGTCGATGGGGCCCTTGCCGTCGATGGGCTGGCCGAGGGCGTTGACCACGCGGCCGATCATGGCGTCGCCCACCGGCACCGACACGATGCGGCCGGTGCTGCGCACCAGGTCGCCCTCGGCGATGTCGCTGTACTCACCCATGATGATGATGCCGACGTTGTCTTCTTGCAGGTTGAAGACGATGCCGGGGGTGCCGTTGGCGAACTCGACGATTTCACTGGCGGCGGCGTTGGCCAGGCCAGCCACGCGCGCGATGCCGTCGCCGACCTCCATGACGGTGCCCACATCAACCATGCGCTGGGGCGCCTGGAAGCTTTCGATTTGTTGGCGAATCAGGCTCGCCAAGTCTTGGGTGCTTACTGCCATCTGGGGTCCTCCACAGACCTGCTACTGGGCGGCCATGCCGGGCTTAGCCGGTAGATGCTACCGGCTGACGACGCCCAGGCTCTGGCGCAGGGCAGCCAGGCGGCTGGAGACGCTGTCGTCCAACAGCTTGTCACCCACGCGAATGACCAGGCCACCGAGAATCGACGAATCGACGGTATACTTGAACTCCAGGCCGGCGCCGAACTGATCTTGCAGACGCTGCTCGATGCCAGCGCGTTCCTCAGCGGTCAGTTCGACGGCGCTGGTGACTTCGGCGGCGACAATCTGGGGGCGATCGCCCACCGTCGTCATCTGGCGCAACTGGGCGAGGACATCGTCGAGCAGCGCCATGTCGCCGTTAGCCAGCATGCCAAAGAGGAAGTTGCGTATCGGCTTTGCCATGCTGTCAGGCAGCAAGTCTACCAGGGCCGCCTGCCTGGCTTCGAAGCCTTTGCTTTCATCGGCCAGGTTCTGCAAGAGCTTCGGGTTGCGGTCAAGCGTGGTCGCGACGTGCTGCAAGCCCTTCAACCAATCTTCGAAGGCGACCTCGAAGACGGCCCTGGCGTAGGTCTGTGCGGCGCTGCTCCCAGGCTTGGCGCGGGACGTTGCAGTTGCGCTCACGTCAGTTCCTCGCTTTGCCGTTGGCGGCCAGGAACTCGTTGACGAAGGCGCGTTGCGCGTCGCGATTGCTCAGCTCGCGGCCCAACACCTTCTCAGCCGCCAGCATGGCCAGCTCGGCGATCTGATCCTGCGCCTCGGCGATGATGCGCTCTCGCTCGCGGACAGCTTCGTTGCGGGCATCCTCCAAGATCTTCTGCGCGTCCTGTCGGGCGCTGCCTTCGATCTCGGCTGCCAGGGTTTCGCCGCGCTTGGAAGCTGCTGCAACGCGCTCCATGGCCTCGCGTCGCTCTGTGTCGATCTGGGTCTGAAGCTGCGCCCGCTCTGCTTCTGCCTCTCGTCTTGCCAGCTCTGCCGCCTGAAGTCCGTCGGCAATGCGCTGCTTGCGGCTCTCCAGCATGTTGGTCATGGGCTTGAAGAGAAAACGCCGCAGCAGGATGAACAAGACGAAGAAGTTGAAGATCTGCGCCAGCAGGAATGGGCCATTGATTCCCAGGCTACTTAGTGCGTCCAATCTGGCACCTCCTTCTTGCCTGATAGGTGGGGTTGTCCTTCATGGGGACAAGATCACCCACTGAGGCCGGGAGCGCCGACGAAGAGGAGCAACAGCGCCACGACGAGCGCGTAGATCGCGATAGCCTCTGCGAAGACGATGCCCAAGATCATGTTGGTGCGGATCTCGCCTGCGGCCTCGGGGTTGCGGCCGATGGCTTCCATGGCGCCGGCAACCAACAGACCGACGCCGATGCCGGGGCCGATGGCGCCCAAACCGATGGCCAATGCGGGAGCGAGGATTTCTACCATGCTGAATGTCCTCCTAAAGGATGATACTGTGCGCTGGATTGGGATTGCAGCGCTGTGGCAATGTGTGACTTGAACTTTCAACTGTGACTTGTCACCTGGAGACGCCTGCAGCGCTTCCGGTCACGCATCACGTGTTGCGCATGACACTTCTCAATGATGATCGCTGTCTGGCCCGTGGCCGACGGTGGCCATGGACATGAAGATCAGCGTCAGGATGGCAAAGACGAAGGCCTGCATGAAGCCGACGAAGAGCTCCAGGCCATAGAAGGGCAGCGGCACAAAGAAGGGCACCAGGAAAGACATGACGAAGAGCAGCACTGCCCCTGCGAAGACGTTGCCAAAGAGACGGAAGGTGAAGGAGATGATCTTGGCGAACTCGCTGACCAGCTCCAGCAAGCCGACCACCAGGTCGATGACTTTCATGCCGGTCATGTGGGGCAGGAAGAACTTGCGGAAGTAGCTGCCGCCCAGCGCCTGCACGCCGATGACCTGGGTCCAGATCACGGAGATCAGGGCGATGGCCAGCGGGACGTTGAGGTCAGTGGCGGCCGGCCGCACATAGGGGGCAATCACGTAGTAGCCCAGCTCACTGTCGTGATGCGCTTCTTCCTCGCCGCCGTGCGCCTCGGCCTCGGCCTTCTCCGCGTCCAGCCTGGCCTTGTCCTCAGCGGTAAGGGTGTACATGCCCTGGGCGCGGCTGAGCGAGCGGATGCCCAGCGGCCAATTCACGGTTTTGTAGCCGGTGGTGACGCCCCCGATCTTGTACGCGGTCTCCAGGGGCTCCAGCTTGCCGATGCTGTCCACGCCGGGGATCAATCCCATCCAGTTGGCCGCCAGGATGAACATCAGGATGGTCATGAAGATGGGGAAGAGCTTGCTGACCATCTTCTTGCCGGCGATGTCCTCGTTGAGGTTGTGGAAGGTCTCGACAAACCACTCCAGCCCGTTCTGCAGGCCGCTCGGCACATCCTTCATCTTGCGCGTGGCAAGAATCGCCAGCACGACCAGGATGATGTCAACCAGGATCGTGGCGATGATGGTATTGGTGATGGTGAAGGGGCCGAGGTGGAAGATCGCTTCTGCGGGCAGAATGATTGCGGGAAGGGGAACTTTGAGGACGACGGCGCTGCCGATCATCAGGACCAGCACGCCAACAATGAGGGCCAGGTTGCGTGGCGCAAGTAATTTTCGCACGTCTTCGTGTCCTCCTGGGTGGGTTTCTACCTGTGTGCTTGGACGATCACCTGATCGCCGTGCGGTCGTGTTACATTTAGAACTAGCAGCGAGATTATAACGCCTAGCGTCAAAAGTGCCAAATGCCGATGGGCAGTTGCACCGGCCAGCGGCGGTGTTGATCCAAACACCCGGCCTGCGGGCCATCCAATACGCGCTGTTATCCCGCGACGGGTTCAGCGAGACGTGGGTTGCCGGCGCTCAGCACGAGGAGGTGCTTCTCGTCGGACCAGACGGGCTGGTGCAGCCACCCGCGCCGCCGCTGCGGACAAAAAGAGCCGGGCTTTCGCTGAGAAGCCCGGCTTCAACACGTCCCGCCGGTCGTCGCCGCAGCACGGCCCTGGCTGCGACGACCGGCGCAGTCGCACTCGGCGCGCCGAAATCCACGCTCACTGTCCCGTGCAGAGTCGTCGCGCCCGCCAGGTCCACATCCTCCAGCCCACCCCCGAAGGCCCGACAGAGGATACGATCTAGGCCACGACGGGGCCGGCGCCAGCCAGCATAGCCTCTACGGCTGCGGCCACCTCGTCCAGCGACGCAGCCGTCAGCGCCACATCCAGCAACGCGGGCATCTGCTCGCTGGGCACGCTGCGCACCCGTTCGGCCAGCCAGGGCGGTGTAGCCTCGAAACGCCGGCTCAACAGCCGCAGCAGCAGCTCGGCCTGGCCCTGCTGCATGCCCTGCTGCATGCCCTGTTGCATGCCCTGTTGCATGCCCTGTTGCATGCCCTGTTGCATGCCCTGTTGCATACCAATGCGCTCTACACTCGTTATGTACTGCATACGCTTCTCCTCTTCGATCTCCTGCACCTGCCGCCAGAAATCCAACGCCTGCGGCTCCGGCAGTTGCAGCACCCAATCGATGAAACTAAACAGGT
>JBAQCH010000109.1:0-12111 GCA_049294015.1 Anaerolineae bacterium
TGATTGAGTAGGCCGCCGTATCGAAATCAATGTGCTCGCCACCGGCGGCGGGTCCAACGCTGGTTTAGCTACGGCGCAGACGGGTCTCGATACGCCGCAGACGGCTACTCGACCCACAGCTATTCAACCAACGTTTGGCCGGCGCCTGAGTAGATACCTGTCCGAAAACAATCTTGCGATTTGGCCGGCCGTTGCGCAGCACCCCAGCCTGATTAGGCAATGAAAAAGGACGCCACTTGTGGCGCCCTTTTTTCTTCAGCCATGAGCGGGGGCTGTCTCATGCAGCCGGTCCGCTAGCGTTTTTCGATGGAAATGCGCACGGCGGTGCGTTCGTTGCCGTCGATGGCCACTTCGGTAAAGGATGGTACGCAAACAATATCGATATTGTCCAGTTGCAGATAGCCATGGGCAATCGCGATCGCCTTGATAGCCTGATTGACGGCGCTCGCGCCAATGGCTTGCATTTCAGCATGCCCTTGGTCGCGCACGATGCCGGCAATCGCTCCTGCCACTGCGGTTGATCGGGAATTGGCCGAAACCTTGATCAGATCCATCGGTCGCGCATCTCCAGGAATAAACGGTAGCAACGTAGCGACCTGTGAGCTGTTAGTCAGCAACCCATGGCGGCTGTTAGCGGCGGCGGTGAGTGTCATCGTGTTTTTCGCTCCTGAAATAGGTTACTCTACTGAAGTGAAAGACGAGCGACTGCCTGCAAGGTTACGGCCAGCATGGAGTATTTCCTCAGTCTGGGAAAAAACAGAAGAGGCCCCTGGATTTCCAGGAGCCTCTCTTGGCGTTTCAGCATTGACCAGCGGCTACTTGGCGTAGTCTACTGACCGCGTCTCACGAATCACCGTGACCTTGATCTGGCCGGGGTATTCCAGGTTGTCTTCGACTTTCTTGGCGATGTCGCGCGACAGGGTGATGGCCGCCATGTCATCGACGACGTTGGGCTTGACCACGATACGAATCTCGCGGCCGGCCTGGATCGCGTAGGACTGCTCCACGCCCTCGAAGGAGTTGGCCAGGTCCTCCAACGCTGTCACGCGGCGCAGGTAGGTCTCCAGCGCCTCGCGCCGTGCGCCCGGCCGCGCGCCTGAGATGGCATCCGACGCCTCCACCAGGATCGCCTCCAGCGTTTCAGGCTCCACCTCGTGGTGGTGGGCCGCGATGATGTTGACCACCTTGGGCGGTACGCCATAGCGGCGGGCGATGTCGGCGCCGACCAGCGCATGGGGGCCCTCCACTTCGTGGGTGACGGCCTTGCCCAGGTCGTGCAACAGGCCGCCCATCTTGGCCAAACGCACGTCCGCGCCCAGCTCGGCTGCCAGCACGCCGGCCAGATGGGCCGTCTCCACCGCGTGGTAGAGCTGGTTCTGGCCATAGCTGGTGCGGAAACGCAGCCGGCCCAGCAGCTTGATCACCTCCGGGTGCAAGCCTTGCAGGCCGGTGTCGTAGGTGGCCTGCTCGCCAGCCTCCCAGATGACCTGCTCGACCTCTTCCTGCGCCTTCTGCACTTCCTTTTCCACGCGGGCCGGGTGGATGCGGCCATCGACCACCAGCTTGGAGATGGCCAGGCGGGCCACCTCGCGACGCACCGGGTCGAAGCTGGAGATGATCACGGCTTCGGGCGTGTCGTCGACGATCAGATCGACGCCCGTGGCCTGCTCGATGGAGCGGATATTGCGGCCCTGGCGGCCGATGATGCGGCCCTTCATCTCGTCGTTGGGCAGCGGCACCGACGCGATGGTGGTTTCCGCCACCTGCTCCGAGGCCACCCGCTGGATGGCCATGGTGATGATCTTGCGGGCGCGGCGGTCGGCCTCGGACATGGCTTCAGCTTCGACCTCGCGGATCACGCGCGCCATGTCCTGGCGTGTGTCATCGCGCACCGAATCCAGCAACAACAGCTTGGCTTCGTCGCTGCTCAGGCCCGCGATGCGCTCCAGCTCTTTTTGATGCTGGGATTCCAGCTTGTCGAGATCGGCGATTCGTTTGTCGAGACTTTTCTGCCGTTTTTGCAGGTTTTTGTCTCGACTTTCCAGTTCTTCCAGTTTGTTGTCAAGGGTTTCCTGTCGTCGCTGCAGTCGCTCTTCCTGGCGCCGTAGATCACGGCGTCGGGAGTTGGTTTCCTGCTCCATCTCTTCGCGTAGGCGGACTTGCTCTTCTTTGTACTGCAGTTCCGCCTGGGTGCGCATCTGTTCGACGGTACGTTCAGCGTCGCGTGTGATCTCCTCGGCGCGATTCTTGGCCGACTTGATGCGCTCGTCGTTGACGTAGCGATACAGGAAGTGCCCGATGACCGCACCAAGCACCAGGCCCAGTACCAGGCCTAGTATTGTCAAAATGACCGGTGTTTGCATCGTGACTCCTGGGGGCGTCTCACGGGCTGACGCCCTGCTCGTTTATCGGTTAATGGCTGGAACCAGGCCAGCCATTTTCCTCCTCCCCATGTTCGGCGCCCTCGCGCAGCTCGCGCCAGAGTTGGTCTACCACCGGCCACACCAGCGCGTGGGGAAAGCCACGACGCAGCAAGTAGCCGCCCAGCTTCTGGCGGAACGTGCGCTGATCAAGTGTTCTATAACGCCGGGCTTGGGCCAGGCCGGCGCGGTAGGCGCTGTCTTCGCTGTCTACTTCGTGCAGCGCCCGGTTGATGATACTGTCGGCGATGCCCTTCTGGCGCAGTTCCTGGCGCAGAGCCAGGGGCGCACGCGGCCGGAACTGCTCGCGGTTGCTGACCCAGAAGCGGGCAAACGCTTCGTCGTCCAGATAGCCTGCCGCCTGCAGGCGTTGGATGATAGCGTCCACCGTTGGGCCGGGCAGCGCTTGCGGCTCCAGGTTGCGCCGCACCTCGGCTGTGCTGCGCGGCCGGCTGGCCAGAAAGCGCAACGCTCGTTCGTAGGCCCGCTGTTCGGCATCCTGGCCCTGCAAGCTGGCGATCTCGTCCTCGCCGAGGCTCTGGCCGATCCGTAAGGATGCTGCCGTGACAGCGGGCAGGCCAAATGCAAAGGCGCCGTCGAGATAGACGTTGACCCGTTCCCGATTGCGCTGTTGAAAGCGCAGGGCCGTGATCGTTGCAGCCATTGCCCTTGCCTGTTGTCCAATCGTCGTGCTGGCCACAGAAATGAAAAGCTGCGGCCACGATAGGCGGCCACAGCTTTGGTCCAGGATCAGCAGCTAGCGGATGAGCCAGGTAGGTCCCGCAGAGGCCAGTGTTGGCGCTTGCGCTGTCGGCGCGCTCAACACCTACTGCCTGCCTGGGAACCTGTGCGGCACGGCTCTGCCAGCAACAAACAGGCAGCAGGCGCCCAGAGGCGCGGGCTGCGGCTGCATGCCGCTGGCAGGGCTGGTTTTTCTACAGCTTGCTTAACCGCATGAGACTGCGGCGCTGACTGGCAGCAGCCGCATCATGCGTTTGGTCGTTGGATCCAGCCTGGGCTGTGGCCCGGACTGCACGGAACAGACATTCACTCCGTGCAGCGTCTCGAAACCGGCGCCCCGGCCGCAATGACGATGAAGTGCAACCGGGGTTTGTAGCGGCGATCCTGTCGCAGAAACAGGACAGATGGTGCGGAGCCAGTTGGCTGCTCCGCTTGGGCGTGAACTTAGATTAAGACACCATTAGTGTACATCAGGAACGGATAAAAATCAAGTCGAATTTGGTGCGAAGTGCAAAAAGCCGGTCTTGCTGGCTGGCATAACAGACTTCGCCAGCCCCCACGCCGCGCGAGCAACGGAGTTTGTCGTCACCAGGCCGGTTTCTGCCTGAACCGGCGCCTTGCCAAGTGCCAGAATTCTTCCACACGTGTTGCATTCTCTGCATCATTTGCACTATCTTGCATTTTTTGTCGCCGGATATGATCTGGATCATATTGCTTCCGGAGAAAGTGTGTTAGGATATGCACAAGTATGGCTGACCTGCTCACCACCAAAGAATTGCAAACGATCTTGCACGTGGATCGCACGACCATCTACCGCATGGCCGACAGCGGCCGGCTGCCGGCCGTGAAGGTCGGCGGTCAGTGGCGTTTCCCGCGTGAGCAGATCGACGACTGGCTGCGCCAACGCACGGCTGCGCCCACGCCGCGGCCGGCGCTGGCAGCGATGCTCGATGGTCCGGCCGCTGAGCTCTTCCCGCTGGAGTGTGTGCAACTGATCCAGGACAGCTTCGCCGACGCCCTGGGTGTGATGATTCTGCTCACCGACCTGGATGGGCGCTCGATCACGCAGGCCAGCAACCCCTGCGGGCTGTATAGCGCGGCCGAGACATCCCCCGTAGCGCGCCAGCGTTGCCTGGACTTGTGGGCCAGGATCGCCAGCGAGCCGTCGCTGACGCCGCGCTTCGTGGCGAGTCCGCTGGGCCTGCTGTGCGCCCGGGGTTTGATCCGTGTGGGCAGCGAGATCAAGGCCATGTTGGTGGTGGGCGGCATCGCGCCGCAACAGTGGCCGCCCAGCGAGCAGCAGATCGCTCACTTTGCTGCCGATCTGGCGTTGGCGCCGGAGCTGTTGCGCCAGCACATCGACCAGGTTCATCGGCTGGACCCGCAGGGCCAGGCGAGCGTGCTGCCTTTTGTGCAGCGCATTGCCGATATTTTTGCCCACATTGCCCAGGAGCGGTTGGACCTGGCCGGCCGTCTGCAGCGCATTGCCGAGATCAGCAGGTTGTGATCCCATCCAGCGACTGACAGCCCGGACCGGTGGTTGGAAACCCACCGGCTGACAGCACAAAGGCCCCTCAGGGCCTGGAATCCACCTGACGCCTGACACCCGACACTTGACACCTGACACCTGACGCCTGACACCCGACACCTGAAACGAGGCTAACTGACCATGAAACGGATCGTCATTCTCGGCGCCGGCACCGCCGGCACCATCGTCGCCAACAAACTGGTTCAAGAAATGGACCCGGATCAGTGGAAGATCACCGTGGTCGATCAGTCCGAGAACCATTATTACCAGCCGGGCCTGCTCTTCATCCCATTTGGCATCTACAACCGAGAGGACGTGGTGCGGCCGCGGCGCGACTATCTGCCGCGCGGCGTCGAGTTCATCCTCTCAGAGATCGACATAATCGAACCAGATCAAAACCGGGTGAAGCTCAAGAAGGACAACCGCGTGCTGCCCTATGACTTCCTGGTGATTGCAACCGGCTCGCGTATCGAGCCCGATGAGACGCCAGGGTTGACCGGCGACGGCTGGCGGCGCAACATCTTCGATTTCTACACCATCGACGGCGCGACCGCGCTGGCCAGGCATCTGCGTCATTGGGAGGGCGGCCGGCTGGTGCTCAACGTGGCCGAGATGCCGATCAAGTGCCCGGTGGCGCCGCTGGAGTTCCTCTTCCTGGCCGACTGGTTCTTCCACGAGCACGGCATGCGTGATCGCGTGGAGTTGATCTACGCCACGCCGCTGCCGGGCGCGTTCACCAAGCCGCGCGCGGCCGGCCTGCTGGGCGACATCCTGGAGCAGAAGAACATCAAGGTCATTCCCGAGTTCCTGCTGATGGAGGTCGATCCCGACGCCAACAAGATCATGGCCTACGACGGCACAGAGGTTGAGTACGACCTGTTGGTGACGATTCCCATCAACATGGGCGACCCGGTGATTGCCCGCTCCGGCATGGGCGATGAGCTGTGTTTCGTGCCCACCGAAAAGCACACCCTCAAGGCCAGTAACTACGACAACGTCTTCGTGCTGGGCGACGCGACCAATCTGCCCAGCTCCAAGGCCGGCTCCGTAGCCCACTTCCAGGGCGACGTCTTCATCGAGAACTTCCTGCGCTACGTCGATGGCCTGCCGCTGCGTGAGACCTTCGACGGCCACGCCAACTGCTACATCGAGTCGGGCTTCGGCAAGGGCTTCCTGATCGACTTCAACTACGACGTGGAACCGCTGCCCGGCAAGTTCCCGCTGCCCGGCATTGGCCCCTTCTCCCTCTTGCAGGAATCGCGCATCAACCATTGGGGCAAGATGATGTTCCGCTGGATGTACTGGAACCTGCTGCTGAAGGGCAAGCCGCTGCCGATCACGGCCGAAATGCAGATGGCCGGCAAGTGGATGTGAGCGGTGAACGGTAATCGGTGAACGGTAACCGGCGAAGAGAGACCAGAGGTTGAACATGGATCACGATCAGACGCAGGCTTTGCAGGAACTAAACGCAAAGATGGATGCGATGACGACGCAGATGCAGGCGTTGACCGAACACGTACAGGAGCAGCGCCGCCGGCAGCAGGAGTGGGACGAGCTGAAGGGCGACCTGACCCCGGTGGCGCTGGACGCGTACCAGGTGGTCGTGGAGCAGCTCAGCGAGATCGAGCCCTATGTGCAGCTTGAAGATATGCTGAGCCTGCTCAAGCGGCTGGCGCGCAACACGCACAACATCGAGATGCTGCTGGACCAGGTGGAGAGCCTCTCCGACCTGGGGCGCGATGCCATGCCGATCCTCAACGACGCGGTGGCGATGTCGGTGCAGCAACTGGACGCGCTGGAGCGCCGCGGCTACTTCCGTCTGCTCAAAGAAGGCCAATACGTGCTGGACAACATCGTCGACCACTTCGGCCCCGAGGATGTGCGTCAGTTGGGCGACAACGCGGTGACGATCCTGACCACCGTCAAGCAGATGACGCAGCCGGAGATCATGGGCATGATGCAGAATCTGGCCGGCGGGCTGCGTCTGGCCGAGGGTCAGCCGGAGCAGCTTGAAACCTCGCTCTGGAGCCTGCTCAAACAACTGCGCGATCCGCAAACCCGCCGCGGCCTGGCCATCACCCTGGGCATGCTGCGCGCCGTCGGCGCCGAGGGCCCAGCCGGCAACGGCGCGGCCAAGAATTGAGCGTAACACGTAATGCGTAACCCGTGACACGTAACCCGGAACCCGGAACGTCCGCTCGTCGCAGAGAGTCTCCGGTTACGAGTCCCGAGTTACGAGTTACGTTCCACGTCGATAACATAACATAAACAAGGAGTATTTCTCATGCCAACCCGCGACATCGCAGGTAAGACCGTTCAGGTCAACGACGAAGGCTTTCTGACCAACCCGGCCGAGTGGAACAAAGACATTGCGGCCGTGATCGCTGCTGAGGAGGGCGTGCCGGAACTGACTGCTGCCCACTGGAAGGTGATCGACTTCGCGCGCGCCTCGGGCAGCGACAAGTCGCCCACGCTGCGCCAGATCACCAACGGCGCCGGCGTGACCACCAAGGAACTGTTCGCCCTCTTCCCCAAGGGCCCCGCCAAGAAGGTGGCCCGCATTTCAGGCCTGGGCAAGCCGGAAGGGTGCGTCTAGCATATCCCAGACCCTTCGGGTTTGCCGCAAACCCGAAGGGTCTTCAGCACAAGGAGACCTGAACAATGTCTGACGAAAACCGCCACGTCGCGTTTATCTGTTCCAAGGGCACGCTGGACATGGCCTATCCCGCCCTGATCATGGGCTGGGCCGCGCTGGGCAACGGCATCGACGTGACTATCTTCTTCACCTTCTGGGGCATGGACCTGATCAACAAGAGCCGGGTCGACCACCTGGAGATCGCGCCGGTGGGCAACACCAGCATGAAGATGACCATGATGGGCGTCAAGACCGGCAACCTGGGCATCCCCAACGCGCTGGGCGTCTTCCCCGGCATGACCGCCTTCGCCACCAAGCTGATGAAGGACAAGATGGAGAAGCTGGAGGTGCCGCCGGTGCGCGAGTACATCCAGATGCTGGCCGACGCCGGCGCCAAGCTCTACGCCTGCAAGATGTCGGTCGACATGATGGATCTGAGCATGGACGACTTCGTCGAGGGCGTCGAGGCCATCGTCACCGCCAGCGACTTCATGGACATGACCGACGGCGCGCAGATCATCTTCATCTAGCGCCTCTGAGGACTGACGGTCCTGATATCGGGACGGTATGGCTTACATGTCCAACCAGGACCGTCAGTCCTTGCCGATCATCTTCATCTAGCGCCTCTGAGGACTGACGGTCCTGATATCGGGACGGTATGGCTTCCATGTCATCAAGCAGCTCCCATGTCCAACCAGGACCGTCAGTCCTTGCCCCCCGCAATCCCGTCGTCGATCCAGACCTGTGCCAGCTATGCCGGCGCTGCCAGGCCATGCATGCCTGTCGCTGGCAGGCCGTCATCCGCTTCGACCGTGATGAGCCGCCAGTGATCGATGCTGGGCGCTGCAGATTGTGTTGGGCGTGTGTGGATGCGTGCGAGTTTGGAGCGGTGCTGGTCGTAAACGACTATCGAGACCGTTGAGGCCGCATCCATCAATGGCGCGACGGCATGGCTCGGTCGGAGACCGGCCAAAGCGGAAACTCATAAACAGACGCGTCCGAAGTGCCCAGCCCATCCGCCCTTCCCCATCCGCTGTTCTTCATTCGCTGTTTCCCATCCGCTGTGACACCTCTCCCCCGACCTACAGAAATCCCACCGCCCACACCCCCATCCCATCGGTCAACAGCCACGCGACTCCCAGCGCGGTCACGGTGATGGTGATGTTATCCATGTCCTGGCCGGACACCGCCTCTACCACCGTCGCAGCCAGGCAGATCAGCGCCAAGGGCAGCAGCGCGGCCGCAACGCTGAGATCGAAGATCCCCAGCCGGGCGAACAGCGCCAGATAGGCCAGGGCAAAGGCGAAGCCGGCCAGGAACATGGCCGCGCTGCCGGCCCACGACTTGCGCGGGTTCCAGGGCAGCTTGGCCCGGCCCCATTGCCGGCCGACGACGTCGGCCAGCCCGTCTCCGCCGCACAGGATCATCAGCGCTACGATGCCGACGGGGGAGTCCAGCCAGAAGAGCAGCGTCATCAGCACAAAGATGACGCCATATTGCAGCGGGCCGTAGAGCAGCTCGCGCCGGTCGCCGCTGCGCGACATGGCCCGCACCGCGTCCTCATCCTTGAGCACCCCCAACCCAATCAGCGCAAACTGCACGGTGAGGGTGGCCGGCACCAGCGCGGCCAGCCAGCGGCTCTGCGGTTCGCCGCTGTACAACAGCCAGCACAGCACGAAGATCGGCCCCGTGCCGATGTGGATCAGCTTGCGGGACAGATGCTGCGAGATGATCCGCCGCCGCGCCAGCGTGTCCAGCACGCGCAGCCACAGCAGCGCGCCGGCGAAGGTGATCAGCAGCGCGATAATGTCCTGAATCCACGGGTAGGGGGTGATGGCGACGACAGGCATGGGCGCTCCGAGGGGGCAGGTGGCAAGTTGCAGGTTGCAGGTTGCAAGTGGCAGGTTGCGGGCCGGCCGGTGGTTGAGTAGGGACGTATCGAAACCACCGGCCGACGGGGGCTATGGGCGAACAAGAAAACAGCCAAGGCCCCGCAGGGCCTCGGCTGTAAACATCGAGGGTGGTGAGACCTGCTGCCCGGAAGGCGGCGTGGCTGTGGCCACAGCGCTGGGGCTAAGCAGGCGAGGGGGCTGCGCTGGGCGGCGGGCCGGAGGTCTGCGGGCTACTGCTGCGCACGTCTTCCCAGCGGCGCTCCGGCGCCTTAGGTGCAGCCGGCGGGCTGATGGGCGCTGGCGCCGGCGTGGGCTGGCCGTCCGATTCCCATAGGGTGATGAATTCCTCGGCTGTCAGCGTCTCGACCTCGATCAGCCGTTCAGCCACCATCTTCAGCTTGTCGATGTGTTCGCTCAGTGCTGCACGGGCGGTGGCGTAGGCCTCGTCGACGATGGCTTTGACCTCGCGGTCGATCTCCTTGGCGATGGCCTCGCTGTAGTCGCGCTGGTCGGACATCTCGCGGCCCAGGAAGACCATCTCCTCCTTGCGGCCATAGACCATCGGCCCCATCGCGTCGCTCATGCCGTAGCGCGTCACCATCTGGCGGGCGATCTTGGTCACCTTGTCCAGGTCGTCGCGCGCGCCGTTGGTGACCTCGTTGAAGATCAATTCCTCGGCCACCCGGCCGCCCAGGGCCACGGTGACGAAGTCCATGAACCACGGCTTGGACACCAGCCCGCGGTCCTCGTCGGGGAAGGAGAGCACGTAGCCAGCGGCCTGGCCGCGCGGGATGATGCTGATCTTGTAGACCGGGTCGGTGTTGGGCAGGACTTTGCGCAGCACTGCGTGGCCCGACTCGTGATAGGCCACGATGCGCTTCTCTTCGGGCCGGATCACCCGGCTGCGCCGCTCTGGCCCGCCCAGCGACACCCGCTCGACCGCCTCGCGCATCTCGGACATGCTGATGTTGCGCCGGCTGCGCCGTGCAGCCAGGATGGCCGCCTCGTTGACCATGTTCTCGATGTCGGCGCCCACGAAGCCGGGCGTGCCGCGAGCGATGGCGTCCAGGTCGATGTCCTCAGCCAGCGGCTTGCCGCGCACGTGGATGTCCAGAATCGCCCGCCGGCCCTTGACGTCAGGCTGGTCCATGATCACGCGACGGTCGAAGCGGCCTGGCCGCAGCAGCGCCGGGTCCAGGATATCAGGCCGGTTGGTGGCGGCGATGATGATGATGTTGGTGTCGGTGTCGAAGCCGTCCATCTCCACCAGGATCTGGTTCAGCGTCTGCTCGCGCTCATCGTGGCTGCCGCCCAGGCCCGCGCCGCGCTGCCGGCCCACTGCGTCGATCTCGTCGACGAAGATGATACAGGGCGAGTTGCGCTTGGCCTGCTCGAACAGGTCGCGCACGCGGCTGGCGCCCACGCCCACGAACATCTCGACGAACTCGGAGCCGGAGATGGAGAAGAAGGGCACGCCGGCCTCGCCGGAGACGGCCTTGGCCATCAGGGTCTTGCCGGTGCCAGGCTGGCCGACCAACAGCACGCCCTTGGGGATGCGTGCGCCCAGCGCTGCGAACTTCTGCGGTTCTTTGAGAAAGTCCACCACCTCGCGCAGCTCTTCTTTGGCTTCGTCGCAGCCGGCCACGTCGTCGAAGGTGACGGTGGGCTTGTCGCCGGTGAACATGCGCGCCTTGCTCTTGCCGAAGGACATGGCCTGGCTGTTAGAGCCTTGCGCCTGACGCATCAGGAAGAAGAAGAGGCCGCCGATGAAGAGCAGAGGCAGGACGCCGCCGAAGAAGGCCAGCCAATTGCCCATTTCGGCCGGTGGGTTGACCACCAGAATCAGGTTTGGCTCGCGCAGTTGCTCAGGTGCAACGCCCAGGCGAACCATGGTCTCCTGCAAGGGAGTTGCCCCATCCTTGGTCGACGTGTACGTGTCGCCGTTTTTCAGCTCAACGGTCAGCGTCTCGCCGTTGACCTCGATGCTGCGCACTTCGCCTTGGTTGATCCACTCGGCCACCTTAGAAAGCTCAGCAGTCGGGGTCTGCTCCTGCCGGGGAAAGAGGCTAAAGAACAGAGCAGCTGCCGCCGCCAGGATCAAGAGATAGACGAACCCGTTTTTGGTCCAACCGGATCGCACGATAAAATCCTCCGAGATGTCGGGTGTGGCGGCGCCGGGCCGCTCACCAGCCGGCTTACTCTGGTTTTGAAGTTTACGGCCAGCCCGGGGCAATGGCCGCAACGGTCGACAACGTGCTTCTATTTGTCAAGCCGATTATACCAGACATGGCCAAAACGCGCCAGCGTGTTGGCTTACGATTGCCCTACGTTCATCCCCCTCTTGAGCCGGCGCGGCTATTTGGCGGCGAGACATGGAACGCAGCCTACTGGATGGGGGATGATTATGCTGCGTTCTCATTCATTGCCGGCAGAAGTCGTCAATGTGGCGGGCCTGTGCGAGTAGGACCAAAGTACTTATTGACAACCTCGCAGCGTTCTGCTACACTTGCGCTAGTGCGCCGCATGGCAGGTGGAACAACGTGAGCGTGTTGGCGACAGGCTGTGGAGGCCGGCGATCAGCAGGAAGCGCACAGCGCCTGTGATAGCCAGGTGCATATTCGACGCCGCTCGTTGAGTACGCGTGGCGAGCGCATCGGAAAGGCGAGGGATCCTCATGAAGCGGGCAAGTTTGTTGCGGTTCTTCTCGTGGCTGGTGATGGTAGTTGTCGTGGCGCCGCTAGCGCCGCCGGCCTTGTCTTTCTCCGAGTATGGGCAGCGGGATGGGACAGCGGCTTCCTGGGCTGACGGCCGGTGGCTGGCCGGCGCAGTGCGTGCGCTGCCGGCCGGCGACGATCCACCCGATGAGATCGACGCCGGGGGCGACGACGTGGGCGG
>JBAQCH010000110.1:0-8927 GCA_049294015.1 Anaerolineae bacterium
CCGCTGGGGCCTGGTGGACCGTCCCGGCGGCCGCCGCGCCCACCGCGGTGAGATTCCCCGCACCGGCGGCATTGCCCTCTTTGGCGCCTTCACTGGCACGTTGCTGCTGGCTTTTCTGGTCTTTCCCGGCCGGTTGCCATCCTCTACTGACCCCAACGAGACGACGCGCCTGGCCGGGCTGTTGCTGGGCAGCGCGGTTGCCTTTGGCTTCGGCCTGCTGGACGACCAGCGTGAGCTGAGCTGGCGGGGGCAAATCTTGGCGCAGCTAGCCTGCTCAGCCATCGCCATTGCCGCGCTGATCTTCATCGAGCGGGTCAACAACCCCTTTACCGACTCACAGATCGTCTTCCCCGATCTGGTCGTCTGGGCGCTGACGACCTTTTGGTTCCTGGGCGCGATGAACACCCTCAACTGGCTGGACGGGCTGGACGGGTTGGCGGCTGGGGTGACGGCGATTCTGGCGGCGGTGCTGGTGGGGCACATGCTGTGGCGCGCCGCTCCCCCCCAGTATTCGGTGGCGATTCTGCCGCTGGCGCTGTTGGGCGCGACGCTGGGCTTCTTGCCCTGGAACTTCAGCCCGGCCCGCATCTTCATGGGCAGCAGCGGCTCCTACTTCCTCGGCTTTGCCGTCGCTGCGCTGGGCATCATTGGCGGCGCGCGCATGGCCACCGTGCTGCTGGTGCTGGGCCTGCCCATCGTCGATGTGGCCTGGCTGATCTGGCGGCGGCGGCGGCGGGGCGAGTCGGCCGGCGCAGGCGGCCGCGATCATCTGCACTTTCGCTTGCTGGACCTGGGTTTAGGCCAGCGTCAGATCGTGCTGGGCTACTATGCCTTCTGCGCGGCCTTCGGCCTGCTGGCCCTGAGCATCGGCCCCCGTATTTTCAAGCTGTTGGCGTTGCTGGCGCTGGGGATTGTCGTGCTGGTCGTGTTGTCGTGGGCTGAGCGTCAAGAGAAATGACTTTTCGTCCGCAGAAAAGTCATTTCTTGGACGTAGCCTGCTCCCGTACTGCCAGCCCTTGCCGTAACGTTGCCAGCAGGCCGGCTACGTCGCTCTGCCAGAAGCGTATCGGGTCCAGCCATAAACCCGGGAAGCGCAGGCTGCGCAGAGTGCCGTCGTCGTCCGGCTTGATCTCGATATCTTCCCCTGTCTGCCAGTTGAACCAGCGCACTTCTTGCTCGTAGGCCACCAGGACCAGATATTCCTGCACGCCGTTGCGGCGATAGACGCGCAGCTTGTCGTGCAGATCGTGCGCCGCGCTGCTGGCTGCAATCTCCACCACCAGTTCCGGCGCGCCGGCCAGATAGTCGTCCTTGTCAATCCATGCCCGGCCCGAGCTCTCGATCCACAGGCAGGCGTCCGGCTGAAGCACGTTCTCCCGGTCGAGGTATAGGGTTGTGTTATCGTTGACTATCACGCCTTGTGTAGCTGCCCAATAGGCGCCCAGCCAGGCCATGATTGCACTATGTGGCAGACCGTGGACACGAACATGCACTGGTGATGACACGACGACAACTCCTTCCAGCAATTCAGCTCTAAGAGCCGGGTTGGCATCATAGCGCCGTTCGAACTCCAGGCGCGTCAACCGGTCGCCGCTGTGCAGCGGCAACCGCCCACCTCCGTTTGCACTCTTCGCCGGGGCTATTGGCGTCGCGCGTATTATATGTTGCTCGTCTCGTTCCAGCACTGATACACCCATGGTGATTCTCACGTCTGACACGGATTTGCCCTCAGTTTAGCACAAGGCTCGCCACATGTCAACGGCGTTGCGGCCCGTAGGTCCGGCTACCAGCCGGACATCGTGCCGGTGCATGTCACGTTGCTAATGTGACCTACGCCGCCGGACATCGTGCCGGTGCATGTCACGTTGCTAATGTGACCTACGCAGCGCGCAGGGTCAACACCGTCACCTCCGGCGGGCAGCCGCCGGACATCGTGCCGGTGCATGTCACGTTGCTAACGTGACCTACGCCGCCGGACATCGTGCCGGTGCATGTCACGTTGCTAACGTGACCTACGCCGCCGGACATCGTGCCGGTGCATGTCACGTTGCTAATGTGACCTACGCAGCGCGCAGGGTCAACACCGTCACCTCCGGCGGGCAGTTGAAGCGCACCGGGGGCGCGATCACCCCGATGCCCCGGTTGGTGTACAGGGACATCTGGCCCACCTGGTACAGCCCGGCCGGATATTTCTGGCCCAGGTAGGGCAGCACGGGGCGGCCAACTCTGGGCAGGTTGATCTGGCCGCCGTGGCTATGGCCCGAAAGCTGCAAGTCCACCGGGTAGCGGGCGGCCTCATCGGCGTAGTCCGGCTCATGCACCAGCAACAGTTTGCAGTCATCGTCGGGCGCGCCGGCCAGGGCCGCGCGCATGTCGTGTTTGCGCTCCCATACGTCGTCCAGCCCTACCAGCCACAGCGGAGCAGCCGCGTCCAGTCGTACTGCCTGGTTGACCAGCAACGCGACGCCGGCCTCGGCCAGCACGCCGGCTGTCAGCGCCGCGCCCTCCCAGTGATCGTGGTTGCCCAGCACGGCGTAGACCCCCAGCGGCGCGTGCAGGCTGCGCAGCGGCTCGACCAGTTTCTCGGCGTGCTGCGTCACCTCGCGCCAGATGAAGTCGCCGGTCAGCACAAGCAAGTCGGGCGATTGGCGCATGGCCAGGGCGGCGGCCCGGCCGATATCCCCCTGGGTGGTGTATTGGCTGATGTGCAGATCGCTCAACTGAGCCACGCGCAGGCCATCCAGCCGCGCCGGCAGGCGGGGCAAGGTCACGCTGACCTGCTCGACCACCGGCCAGTTGGGTTCGCCCAGCGTTGTCCAGCCTACGCCCAGCGCAACTGCGCCAGCGCCCGCCGTCACGCCCGCCGCTGCCAGCTTCAAGAAACTGCGTCGATCCATCAAGGCGCCTCGTGAGCCAGGTCATTGCGCGGCCGAACCGTTCGGCCGCGCTGGCTGGCAATAGCACGCCGCGCCGCTGGTTGAAGTTCACCACACGCGACAGTGCCGGGGACTGGCGTCAAAGCCACTTCGCCTGCCCAGGCTCTGCTCGCCAGTCCCCGGCACTTGATCGGCTCGAGGAGGGTTATTACAGCCCCGTCAGGTTGCGGGCGATGACCATGCGTTGGATCTCGTTGGTGCCCTCGTAGATCTGGGTGATCTTGGCGTCGCGGAAGTAGCGCTCCAGCGGCAGCTCCTGGCTGTAGCCCATGCCGCCGTGGATCTGTACGGCCTCGGTGGCGCAGTAGTTGGCGGTGTCACTGGCGAACAGCTTGGCCATGCTGGCCTCCAACGTGTAGCGCTGCCCGCTCTGCGTCGCAGCCATCTTGGCCAGCGCCGCCTGGTAGATCAGCAGCCGGCTGGCCTCGACGCGGCATTTCATGTCGGCCAGCTTTTGCTGGATCATCTGAAACTGGCCGATGGGCTGGCCAAAGGCGACACGCTCGCGCGAATAGGCGATGCTGGCTTCCAGGCAGGCCTCGGCGATGCCCAGGGCCTGGCTGGCGATGCCGATGCGGCCAGCATCCAGCACGGTCATGGCGATCTTGAAGCCCTCCCCTTCCTCGCCCAGTCGGTTTTCCACCGGGCAACGGTAGTCCTCGAAGATGATCTCGCTGGTGGCGCTGGCGCGGATGCCCAGCTTGGGCTCCTTCTTGCCGCGGCTGAAGCCGGGCTGGTCGGTCTCGACGATGAAGGCTGTCACGCCCTTGTGCTTCTTCTCGGGCGCGGTCATCATGAAGACCACGATGGTGTCGGCGTAGGGCGCGGATGTGACCCACGACTTGCGGCCGTTCAGGACGTAGTGGCTGCCGTCGTCGCTGAGCACGGCCCTCGTGCGCATGTTGCCGGCGTCGGAGCCGCTCATCGGTTCGGTCAGGCTATAGGCGCCGATCTTCTGGCCGCTGGCCACCGGCTTGAGGTATTGGTGCTTCTGCGCTTCCGTGCCGTACTTGACCAGGCCGTGGGCGAAAAGCGAGTTGTTGACCGACATGATCACGCCGTGGCTGGCATCGACCTTGCAGATTTCCTCCAGCGCAAGCACGTAGGCCAGGGTATCCAGGCCGGCGCCGCCGTAGGCCTCCGGCACCTCGATGCCCATGAAGCCCAGCGCGCCCATCTTGCGCACTGTCTCGAGGGGGAATTCGCCGGTCTCGTCGTAGTGGGCGGCGATGGGCGCAATCTCTTTCTGCGCGAAGTCGCGCGCCGCGTCCTGGATCATGCGGTGTTCGTCGGTGATGAAGTCGAACATGGGTGGTCCTCCGGTGGGAGATGGGAGTTCCGGGGAACTTGAGGAACTCAAGGTGACTGACAGGAGCTTGGGATCCGAGCACTAATGTCGTGTCAATGCTCATTTGAGGAGTAGGCGTCCCCAGACGCCGGGTTCGCATGTGGGCATGCGAACTCCTCAAATCATGATTGACGCAACACCAGTATCGTGTCAATGCTCATTTGAGGAGTAGGCGTCCCCAGACGCCGGGTTCGCATGTGGGCATGCGAACTCCTCAAATCATGATTGACGCAACACTAGTATACCCTCTGACGACAGATTGCGCTAGTTTACACGAGGATTTACGCTGCACGGCAGGCCGGTGCGTTGTTTGACCTGCCTGACGAAGCGTGATAAACTGGCGCCATCAAGAGTCGATTGTAAGCTTGAAAGTCCTTGATGAGCCTGCGGGGTGTGTGGTTTCTTCAAGTCGTATGGTTGTCGCAGTCTTGCTGGAGCGCCGGCAAGGCGCGGCAACCTGTCTTTGTTTGCAAATGGAGTCTTCGTGACCAACCGATTCGGCATCTATTGGCGCTTGGCGCGCTACTTGCAGCCCTACTGGCCGCAGGTAGTGATAGCTTATACGGCGATGCTGTTCGCCACGCTGCTCAACCTGTTCATCCCGCAGGTGCTGCGGCGTGCGATCGATCAGGGCCTGGAGCAGGACCAGCCCGCCGCGCTCTTCGCGGCAGCCGGCGTGATCCTGGGCATCGCCCTGGTGCGCGGGGTGGCCGCGTTTGCCCAGCGCTACTTCGGCGAATGGCTCTCCTACCGCGCGGCCTATGACCTGCGCAACGACTTCTATCAGAGCCTGCAAGGCCTGCCTTTTGCCTTCCACGACCAGGCGCATACCGGCGATCTGATGAGCCGGGCCACCGGGGACATTACCGAGACAGAACGCTTTGTGGGCATCGGCCTGATGGAGCTGCTGGCCACGGTGTTGCTGGTGGTAGGCGTGGTGGCAGCCATGTTGTTGATGGACCCGCGGCTGGCCCTGCTGGCCCTGTTGCCGCTGCCAGTGCTGTTGGTCGCTACCGTGCGCTTTGGAATGGCTGTGCGGCCCCAGTCGCGCCATGTGCAGGATCAACTGGGCGTGCTCTCCACCACCATGCAGGAGAGCCTGACCGGCATCCGCGTGGTCAAGGCCTTCGCGCGCGAGCCTTACGAGTTCGAGAAGTTCGACCGCGACAACAGCATCTGGTTCCGGCTGCGCGAGGGGCTGATCCGGCTGTGGGGCAACAACTGGCCCTTCTTCACGTTTTTGATCGCCCTCAGTATCTTCCTGCTGCTCTTCTTCGGCGGGCCCATGGCGCTGGACGGCACGATCACCGTCGGCGTGCTTTTTGCTATGATCTCCTATGTCCTGATGCTCAACGGGCCGACCCAGCGCCTGGGCTTCCTTGTCAACGCGGCTGCTACGGCTGACGCCAGCGCCAGCCGCGTCTTCGAGATCATGGATACCCCCAACACGGTGGCCGAGAAGCCCGACGTGCAGCCGTTGACCCAGCCGCGCGGCCAGGTGGTCTTCGAGGACGTCAGCTTCGGCTACCGCGACGGTCTCAACGTCTTGCAGGATATCAGCTTCGCTGCCCAACCAGGCCAGGTGGTGGCGCTGATGGGCCCCACCGGCTCCGGCAAGTCGTCGATCATCCATCTCATCCCGCGCTTCTACGATCCGGTGTCAGGCCGTGTGCTGGTGGATGGGATGGACGTGCGCGACCTGACGTTGGACAGCCTGCGCGGCCAGATCGGCATCGTGCTGCAAGAGCCGTTCTTGTTCAGCGCCAGCATCGCCGAGAATATTGCCTATGGCCGGCCCGATGCCAGCCAGGAGGCTGTCGAGGCGGCGGCTCAGGCCGCCAACGCCCACGAGTTCATCGAGAGCTTCCCCAACGGCTACCAAACGCGCGTCGGCGAGCGCGGCGTGGCCCTCAGCGGCGGCCAGAAGCAGCGCATCGCCATCGCCCGCGCCCTGCTCTACGACCCGCGCATCCTGATCCTGGACGACTCTACCAGCAGCGTAGACACCGAGACTGAACACATTATCCAGCAGGCCTTGCAGACACTGATGCAAGGCCGCACCACCTTCGTCATCGCCCAGCGCTTGCTGACGCTCAAACACGCCGACCAGATCTTGGTGCTGGAGCATGGCCGCGTCGCCCAGCGCGGCCGGCACGATGAGTTGCTGGCCGAGGATGGCCTCTACCGCCAGATCTACGACCTGCAACTGCGCGACCAGGAGCAGTTTTTGGCGGAGATGGGGGAGGTGAACGGTGAACGGTGATCGGTGGACGGTGAATGGTGAATTGGTGAATTGGGAATGGTGATATGAACCCTACTACCTATCATGGCAAGGCTCGCATTACGCTGCGCGAGTCGCTGGGGGTGCCGACGCCGGAGACGATCGCGGCGCAACGGCAGCGCGAGGCGCGCATCCAGACGCTGATGCCCGACCAGCAGGACGACGATGTGCTGGGTCGGATCTATGACAACCGGCTGGTCAGCCGGCTGGCCGGCTTCCTCGCGCCCTACAAACGCCGCACTATCATCGCCGTGGTCTTCATGATCATCTCGTCGCTGATGAGCGTGGCCAGCCCCTGGATCGTCGGCCAGGCCATCGACCAGGGCATCACGGCCGGCGATGCGCAGGCCCTGCGCCGCTGGACGATGATCTTCCTGGCGGCCGCGCTGGTCGAGTGGCTGACCAACCGCTACCGCATCGGCCTGATGGCCTACGTGGGCACCCAGGTGGTGGCCGACGTGCGCAGCGCGCTGTTTCGCCACCTGCACCACCTGACGTTGACCTTCCACAACAATTTCAGCGTCGGCCGTATGATGAGCCGGCTGATCGGCGACGTGGGCGTCTTGCAGGAGTTCATCACCTGGACCATAACCGGGCTGGCGCGCGCCCTCTTCCTGCTTGTCGGCATCGCCATCGCCATGGCCGCGCTGAGCTGGCAGTTGACGCTGATCACGCTGGCTGTGATGCCGCTGATGATCCTGCTGACCAACTTCTGGCGGCTGCGGGTGCGCGACGCCTACCGGGCCACGCGGCTGCGCTTGTCGCTGATCAACGGCTACCTCAACGAGTCGATCTCCGGCATCCGCGTCACCCAGAGCTTCCGGCGCGAGCAGGCCAACTATCAGCACTTCGACGACCTGAACCGCTCCTTCTTCGATGCCAACGCGGGGGCGGCCCGGCTGACCGCGCTCTTCTTCCCCGGTGTGGACTTCATCGGCTCGCTGGCCACGGCGTTGGTGGTGGGGCTGGGCGGCTGGCTGGTGCTGGGCGACGCGCTGACGGCTGGCGTGCTGGTGGCCTTCGTGCTCTACGTGGAGCGCTTTTTCGACCCCATCCGCGACCTGGCGCAGCGCTACAACACCTTCCAGGCCACCATGGCTGCGTCCGAGCGGCTGTTTGCGTTGCTGGACACCGAGCCTGACCTACGAGACGCGGCTGACGCGCTCACATTGCCGTCCATCACCGGCCGGGTCGAGCTCGACCACGTCAGCTTCCACTACAAGGACGGCGAGCCGGTGCTCAGGGATGTCAGCCTGCGGGCCGAGCCGGGACAGCGCATCGCGCTGGTGGGGGAGACCGGCGCAGGCAAGAGCACGGTGATCCGCCTGCTGGCCCGCTTCTTCGACGTGACCGGCGGCGCGCTGCGCATCGACGGCTACGACGTGCGGCAGGTGACGCAGGCCAGCCTGCGCTCGCAGCTCGGCATCGTCCTGCAAGACACCTTCCTCTTCGCCGGCACGGTGGCCGACAACATCCGCTATGGCCGGCTGGACGCCAACGACGAGCAGGCCATGAACGCGGCCAGGGCTGTGGGCGCGCATGGCTTCATCGAGCGGCTGCCGGAGGGCTATGCCACCCAGGTGGGCGAGAACGGCGTCAACCTCAGCGTGGGGCAGCGCCAGTTGGTCTCGTTCGCGCGCGCCCTGCTGGCCGACCCGCGCATCCTGATCCTGGACGAGGCCACCAGCAGCGTGGACACCGCCACCGAGAAGCTGATCGAGCAGGGGCTGGACGCGCTGATGGCCGGCCGCACCAGCTTCGTGATTGCCCACCGGCTGAGCACCATCGTCGACGCCGATCAGATCGTGGTCATGGACCACGGCGAGATCGTCGAGCAGGGGACGCACGCCGAGCTGCTGGCCCAGCACGGCCGCTATTTCAAGCTGTACACGATGCAGTGGGCGCAGGCCGGTTTGGCAGCAGCACAGTAGGTTACTCCAGCATCAACAAATCCCGCACCCGCCACCAGTATTGCCCTTGGTCGACGTCGACCTGCACCACCGGACACCCGCTGTTATCGGCGCCGACCAGCGCCGTGACGCGCGCTTGACGTCCCACGTAGGGGGTCATGCCCGCGTTCCAGCCGTCGCTGCCGTTGACCGGCCGCTGGCGGCCCAACAGCACCAGGCTTCCTTGGCGCACGGGCAGGTAGGCGCCAGGCTCGCCGCTGGAGTTGCAGGCCTGCGGGCCAGGCGCAGCGGCGATCGGCTCGACGGTGAGCGTGTACGGGCCGCTGGCCTGGACGGTAGGCCCGCGCAGCGACAGCAAGGCGTCGCCGGCTGTAGGCAACAGGCCGGTAAGCACGCCGCCGTCGTTGCTGGCCGCCAGCCGCTCGCCGCCCGGCGCCCACAGCTCCAGCAGC
>JBAQCH010000111.1:0-2362 GCA_049294015.1 Anaerolineae bacterium
CGCCAGGCCACGCCGCGCGCCACGGTGACCCCCACCCGCCGCGCGGCCCGGACAGCGACGCCAACAGTCCGGCCAAGCTCGTCAGGCGCCAGCGGCCTGCCCACCATTCGCTACCAGAGCCTGCCCAGGGAAGCCAAAGAAACCATCGCTCTGATCGAGCAAGACGGCCCCTTCCCTTTCGAGCGCGATGGCATCACCTTCCAGAACCGGGAGCAACTGCTGCCGCGCAAACGCAGCGGCTATTACCGCGAGTACACGGTGATCACCCCAGGCTCGCGCGACCGAGGCGCACGGCGCATTATCGCTGGGGCCGAGGGCGAGCTATACTACACCGACGACCACTACGAAAGCTTCAGAGAGGTCATACGCTGATGAGTTCAGTGACAGATTTGTTCACCGGTCAAACAAAACCTGGCCTGTACCGCCTGCGGGCCAACGCCAACATCGAGACGCTGCAACGCCAGGCCAAAGAACACGGCTGGCAGGTCTTTCACGTCGACGGCGCCAAGGTGCAGGACAAGCGCTCCTTTATTCGCCATGTAGGCAAGGCGCTCGACTTCCCCGATTACTCCGCCCAAAACTGGGACGCGTTCGAGGAGTCGATGCGCGATCTGACGTGGAAACCCGCCAAAGGCTACCTGGTGCTCTTCGATGAGCCCGATCAGTTTGCCGCGCGCGACCCGGAGCAGTGGGCCACGGCGCGCGATATTCTGGACGATTCGATCCGCTTTTGGCGCAAACAAGGCACTCCGATGGTAGTGCTCTTCCGCCGCGCGGGCCGCGCTCTGCCGGACATTGCCTGGTTGTAGCCGCTTTGTGCCGGCAGTTGTCTTCAATTTGCCTCATTCTATTGACAAAAGGAACCTCCCCATGCGATTGATTCCCCGCAAGCTCTTTTTGACCTGCGGCGTGGGCGTCCACAAGGAGAAGCTATCGAGCTTCGAGTTGGCGCTGCGCGACGCCGGCATCGCCCAGTATAATCTGGTGCGCGTTTCGTCGATCTTCCCACCCAACTGCAGGATCGTCCCACGCGAGGAAGGCCTGCTGCTGCTCCAGCCGGGCGAGATCGTCTTCGCCGTCATCGCCGAGATGGCCACCAACGAACCAGGCCGGCGCATCGCTGCGTCCATTGGCGTGGCCCGGCCAACCGATCGAGACAAATATGGCTACCTGTCGGAGCACCACAGCTTCGGCCAGACCGAGGAAGAGGCGGCCGACTACGCCGAGGACCTGGCAGCCACCATGCTAGCCACGACTTTGGGTATCCCTTTCGACGCCGACAAGGACTACAACGAACGCAAAGAGCAGTACCTGATGGGCGGCGAGATCGTGGACACCACCAGCATCACCATGGCAGTGACGGCCTCACCGGGCGGCGTTTGGACTACCGTGGTCTCGGCCGCGATCCTGATCTGATGGCCGAGCTACCCATCCTCCCCGGTAGCTTCCTGGGCCTGCCAGCACCGTACTCTGACCGCGAGCGGGCCGGTGTGCTGGTCCTGCCGCTTCCCTACGAGGCCACAGTCAGCTACGGCCACGGCACGGCTGGCGGGCCGGCGGCCATCATCGCCGCCTCGCAGCAGGTCGAGCTGTACGACCGCGAGTTCGACCGCGAGCCGGCGTTGGGCTTCGGCATCCATACCCTGCCGACGCCAGCCTTGCCAGAGGAGCCAGCCGACGCCGTGACAGTCATTGCCACAGCGGTGGCTGAAGCCGCGGCCGCCGGCCAGTTGGTGGTCGGCCTGGGCGGCGAGCATACGGTGAGCGTGGGCTTTGGCCGCGGCCTGCTGGCCGCGCTGGGCGGTCCGCTGACTGTGGTGCAAATCGACGCGCACAGCGACCTGCGCGACCAGTACGACGGCACGCCGTACAGCCACGCCTGCATGGCCCGCCGACTGCTGGACGAGGCGGGCATCGAGCAGGTTCTGCAACTGGGCATTCGCTCGGTCTGCCCGGAGGAAGTGGCGCTGGTCCGCAGCCAGCCAGAGCGGCTGCGCGTCTGGTACGCCGAGGCCATGCATGATGGCGGCTGGCAGGCCGAGCTGATCGAGCGGGTGCGAGGCCGGCAGGTCTACCTGACCATCGACGTGGATGGGTTGGACCCCAGCGTCGTCTCAGCCACCGGCACACCAGAGCCAGACGGGCTGAGCTGGCGCGAGACACTGGCGATTCTGCGCGCCGTGGCAGAGCACGGCAGGATCGTGGGGCTGGACTGCGTCGAGTTGGCGCCCGTGCCCGGCCACCATGCCTCCGACTTCGCCGTGGCTAAGCTGGTCTACAAGGCTATCAGCTACGCTATGCTGCTAGGCCGCGCCTAGCTACTGTTGCCCGGGCCGGTCTCCGACCGTGCCCGCCGCGCGGC
>JBAQCH010000112.1:0-4085 GCA_049294015.1 Anaerolineae bacterium
GCGGACTTCTTGGATCTCCTTAAGCAACGCGCTCACTCCACTGGCGGCGCCGGTCCATCGGACCCACACAAGAACAGATCGTCAGCGCTGCGGCCGTGATAGGCGTAGGTCTGTCCGCCGCTCTCCAGGATGACCTGCATGCCTGGGGTAATGACCTGGGCATAGCCCATGTCCGGCGCGGGACAGCCCAGGCTGGCGTCGGGCCAGTCGGTCTCGATCACCTCGACCACCTCGATAGCCTCCGGCGCCACGCCCAGACGGTTGGAAAGGTCCTGAATGGCCGGGTCCACCAGGGCGCGCTGCAAGGAGGACGCGTCGGGCGCCTCGCCGGGCTGCGCAGGTGACTGGAAGGCCGGATCAGATGATGTGGTGGGCGAGGGTGTGGAGGGCGCCACGCTACCCTCCTGGACGCTGCATGCGCTGAGCAGCAACGCCGCTGCGCTCAAGAACAGGATGACAGTTGACTTGTGATTCAAGGGTTATCTCCCAGTGTGATGACGCTCAAGGCGTCAGCGTAGACTAATCAACAACTGCTGCAGCAGTCGCAGCAGCAGCAACACCACGATGGGCGAGAGGTCCATGCCGCCGATGGGGGGAATGATGCGCCGCGCTGGCTCAAGCACCGGGTCGGTGATCTGGGCCAGCAGTTGCACCAACGGGTTGCCGCGGTCCAGGTTGGGGATCCAGCTCAACAACACGCGGATCAGAATCGCCCAACTGAGAATGGTCAACAGGATCGAGAAGAACTGGAAGACGAAGTTCGCCATCGACGATCACGCGCCTCCCTTCTCGGACAGGTCGCCCAGGTACTTGGACTTGCGGTAGGCCGCCCAGACCGCTTTGGAGAGGATAGTGCGCAGCGCGCCCTTCTCCAGTTCATACAGCGCCTCGGCCGAGGTGCCGCCGGGCGATGTGACCATGTTGCGCAGCTCGGCCGGGTGCAGGTCGGACTGGCGCGCGATCTCGACCGCGCCTTCCATGGTCTGCAAGACCAACTGCTCGGCCACCTTGCGCGAGAAACCCATATGCACGCCCGCGTCGATCAAGGCTTCCATGAACAGAAAGACGTAGGCCGGGCCGGTGCCGCTGAGCGCCGTGGCCATGTCCAGGTAGCCCTCGTCGTCGACGAACAGCTCGTCGCCCAGCGCGCGCAGCATGGCCTGAGCTTGCTCGCGCTGCCGTTGATTGACCTGGGGCGTGGCCGTCCAGACGGTCATGCCCTTGCCTACCTGCGCTGGCGTGTTGGGCATACAGCGCACGATGGCCGGATGGCCGGTGGTGTATAGCAGCGAGCTGATGCGCGCGCCGGCCACGATGGAGAGAATCAGCGAGCTGCGGCTGAGGTGGCCGCGCAACTCCGGCAGCACGTGGGGCAGCACCTGCGGCTTGACGCTGAGCACCACGATCTCGCCAAAGTCGGCTGCCTCGTGGTTGTCGGCCGTGAAGCGGATGCCGTATTGCACGTGCAGTTCCTGGCCACGCGCCAGATGCGGATCGGAGCCGATGATGTGCTCAGGGCTGACCAGCCCTTGCGTCACTAGCCCCTTGATCATCGCCTCGGCCATGATGCCGGCGCCGATAAAAGCTAGTTTGGTGTCTTGTAACATGAGTTGCCTCTTTGATTATCGTGTGTCCGAGTCTGGGTAAAGCAAGGAAATCTCTGGAGCTACACAGAGGACACAGAGTAGACACAGAGAGCACAGAGCAGACACAGAGAGTACTGAGGGGCACACAAAACTGCGCGGAAGCCTTGTGGGACATGGCTATGACAGGTCGTTACTCCGGCCCTGCTTCCGTGTCTGGGTCTCTTTTCTCTGTGTCCTCTGTGTCTCCTCTGTGCTCTCTGTGTAGCTCCGGTGATCAGCGTCAGTGTGTGACGTGTGCTGCACTAACCGCATGTGTCACAGAAATGACGCAATCAAGACGCTACCTCTGAACTACGCATCACGGGCGCCGAAGATCGCCGTGCCAACCCGTACGATCGTCGCGCCTTCCTCGATGGCTGTCTCGAAGTCGTGGCTCATGCCCATGCTGAGGTGGCGCCAGTCGGCCTGCGGGTGGCGTTGAGCTAACTCGTCTCGCAGGTGGCGCAGCGCAGCAAAGTACGGGCGGGCGGACTCGGGCTCCGGCTCGTAGGGTGGGATGGTCATCAGCCCGCGCACATGCAGGTTGGGCAGGGCCAGGATTGCCTCAGCCTCGCGGCGCGCGGCGTCCGGGGTGAAGCCGAACTTGCTGGCCTCGCCGGCCACGTTAATCTCCAGCAGCACGTCCAGTGTCAGGCCAGCCTCGCCCGCAAAGCGATTCAGCCGGGCCGCAATCTTCAGCCGGTCCACCGCATGAATCAACGCCGGCCGGCAGGCCACCGCCAGCGCGGCCTTGCGGCTCTGAATCGGCCCGATCAGGTGCAGGCGCGCTTGGCCGGCAGCGGCCGTAGTTCTCGTCAGGGCTGTGGGCAAGCTCGGATCGCCAAACTTGGCCCAGGCCTCTTCAACCAGATTCTCGCCAAACTCGCGCTGTCCAGCCGCCAGCGCCTGCTCGATCAACGCCACGGGATGGGTCTTGCTCACGGCCAGCAGCGTGATCTCATCCGGCGACCGGCCCGCGCGCCGCGCGGCCGCAGCCACACGCTCACGCACCTGCGCCAGATTGCCGGCAATATTAACTGCGTCACTCACGTCTTCACTCCACATTGCCACCTGCCACTTGCCATCTGCCACTTGTTACCCCTTCAGCATCACCACTGCGCCAAAGCGCCCGGTCACCGGGCCGTCGCCGCGGTGGGAGAAGAAGGTCTCGTGTTGGCAGCGGGTGCAAATGCCGGCCACCTCGACCTGGGCAACGCCAGCCTGATCGAGCTGCCAGCGGTTGGCGGCCCAGAGGTCAAAATGCCAACCGGATGACGCGGCTGCGCCGTTGGCCGGCCGAGACAGCAACGCGTTCGCGCTGGGAAAGGCGCGCCGTACTTCGTCGACCACCTCCTGGCCGATTTCGTAACAGCACGGGCCGATGGCAGGACCGATCACCGCCACAAGGTCGGCCGGATCGCTGCTGAACTGAGCCGTCATGGCCTGCACCAGGGCTGTCGCCATGCCGGCCACCGTGCCGCGCCAGCCAGCATGCCCCAGGCCAACTGCATAGCGCCGCGAGTCGTAGACGATCAACGGCGTGCAGTCGGCGTAGCGCTGGGTCAGCGGCAGGCCGGGCGTGTCGGTGACTATGCCGTCGGCTTTGTCCAGCATGCCGCCCACCGTCTGCGCCGTGGCGCGCACCACGTGCGTGCCATGTACCTGCCACGTGGTCGTGAAGCGCTCACGGGGCAAATCCAGCGCCGCTGCCAGCCGCCGGTGGTTGGCGTCCACGTTCTCCCGGCTGTCGCCCGTGCTGGTGCTCAGGTTCAGGCTGGCATAGCTGCCGGTGCTGACCCCGCCCTGCCGCGTGCTGACCGCATGCACCAGGCCGGGATAAGCGGCAAGGCTGGGGAAGCGGAGGAGGGGGAGGGTGTCGTGCATGGCTTATTGGGGGTAGACAAGTAGGCAAGTAGACAAGTAGGCAAGTAGGCAAGTAGGCAAGTAGACAAGTAGGCAAGTAGGCAAGGGAAAGAAGGGATAGGGGGGAAAAACAGGGATCTGCGGAAGAGCTGCTCCGGCCTTGTCTACTTGTTTCCTTGTGTACTTGTCTCCTTGTCTACCCCAGCAACGGTATCGGCACAGCCGCCGGCCGCCAGTCCTGCGCGCGCCAGGGGCCTTTGCTCTTGACCGGCACGCCGGCGTTGTCGCGGTAGGCCCAGTTGGTGTCGCAGGAGCCGCAGGTCAGGCAGCCGCTGGAGGTCGGCGGGCAGCTCAGCCCGGTCTCGGCGCGCACGGCATGGCGCTGCTCATACAAGAAGTAGCTGCTGCTGACGCCGCTCTCGACGATGTCCCAGGGCTGGGGCGCGCCCGGCTCGCGCGCGTCCAGGAAGTCGCGCTGGCTCAGGCCGTGCACAGCCAGCGCCCGGTCGAAGGCGGCGATGGACAGCCGCTCCATGTCCAGCAGCACCGGCGCCAGGCGACGGTCGCCGCGCGCCAGCACGGCCTGCACCGCGGCCC
>JBAQCH010000113.1:0-46047 GCA_049294015.1 Anaerolineae bacterium
ATGCAGCGCTTGCCGGCCGCGGCCGCTGGTGGTCACCTGGGCAGGGGCCGGCGGCGCCTCCGCCGCGGCCTCGACCTCGCCAAAGCCTGCGGCGGCCAGCGCCAGCAGCGCGTCCACAGCCGCCTGCGCGTCCGACCCCTGGGCGCTGATCGCGATCGCGTGGCCCTGCTCGGCTCCCAGCGACAGCACCTGGTTGAAGCGCTTGGCGTTGGCCGGGCCAGCGCCGCTGGCCAGGTTGCGCACCTCGATCTCGGCTTGATGGCTGGCGGCCAGTTGCACGAACTGCACAGCCGGGCCGAAGTGCAGGCCAGCCGGGTTGATGAGCGTGACCTGGCCGGAGATCGGGGCAGTGGCTTCGCCCTCAGACATGACTTTTCTCCGAGAAAAGTCATGTCTAGACTCGTCACCCGCGTCCGCTCCCAGACTCTCCTGCTTCGGCCCCATCGCCTCCAGCGCCTCAGCCGCCACGGCGTCCAGGTCTGCGCCGATCGACGCCTGCACCGACGCGGCCATGGCGCCCTCGATAAACGGCGCCGGGCTGAGCCGCACGCGGGCCGCCTGGTCGGGGTCCATGAACTCCAGCGCGGTCTCGGCGCTCATGATGGCGCTGCCCAGGTCCATCAGCACCAGCACGCCGTCGTCGCTGTAGACCGACTGGATGGCCTCCAGAATAGCCATCGCGTCGGTGCCGAAGGGCTGATCGGGGAAGCCGGTGCCGCCGACCGCCGCAATGGCCGCGCGCCCCTGGGTCTGCTGCTCAGCCAGCGCCTTGACGGCCGCGGCCAGCTCGGCGCTGTGGGAGACGAGTACGAGTCCGACCATGTGTACCTCGTTTATGGTAAATTGGTAGATTGGTACACAGGTAGATTGGTAGATGGGTGGAGTTGTGGGGCTGGCAGAGTCCCGACCAATTTACCAATTCACCAATCTACCAATCTACCCCTCTACCAATGCCTTTACCAACTCGCGGTTGAACGCCGGAATATCCTCCACGACGCGGCCCCAGACCTGGTTGCCGTCGCGGAAGGCGGGTTCGTCGACCCAGATCGCGCCGGCGTTGACCAGGTCGTCTTTGATGCCCAGGGAGCCGGTGCTGCGATGGCCGGCGACAATCCTGGCCGAGATGCCCACCAGGCCGGCGTGACAGATCATGCCGACGATCTTGCCCTGGTCGTCCATGCCCTTGACCAGGGAAGTCACGGCCTCGTAGCGGCGGATTTTGTCGGGCGCCCAGCCGCCAGGGATGACGATGGCGTCGAACTGGTCGGGGCTAACGTCGGCCGCGGCCACGTCAGCGGTGGCCGTCAGCCCGCCGCTCTTGCTGGGATAGACGTCGCCGGCCTTGAGGCCCACCACCGTCACCCGCGCGCCCTCCTCGACCAGGCGCATGTACACCGCCCAGAACTCCAGGTCCTCGAAGCCGGGGCCGGCCAGGAAGGCGATGTGTTGGTTTTGTAGTTTCATGGGGAACCTTTCTGGAGGTGGTAGATTGGTATATTGGTAGATTGGTCAGTCAATGCGCACATGACCAATCTACCAATTTACCAATCTACCGATGTACAAGCACTGCACGTTGGGCATCCTTCCACGTCGATGACACGCTCTACCGTGGTTTCGTTCACCGCTGCCGGGTCGTCGCCGGCCCAGCCCACGGCGCCGCAGCGGCGGCAGGCGTACCAGCCGGCGGTGACGCTGGCGAAGGGGGCGGCTGGGGCCAGGTCGATCACCTCGACGCCCATGCCCCAGCGCGCGTTAGTGACGAGCCGTTGACAGCCGGCCGCCCGCAATTTCTCGACGTACAGTGCATAGTGGGTGCAGTGACGCATCAGCAGCACGGCCACGGTCACGCCCGGCGGCACAGGTTCGCTGCGCGCGTCGGTGCAGACGACGGTCAGGTTGGGCGCGGGCTTGCTCCACGTTTCACGCTTCACGTCTTCCGCAGCCGCCAAAAGCTTCGGCTGCACT
Source organism: Anaerolineae bacterium (assembly GCA_049294015.1). Classification (GTDB taxonomy): domain Bacteria; phylum Chloroflexota; class Anaerolineae; order JAAEKA01; family JAAEKA01; genus JAAEKA01. Next base: position 1,966 of record JBAQCH010000113.1, read on the forward strand.
TCCCAGGCGATCACCCGCCGCGCAATCCGGGCCAAGCGCCGGGCCAGCCGCAGGTCGCCTGCGCCGATGTCCAGCGCCACGTCGTCCGGCCGGATGGCCGCCAACACGGCCGCGTAGTCGGCTTCGCCGTAGGGCGCCCAACGGGCTTCCCAGGGGTCAAGGTCATGGGCAAGGTGCCGGGCACTAGGCCGCCTAGTGCCCGGCACCTGAGTGCGCGGACTCATCGCTCTTTGATCAGGCCGCTGCGGTAGGCGTCCAGCAGCGCGGTCAGCTCGTCGATCTGGCGCTGGATGTTGCTGCCCAGATCGGTGTCGCGCACACGGATGCGGCGGGTGTTGGTCTCCAGGATCTCGGTCTGCGAGAAGGGGCCGCGGCTGCCGTCCAGCATCTTCTCCAGCGACTCGAAGGGCTGGTGCGCGGCCAGCAGCAGGCCGTAGGAGTTGAAGATCAAGGTGTAGCCGGCAATGCCAGTCTCGCCCTGGTAGGCGCGGGCGAAGCCGCCGTCGATCACCAGCAGCCGGCCGCCGGCTTTGACGGGATTCTCGCCCTTGCGCACCTTCACCGGCACGTGGCCGTTGATGATGTGGCCGCGGTCGGGGTCGAGGCCAAACTCCTCCAGGATGCGGCGCACCGTTTCGGGCTGGTCGCGGAAGTCGTAGTAGGGATTGCGCCGCTCCTCGTGCGTCGCCTTGTCGTCGACGAAGTAGCGCTCGAAGGTGGCCATCTTCTGCTTGCCGAACAGCGGCGACTGCGCGCCGGTCCACAGGTACCACAGCACATCCTGGCCAACCTGTTGCTGTTCAGGGTTGGTCGCAAAATAGGCCTGGCGCGCCAGCCGGTCGATGCGATCGAGCAACGCCCGGCCGCGATAGAACTGCCCATCGATCTCAAACGCGGCGAAATCGCCATTATCCTGCATGGGAATGCAGCCGTGATAGAGCAGGTTGCCGTTGTAGATGCGGTACATGCCGCCCACGGTGTAGAGGAAACGCACGTGTTCTTGCAACGTTTCGTTGTCCTGAAAGCCGTAGATCAGCCGTTGCACCACGCCGCGCTCGGCCTCGGTCAGCGCGTAGGGATCGGCTGGGTCCACGGTGGGGAGGAGGACGTCGTTCAGCGGGTAGGGCTGGCCGTCCACCCACACCACACCCGCCTCCCAGTTGATCTTGTCCAGCAGCAGCCGGTCGGCCATCTGAAACTCCGGCCGGCGCTGGATGATCTGTGCCTCCAGCTTGAACTGGATGATGGAGATGGCCTTGTGCATGCGGGCCAGCAGCGCCAGCTCGTTCTGGGTGTACTCCTCGCCGGGTGGCGCCTTGACTTTGAACTGGCGGCAGAGGTCGTCGCCGTAGACCTCCATGGCCAGCGTGGCCAGCGGCAGCAGGCTGATGCCATAGCCGCCCTCCAGCGTCTCCATGTTGGTGTAGCGCAGGCAAATGCGGATCACGCTGGCGATGCAGGCCGCGCTGCCGGCGGCCGCGCCCATCCAGACGATATCGTGGTTGCCCCACTGAAAGTCCACCGAGTGGTAGGCCATCAGCGCGTCCATGATCACGTGCGCGCCCGGCCCGCGGTCGTAGACGTCGCCGATGATGTGCAGGTGGTCGATGGCCAGCCGCTGGATCAGCTCGGCCATGGCTGCAATGAACGAGCGGGCCCGGCCCGTGCTGATGATGGTGTCGACGATGCTCTGATAGTATTCCTGCTTGTTCTCGATGCTCTCCTGCTCGTGCAGCAGCTCCTCGAGGATGTAGGCGAAGGCCGGCGGCAGCGCCTTGCGCACCTTGGAGCGAGTGTACTTGGAGGACATGACGCGGCAGACCTGCACCAGCCGGAACAGCGTGACGCGGTACCAGTCCTCGGTCGCGTCGGAGCCGAGCTGGGCCAGCTTGCGCGTCAGCATCTGCTCCGGGTAGTAGATCAGCGTGGCCAGCTCGCGGCGCTCCCGCTCCAGCAGCGTGCTCTGGAACACCTCCTCGATGCGCCGCGACACCGTGCCCGACCCGTTGCGCAGCACGTGCAGGAAGGGCTCGTGCTCGCCGTGGATGTCCGACAGGAAGTGCTCGGTACCCTTGGGCAGGTGCAGGATCGCGCTCAGGTTGATGATCTCGGTCGAGGCCGCCTGGATGCTGGGGTATTGTCGGGCCAGCAGTTCGAGATAGCGTAGGTCGTTGTTTTCAGTCCCCAAAGTCTACTCCTTCGTCAACTTCCGCTTCTCCAGATCATACAACCCATACGCCGCGGCCAGCACCTCGATGGGATGGCGGCAGGGGAGCTTGGTGGCGGACTCGATGTGCCAGCGGCAGGTCTCGGAGGTACAGGCCGTCATGGTGACCTGGGGACCCTGGTCGCCGATGAAGGTGAACAGCTCCTGGCCCACGTCCATCGCGATCTGGTACTTCTCCTTCTTGTAGACGTAGGTGCCGGCGCCGCCGCAGCAGCGCGCGTGGCTCTCGCGCACGTCCAGGCCGGGGATCAAGGGCAGGATATCCATCACCGGCGAGCCGATGTGGTGGGCGCGGTACTGGCAGGGCGGGTGATAGGGCAGCACCATGTTGATGGGCTGGAAGTCAGTCTTCATCTGGCCCTGAGCGTGCAGCTCGCGCAGCCACTCGAAGATGTCCCACACCGCCATGGCCAGGTCGTGCGCCTCCGGCGTGTGGATGTCCAGCATGTCAGGCGCCTCTTCCTTCAGCGTCAGCGTACAGCTCGTGCTGGTGCCGACGATCTGGTAGCCCTGGCGCGCGTACGGAACCAGCCACTCCAGGTTGCGGTGGTGATATTTCTCGGCCGCCGGGAACTCAGCGTTGTTCAACAGCGGCAGGCCGCAGCAGCCCTGCTCCGGCACCAGCACCTCGAAGCCGTTGTGCTCGAAGACGGCCATAGCCGCCTTGCCGACGTAGGGCTCGTAGTACATGGTCGAGCAGCCGTGGTAGTAGACCACCTTGCGCTCCGACTTGAGCCGCTGTGCGCCGGTGCGCTTGAGCCAGGAGGCGAAGGTGCCCTCGGTGCTCCATTTGGGCATCTGCGCGCCCTTGGAGATGCCGAACACGCCCGACGCGATCGAGCGCGCCAGGCCGTTGTTCATGGCGAAGTTAGCCAGGCCCGGGGCGATCATGCCCATCTTGCCCAGCATGTCGCTGCGGCCCAGCAGGCGGTTGCGCAGCGGGATGCCGTGCTCGGCCGCGGCCTGCGCGCGCGCCCGCGCGTTGATCTCGGCAATGCGCACGCCGGTGGGGCAGACCTCGTTGCAGACGCGGCAGCCGGAGCAGTAGTCCACTGAATGGTCAGGCGACTGCGGCTGGCCGTTCTCGCGGAAGCGCTGCGCCTGCGGGCCGGAGTACTTGGGGCCGTGAAACTTGTCGGTCACCTCGGCCACGGGGCAGTAGCTGGTGCAGATGTTGCACTTGATGCACTCGTCGAGCGACGGCCCGACCGATTCCCAGGATGTCGTATGCATTGGCATAAGTGTTTCCTCCAGCTACCGCGCCAGGGTTTGCACGATAGCCTGGCCGGCCGCCACGCCGGTGGCGATGGCGATGCCCTCCAGGCTGTGCTGTTGAATGGGGTCGACGCTGGCCAGCGCGCCGCCAACCGCCCACAGGTTGCTGTAGATGACCTGGCCGGCCGCGTCCATCGGCTGCATGCGGCCATCGACCGCCACGCCGCCGTTGAACACCGGATGGCCGGCCGGGTCCATAAAGGCTGGCCGGAACCATTCGTAGCGCTTCTGCGGGATGGTCAGCGGCAGGCCGAAGACCGTCTCCCAGATGCGGCCGGTGTGGTCGCTGTCGAAGCCGCCGCCCAGGATGCCGCCGGTAGCCAGCAGGTAAGCCCTGGCCCGGTTCTTCATCGGCCGGCTGGTGGTAGCGGTCTCGACCCACTGCACCCGGCCGGCCGCGCCGTTGGCCGCGATCGTCTCCGCGCCGATGGCCTCGATGCCCGCGTACAGTTGCACGCCCATCTGCCATAGCCGGGCGCGCAACGCCTTGAACAGCCGCATGCCTGGCACGCTGGGCGGCAGGGTGGGAATCTCGAAGATCGGCGCGCCGGCCGCGCTTTGCAGATCGGCGAAGGCCGCCGCGTGGTCGTCCAGGCCGAGGATGGCCGGCAGGCCGATGCGCTCGCCTGACTTGGCCAGCCGTTTGAGCTCGCCGCCCAGCTTCATGCGCCGCGTCCTGTCATCCAGCGCCTGGGCCAGATGGACGTTGTTGCGGTCGTTCTGCTCGGTCAGCAGGCTGAGCGGCAGGAAGGCCGCGCGAGCCTGAAAGCCCTGTTTGAGGAGGTTCTCGGCGATCAACTCCGGGTAGAAGTCGCGCAGCCCGTGGAAGCCGACGATCAACAGCGGCTCTGGCCGGGACATGTCGCCAGCAAGCTGCGCCTGCGGGGCCAGGAAGGCCGGCCGCAGCGCGCCCACAGCCGAGGGCAGCAACAGGTTCTCGCCCGCTGTGGCTGAACCGCTGTAAGGCAGGCCCAGCTCGCCAGCCAGCGCCCTGAAAGCATCCAACGCGCCCTGCACCTGGTGCGCGCCCAGCAGCGCGTAGGGATGCTCTGGATGGCTTGCACTCAAGTCCTGGATCGCGTCCAGTGGCCGCTGGACGGGCCGGCTCATCTCCTCGGAGGTGTAGCCCATGACATCCACCGTGCCGGCCGCCCAGTGCATCGATCCCAGGCCCTTGGCCGCGATCTGCACCCGCAGGCCGGCCTTGGCCGCCGTGTAGGCCGCCAGCAATCCGCTCAAACCGGCGCCAACGACAAATAGATCGCTCACGGATGCACCTCCTTCTCGTTGGGCGTGGTGTCGTAGAGGTAGAAATCGGTCACCGGGCTGGCCAGTTGGCCGTCCGGCAGGTGGTCGGCGTTCATCACGCCCATGTAGATCAGCTCGTCCAGCCGCTCCTGCTTGAGCTGCCGGCCCCACAGGATCGGCGCGACGCCCTTCCAGCGCTCCTGCAAGAAATCGCGCAGCAACAGATTCGGGTTGAACAACGGCGGCGCTTCCCCTTCCGACTTGCCACTTGCAACTTGCCCACTCTGGGCTACGCCCTCCGGGGTGCTACGCGACAACCTGTTACTCCCATTCACATTGCGCGCCGGCGACTGGATATAGGCCACGTCCCACTCCTCGGCCGCGTGGGTCTGGTGGCCGGCGTCGCCCTGCCACACGCCTGCCTTGCCCAGCTCGTGGACGATGCCCACGGCGCGGTAGGTGCAGAAGCCGCCCTGGCACGGGCCCATGCCCAGCCGCACGTCGCGGCGCAGGTCGTCCAGCGTCAGCAGCGGATTCTGCTTGGCCGCGTTCTCCAGCATGCTGCGCGTCACCAGCTCGCACTCGCAGATCAGATCGCCTTGCAGCTTTTTCTCTTCGATTTCATGCAGGCGATGGCCCAGCCAGTAGTGGCCCTGGTCCACGCCCGGCACGGACGTGGTGGCTGTGGTGCATGGCTTGCGCTGGCCCAGGTATTTCGTCGCCAAATCCACCGTCTTCTCGGCCATCAGGCGGAAGGTGGTCCACTTCCCGCCCGTGATGGTGATGAAGCCGTCGATAGTGTGGCGCTCCTTGTGGTCCAGCAGGGCGAACTTGCGCGTGGCGTCGCGGCTGGCCCCGGCGTAGTCCTCCTGATAGAGGGGGCGCACGCCGGCCCAGGCCCGCACCACCCGGGCTTTGCTGAGGCTGGGCACCATTTTGTCCCCTTCCTCCAGCATCAGGTTGACCTCCCACGGCTCGATGCGCAGGTTTTCGGGGTCGGTCACGCGTTCGTCGGTGGTGCCGATGATGGCCACGGTGTGCAGGGGGACGATGATGTCGCCGTCGGCCGGCATCTTGCAGCGGTTGACCACCGTGTTCAGCGCGCGGTGGTTCATGGCCACCATGGTGCCCTTGCCTGGCACGACGCTGATGGCGACACCGGCCATCTGGGTCACAACGCCGGCCCACGCGCCAGTGGCGTTGATGGTCATCTGGGCGCGGATTTCGACATCCATGCCCTTGGCCACGTCGCGCACCTTCGCGCCTACCACCCGCCGCCTGCCGTCGCCGCCCTCGATGATCAAGTCCTTCAGCTCGTGGTAGATCAGGATCTGCGCGCCGGCGTGGCGGGCAGCCTGCACCGTGGCGTGGGTGGCCAGGAAGCTGTCGGCCGAGCCGTCGGGCACCTCGAAGACGCGGCTGATGCGCGGGTTGAGCAGCGGCTCGCGGCGCAGGGCCTCAGTCAACGAGATTTCTGTGCAGTCGACCCCGGTGGCGCGGCAGCCCTCGACGAACTTGTCCGGATAGGGGCCTTCGTCCTCGGGCGTGACGACGAAGAAGCCGCTGGTGGCCTCGATGCAATGGGTATGGGTCTTGCGCAGGATGCGGTTTTCGAGAATGCACTCCTCGGCGCTCTGCGGGTCCTTGACTACGTAGCGGCCGCCGCTGTGCAGCAAGCCGTGGTAGCGTCCCGTGGTGCCATGGGTCAGGTCGCGCTTCTCGATCAGGACGACCTTGAACCCCCGCAGCGCCGCATCCCAGGCGACTCCCGTGCCAGTGGCGCCGCCGCCGATGACCAGGATTTCGGTTTCGATGCGTTTCATATGGTGTACCTCGTTGGAGAGGAGGACTGACAGTCCCGCGCGTTTACCCGGACTGTCAGTTCTGAAGTGGAAAAGAGAACCGCGAAGACGCGATGGACGCAAAGAGCAGTCGGTCGCTTTCCTTTGCGTGCTTTGCGTCTTCGCGGCCAAAAAGAGTCGGCGAAGGCAAATGCAGGCTGTTTTGTCTGGAGAGTCTCTGTTTTCTAGCGTGTCGCTGCGAGACCTTCAAGGTTTTCTGTGACCCTGAAGGTCTCGCAGTTTACGTAAGACCTGCAAGGTTACGGAAACCTTGCAGGTCTGGGAACAGGCTTAGTCCTCGACCCAGTTCATCGAGCGCTGGACGGCCTTGAGCCAGCCCTTGTAGAGCTTAGCTCGCGTCTCTTCGTCCATGTTCGGCTCGTAGGTCTTGTCGATCTGCCAGTTCTGGCGCAGGTCTTCCAGGTTGTCCCAGTAGCCCACGGCCAAGCCGGCCGCGTAGGCCGCACCCAGCGCAGTGGTCTCAGCCACCACCGGCCGCACCACCGGCACGCCCAGGATGTCGGACTGGAACTGCATCAGGGTGTTGTTGTAGACCATGCCGCCGTCGACCTTGAGGGCCTTCAGAGTGACGCCGGAGTCCTTCTCCATGGCGTCCAGCACCTCACGGGTCTGGTAGGCGGTGGCCTCCAGCGAGGCGCGGCACATGTGATACTTGTTGATGTAGCGGGTCAGGCCGACGATCACGCCGCGCGCGTCAGACTGCCAGTAGGGGGCGAAGAGGCCGGAGAAGGCGGGCACGAAGTAGATGCCGCCGCTGTCGGGCACCTGCATGGCGTAGTCTTCGATGTGCTTGGAGAAATCGAAGAAGTCCATGTTGTCGCGCAGCCACTGCACCAAGGCGCCGGTGATGGCGATGGAGCCTTCCAGGCAGTAGACGGCCGGGGCGTCGCCCATCTTGTAGCCCAGGGTGGTCAGCAGGCCGCTCTTGCTGGGCACCACCTCGGTGCCGGTGTTGATCAGCATGAAGCAGCCGGTGCCATAGGTGTTCTTGGCCTCGCCGGGGGCGTAGCAGGTCTGGCCTACCAGGGCCGCTTGCTGGTCGCCCAGGTCGCCGCAGACCGGCACGCCGTTCCAGTAGCCGTAGACCTTGGGGTCGCTGGAGGGGCGGATCTCCGGCAGCATCTGCTTGGGGATGCCCATGATGCCCAGGATCTCGTCGTCCCAGTCCAGGGTCTCCAGGTTCATCAGCATGGTGCGGCTGGCATTGGACACGTCGGTCACGTGTGCGCCGCCGTTGACGCCGCCGGTGATGTTCCAGATCACCCAGGTGTCCATGTTGCCGAAGACGGCGTCGCCGCGCTCAGCGGCCGAGCGCACACCCTCGACGTTGTCCAGGATCCACTTGATCTTGGGGCCGGAGAAATAGGTGGCCAGGGGGAGGCCCACCTTGGGGCGGAAGCGATCCTGCCCGCCGTCCTTGGCCAGCTCGTTGCAGATCTTGTCGGTGCGGGTGTCCTGCCAGACGATGGCGTTGAAGTAAGGCTTGCCCGTGTTCTTGTTCCAGACCACCGTGGTCTCACGCTGGTTGGTGACGCCGATCGCGGCCAGGTCGCCGGCGGTAAGGCCGGTCTTCTTCAAAGCCCCTTCCATCACATCGTTGGTGCGGGCCACGATCTCCATTGCGTTGTGCTCGACCCAGCCGGCCTGCGGATAGATCTGCTCGTGTTCCATCTGGTGCACGCCCACTACGCCACCCTCGTGGTCGAAGATCATGAAGCGCGTGCTGGTGGTACCCTGGTCTACTGCACCTACATACTTAGGCATGTTGCGAACTCCTTTGTTCAGGTTGTGTCAGATCGTTCTGACGGATCGGTGATTGGATCGCCGGTGAACGAATTCACCGGCTAATCGTACGATACCTGCGCCTGCGGCTCGGCGCAGGCGAGGTGCAGGTAAGGCCCCTCAGGGCCTACCAGAGGCGTTTCCGCAGCGCTTGAGGGCGCTTCGTACTTTCAGCCGGGCATTTCAATGCCTGGACATCACGCCTTGCCCAACAAGTCGGCTGCGCAGCGGAACAGCATGGCCGACGACGTGGCGCCTGGGTCCTGATGGCCGATGCTGCGCTCGCCGAGATAGCTGGCGCGGCCCTTGGTGGCCAGCATGGGGATGGTATCCTTCATGCCTTGCTCAGCCGCGGCGGCCGCCGCCGCCAGCGCTGCTGCTGTGCCGGCGCCCTCGGCCAGACTGGCTTGCATGGCTGCGCAGGCTGGCGTCATGGCATCGACCATGGTCTTTTCGCCGGTGGTCGCCTTGCCGCGCTGCTGCACGCCGGCCAGGCCAGCCTGGAAAGCGGCCAGCAGGTCCTCGGCCGTCACCTCGGTCTTGCCGTCCAGCGCCATGCCGGCGCGCATGAACCAGGTGCCGTACAGCGGGCCACCTGCGCCGCCCACCGTGGACACCAGCGTCATGCCGCTGGCCTTGAGGATCGCGCCGATGTCCTTGTCAGCCACCGAGGGCAGCTTGTCGATCACCGCCGCAAAGCCGCGGTCCATGTTGGCGCCGTGGTCGGCGTCGCCGATGGCCGAGTCCAGCCGGGTCAGATACTCTTTGTTCTCGCCGATCGTCTGGCGATAGCATTTCAGCCAGGCGAGGATGTCGTCTCGTGTTACCACTGGGCGCCTCATTCGGGAAGGTATACAAGTATACAAGTATACAAGTACACAAGTGATGAGTACGCAAGGCGCTATGCCCTTGTCTCCTTGTCTACTTCTTACTTGTCTACTTGTTTACTCATCTACATGCCCCACCGCAGCCCCGGCGTCTTGACCGGCGCGTCCCAGTAGCCCAGGAGCTCGTCGTCGGCTTTGAGCAGGGTGATGGAGCAGCCAGCCATCTCCAGCGAGGTGATGTAGTCGCCGACGAGGTTGCGGGCGATGGTGATGCCGTGCGCCTCGCAGATCTCAGCCAGCTTGCGATAGACGATGTAGAGCTCGATCAGCGGGGTGCCGCCCATGCCGTTGACCATCGCGATGACCTTGTCGCCCTTCTCGAAGGGCAGGTCCTTGATGATCGCCAGGGCCAACATCTCAGTGATCTCGTCGGCGCTCTTCAGGTCCATGCGCGTACGGCCCGGCTCGCCATGGATGCCGACGCCGATCTCCATCTGGTCCTCAGGCAGGTCGAAAGTGGGCTTGCCGGCGTGCGGCACGGTGCAGGAGGTGAGCGCCATGCCCATGCTGCGGCCCCAGCCGTTGACCTTGCGGCACAGATCAGTCACTTCGGCCAGGCTCTTGCCGGCCTCGGCGGCCGCGCCGCAGATCTTCTCGGCCAGCACGGTGGTGCCGACGCCGCGGCGGCCGGCCGTCCAGGTGCTGTTCTCCACGGCCACGTCGTCGTCGATCACCACGCTGGCGACTTCGATGCCCTCGGCCATGGCCATTTCGGCCGCCATCTCGAAGTTCATGATGTCGCCGGTGTAGTTCTTGACGATGTGCAGCACGCCTGCGCCGCCGTCGACGGCCTTGGTGGCCTCCAGCATCTGGTCCGGCGTGGGCGAGGTGAACACCGCGCCGGGGCAGGCGCCGTCCAGCATGCCGATGCCGACGAAGCCACCGTGCATCGGCTCGTGGCCGCTGCCGCCGCCGGAGATCACGGCAACCTTGCCCTTGACCGGCGCATCGACGCGCACCACGTAGGCGGGATCGAAGTGTACCCGCACCTGGTCTCCGTGCGCCAGCGCCACGCCCATCAGCTCTTCCTTGACGACATCAGCGGGGTTGTTGATCAACTTCTTCATACGCTACCTCCAAGCTTACTTAAATCCGTCCGAACGGGACTGCGAGCAGCCCGGGCAATGCTGCCCGGGCTGCTCATGAGTCGCTTGAATTAGAGCACAGCGCCAGCCAGAAGGGCAGCGATCACAGCGCCGACGATCGGGCCGACAACCGGGATCCACGCATAGCCCCAGTCACTGCTGCCCTTGCCAGGGATCGGCAAGATGGCGTGGGCGATGCGGGGGCCGAGGTCACGAGCCGGGTTGATGGCATAGCCCGTGGTGCCGCCGAGGGCCAAACCGATGACCAAGACCGCCAGGCCGACGGTGAACGGCCCAGGCAGGCCCCAGTTGGTGGTGGGGATGGCCAGAATGGCGAACATCAGCACGAAGGTGCCAATGACTTCCGAGACGAAGTTCCAAACGGTGCTGCGGATAGCTGGGCCAGTGGAGAAGACGGCCAGCTTGAGACCGGGGTCGGCGGTTTCCTTCCAATGGGGATAGTAGTGCAGGAAGACAAGCACTGCGCCGATGAACGCACCCACCATCTCGCCAATGAGGTACAGGGGCACGTCGGCCGTTGGCGTAACGCCAGCGATCCAGAGGCCAACGGTGACGGCAGGGTTCAGGTGCGCCTGTGTGCTGCCCAAGGCGACAGCCGCGTAAGCACCGACAAAGACCGCCATGGCCCATGCCCAGGTGATTACGATCCAGCCAGAGTTGTTGCCCTTGGTCTTGCCCAACAGAACGTTGGCCACAACACCATCGCCCAACAGGATCAGCAACATGGTGCCGATGAGTTCGCCAATTAGGATAGTCATTTCATTCCTCCTTGAATGGAATGTGCTAGAAATACCGATTTAGGGTTACATCGTTGTACCGACGGATTGACAGGAGACGTGGAAGAGTGCGACGAACGTAGGAGCGGGACACCTCCTTTTCATGAACAAGAGGATGGACAGACTTCACCTCAGTCACAACGAAGTCTGTACATTCAGCGCCATCAATGCGGGGATCAGTGGCAACAAAAAAGAGCCTGATCGAACTGCGAATTGCTGGTCACCTGGTTGCTAGCCAGGCCGGCAAACGAACTGACGGGCTCTCTTCTCGTATTGCTGCCGTAGCAATAGTTTAGCATTATTGGCAACATCTGACAAATCACTTGGTGCGCAACTGGGGTACAAGCTGTATACCAATTGCTATCCACCAAACGACAACAAGGATGCACGAGGTTTGGCGATGCATGCTTAACGCACAAAAGTCATTCTACACCGGTTCTTCAAAGAATAATATGATCTCTATCATAATACAGCCGCAAGTTGGAGGAATCTTGCCCTGGCTACCCTTTTGCGCTATACTCTCGTCCATGAACACAGCCGATCGTCTCGTCGTTGTAATTCTCGCCGGCGGCAGCGGCACTCGCCTGTGGCCGCGCAGCCGCCAGCAGTTGCCCAAGCAGTTCCTCGACTTCACGGGCCAGGGGACTATGTTGCAGGAGACCGTTGCCCGCCTCACGCCATTGGTTCCCCCCGAACGTATGCTGGTGATCACCAACCAGCAATACGTGGACTTGGCGCGGCGGCAAGCGCCGGAGTTGCCGCCGGAGAACGTAGTCGGCGAGCCCCGGCCGCGCGGCACCGCCGCGGCTGTCGGCCTGGGCGCGGTCATGGCCCAGCACCTGCGGCCGGACGCCATCATGGCCTCGGTCCATGCCGATCACCTGATCCTCAAGCCCGATCGCTTCCGCGCAGCCCTGGCCGCAGCGGCCGAGGTGGCCGAGCGCGGCTCGCTGGTCACGCTGGGCATCCAGCCGACCTTTGCCCACACCGGCCTGGGCTATGTGGAGCAGGGCGAGGCGTTGCCGCCAGCCGGCGGCCATCCGGTCTACCGGGTGGTGCGCTTCGTCGAGAAGCCCGACCTCGCCACAGCCGAGCGTTTCGTGGCGGGCGGATGTCATAGCTGGAACTCCGGCCTCTTTGCCTGGCGCGTCGATCGTATCCTGGCCGAGTTCCAGCAGCACTTGCCCGAGCTGCACGCCGGCCTGGCCGAGATTGGCCGCGCGTTAGGTACGCCAGCCGCAGATGAGACCTTACAGCGCGTCTTCCCCACCCTGCCCCACCAGACCATCGACTACGGCATCATGGAGCGGGCCGCGGACATCGCCGTGTTGCCGGTAGACATCGGCTGGACCGACATCGGCAGTTGGGGCACGCTGCTGGAGGTGTTGGACGGCGATGAGGCGGGCAACGTCGTGCGCGGCGACGCGCCTGTGTTCACCCATGACACGCGCAATACGCTGATCTACTCGGCCGGCCGGCTGGTGGCAGCCATCGGTCTGGAGGACCTGATCGTCGTCGACAGCGGGGACGCGCTGTTGATCTGCCCCAAAGAGCGCGCCGAGGAGGTGCGCCTGGCGGTGGAGTGGCTCAAGCAGACGGGGCGGGAGGCGTATCTGTTCGACGCGGTGAGAGCGGAGGGGTGAACGGTAATCGGTGAACGGATCGCGGATAGGGATCACCGATCACCGGTCACCGATCAGCTCCGCCTGCTCAGCCGTGCACTGGGGACAGACGCCGGCCTCCTTGAGCTGCAGCATGTGTTTGGTGCAAACGGCGAAGACCTCCATGCGCGCGCTCAAGCGCAGGCGTTTGCGGATGGTGCCTTCCAGCGCCAGATGCGCGCAGTTGGTCTCGCGCAGGATGCCGGGCACGGGGCAGCTATCGCATACGTTGCGCTCCCAGCGCAGCGAATCGCGGCTTTTGGGCAGGCGGCACTCGATGGTCTCCTTGCCGCGGTGATAGTCGCTGTAGAAGAAACGGCAGTTGGGGTTGGGCTTGGGAGGCATGACAGTTCCTAACTAGAGCAGCACCAGCACGATGCCTAGCAGCGTCACCAGCGCGCCGGCCATCTCGTTCATTTTAGGCGTCTCGCCCAGGATCAGCGCGCCCAGCAGGATACCCAGCGTCACCTCCTGGGTAGCGATCAGGTTGGCGGTGGTAGCATGGGTGTGGCGCACGGCGGCGTTATACAGAGTATGGCCGATGCCCAGCGGGATGATGCCCAGGGCCAACACGGCCAGCAGCGGCGCCAGCGTGTAGCCGGCCGGCGTGAAATTGGCTGCGGCCGCGGGCAGCACCCACAGCGCCGCCAGGCCATAGACGGCCACCGCATAGGTGAAAAGCGGGTAACGGGAGCGCTGTTTGCGGCCAGCCACCGAGTACAGCCCGAACATCACGGCCGACAGCAGCGCCAGCAAATCGCCCAGCGCCATGCGCGCGTTCCAGTTGGGCTCGAATCCGGCGAGAATCGCCACGCCCAACACGGCGACCAGCACCCCCAGCCACTGGCGCGGCCGGATCGGTTCGTGCAGAAACCAGGCCGAGAAGATGGCCACGAAGATCGGCGCAGTGTAGACGATGGCCAGCGAGTGGGCGATGGTGGTGAAGTTGAGCGATGCGACGTAGGCGACGAAATGCAGCGCGGCGATCAGTCCGATACCAAGGAACAGGGGGAGGTCGCGGCGGGTCAGTCGGAACGGCTCGCGGCGCACCCGCATCAGCAAGAGCAACATCAGCGCGGCCACGGCCAGCCGGCCGGCCGTCTTCTCGTTGGCGCTCAGCGGATCGGCCAGGCGCACCAGGACAGGCGAGGTAGCGAAAAACAGCACAGCCAGCATGGCCAGCGCCGCGCCGCGCTTCTGATCGCTGGCGGCGCCGGCGATGATGGTGTCAGCGCCGTGCGCATCCCCGGGTCCTGGGACCGGCCGCTCACTGGAAGGCAGCAAGTCTTCGCCGTTCAATGGTCAGGGCGTAGGGGGAGGCGCAAAGGCAATCGCCATGCTGATCAACATCGAGAGTACGATCAAAACACTGATGATGAGAAAAATCGTGCGACGCCAGTCACGACGCGGGCGTCCCTTGCTTGATTTTGCCACGAATTAGGTCCTCCAAACGGGGTGGTTCAGGCGGCGGTCGCTTAGCGAGCGCTTGCCGCTTGTCAACTGCGCGGATTATACCACAGCGAGTGTGGGGCACAAAGCAATGCGGCTTCCCTGATTGACCTTCCGGCAGTTCACAGGTATAATGGCTGCAACGTGTTACAGCATCTACAAGCCGGCCGCAGGCTATTCGCCGCAGAAGGAGGAAGCCATTTTGTCGGGCCTTCTTGACGCAGCCAACAGCACGACCCTCAGTTGCATCTATTTCTCGTCGTTGATGGCCGGGTTAGTCCTGGCCTTGGCGTCGCTGTTTTTGAGCGGCGTTGGCGGAGACGGCGCCGATGGCGGCGGGGACATGGGCGCGGATGGCGATGGCGCGGGCGATCTGAACATTTTTAGCCCGGTCACCATCGGCGCTTTCCTGGCCGTCTTCGGCGGCGTTGGACTGGTCACCTCGATCGGATTTGACATGGACGCGCGGCTCAGCCTGGTGGTCTCCGGTTTTACCGCTGCGGCTATCAGCCTGTTGGTTGCCTATGTCTACGGCCGGCTGCTGGTTGAGATGCATGGCAGCACCGACATCTCCGAGGCAGATATGGTCGGTGTGGCAGGGTTCGTGACGACGCCTATTCCTGCTAATGGTCTGGGCGAGGTTCAGTTCGAGATACACAATGAACGTATGAGCCGTCCAGCTCGCTCGGCAGACAGCGCGCCGATCGCACGCGGGACGACCGTCACTATCGAACAAGTCCTGGGCGCGGGTGTGGTGATGGTGCGCCACCGCCAGCCGGAATAGGCGAGCGCTGCCCAGCGGCTGGCCGAGCCACCGGCTCCATTTCTTTTTGGGCGGCGGATTCTGCCCGGCCCAACAACGGTTTTCTCACAGGAGCATGAACTATGGATAGCCTTCTACCTCTGGCGTGTGTGCCGATAGTGCTCGTCATTGTGTTGTTGGCGTTTGGCATCGTGTTCGCCAACCGCTATCACAAGGTCGGGCCGAACGAGGTACTGGTGATCTCAGGCCGCCGGCGCAAAGACGGCCAGGCCTTTCGTATCGTGCGCGGCGGCGGCACCTTCGTCTTCCCGGCCATCGAGCGGGTTGACATGCTGTCGATGGAGGTGATGACCATCGACGTGGTTACCCATCGCGTCTATACGGTGCAGGGCGTGCCCATCACTGTGGACGGCGTAGCTCAGGTGTCCATCGACCCCAGCGACGCGGCCATCCGCACCGCGGCCCAGCTCTTCCTCTCCAAAACCGAGGATGAAATCCGCAACGTGGCCCTGCAGACTTTGGAAGGCCACCTGCGCGCGATCCTGGGTACGTTGACGGTGGAAGAGGTCTACCGCGACCGCGACGCCTTCGCCCAGCAGGTGCAAGAGGTGTCGTCAGGCGACATGGCCGCCATGGGCCTGCGCATCATCTCCTTCACCATTCGCGACATCCAGGACGACCAGGGCTACCTGGACGCGCTGGGCCAGAAGCGCACGGCAGAGGTCAAGCGCGACGCGGCTATCGGCCAGGCTGAGGCCGCGCGCGATGCTACCATCAAGAGCGCCCAAGCCCGCCAGGAAGGCGAGACGGCCAAGTACGGCGCCGAAACGCGCATCGCTGAGTCGCAGAAGAGCTATGCCGTGCAGAAGGCCGCCTACGATCAGGAGGTCAACCAGAATCGAGCCGTGGCAGACCTGGCCTACAAGCTGCAAGAGACCAAGACCAGCCAGTTGGTCAAGGAGCAGGAGATCCAGATCGAGGTGGTGGCCAAGCAGAAGCAGATCGAGGTGCAGCAGCAAGAGGCGCTGCGCAAGGAGAAGGAACTGGAGGCGACCGTGCGCAAGCCAGCCGACTCCGAGCGCTACCGCATCGAGACTCTGGCCGACGCCGAGAAGTTCAAACGGCTGGCCGAGGCCCAGGGTCAGGCGGCCGCCACCCAGGCTCTGGGCGAAGGCGACGCCGCGGCCACCCGCGCCAGAGGTCTGGCTGAGGCCGAAGTGGTGCAGGCCAAGGGTCTGGCCGAGGCTGAGGTTGTGCGGGCGACGGGCAAGGCGATGGCTGAAGCGATGGAGAAGAAGGCTGAAGCCTGGAAGCAGTATAACCAGGCGGCCATCATCCAGCAACTGATCGAGGCGCTACCGCAGGTGGCCGCGGCCATCTCTGAGCCGCTGTCCAAAACCGACCGCATTGTGGTCATCAGCAGCGGCGGCGACGCCAACAGCGGCGCCGGCGCGTCCAGGATCACGGCTGATATCACCAACATTGTCGCCCAGGTGCCGGCTACTGTCGAAGCGCTGACCGGCGTCGACCTGATGAGCGCCTTACAGCAGTTGCCGGGCATCCGCACCGGCGACAAGAACGAAGCTTAGGTTAAGCGCAGGCTGGTAGTCGCCGCCGATTGAAATCGGCATCTGACACAGCCGAAGCATGCTGAAGCAAGCTCAGGCGCGCAGACCAGCTTGCTTCAGCATGCTTTTTCATGTGTCGGACTGCGGTTTCAACCGCAGGCGACGCCGCGGCGAGATTACCGGGATAAGCTCTTAACCTTCATCAATCGTCACTACCAACTGTGCGATAGATCAAAACACTTCTCAAGGAGGAGAACTTTGTTGACGGGAAACACAGCCATCGTCTTTGCCCTGGGCATCGCATTGCTGGGCATCGTCTTTGTGGTCGTGCAACTGCGCAGCGTTTTGCGCCATGACACAGGCACCGACCAGATGCGGGAGATCGCCGACGCCATCCAGGAAGGCGCGGCCGCTTTCTTACAGCGGGAGTACACGCTCCTTTCCGCCTTTGTTGCTGTTGTAGCGGTAGTGATTGCGGTTTTCCTCAACTGGCAAACCGCCCTCGCGTTTGTCGTTGGCGCGGTTGCCTCGGGCGCGGCTGGCTACCTGGGCATGTACGTGGCTGTGCGGGCTAACGTGCGCACCACGGCCGCGGCGCAACGCAGCCTGGACGAAGGGCTGCGAGTCGCCTTCGGCAGCGGCTCGGTGATGGGCATGGCCGTGGTCAGCTTCAGCCTGTTGGGCATGACCTTGCTCTACCTGCTCTTCGACGGCAACATCCAATACGTCACAGGCTTTGGCTTCGGCGCCAGCTCTATCGCCCTGTTTGCGCGCGTCGGCGGCGGCATCTACACCAAGGCGGCCGACGTGGGGGCAGACCTGGTGGGCAAGGTCGAGTTCGGCATCCCCGAGGACGACCCCCGCAACCCGGCCGTGATCGCCGACAACGTGGGCGACAACGTCGGCGATGTGGCCGGCATGGGCGCCGACCTGTTCGAGAGCTACAGCGGCTCGATCATTGCCGCGGCCACGCTGGGCGCGTTCGTGGCCGACGGGGCCGGCATCGTCCTGCCCTTCCTGGTGGCAGGCGTGGGGCTGATCGCCTCGCTGATCGGCGCCTTCCTGGTCCATGCCAAGGAGGGCGCATCGCTGGGCGATCTGCTCAAATCATTGCACCGCGCTATCTACGGCGCGTCGATCCTGGTGTTGGTGTTTGTGGCTATCGTGGTGGCGCTGACAGGCATCCCCTGGGCCTTCTTTGCCGTGATCTTGCTGGGCCTGCTGGCCGGCATCGGCATCGGCTATTTCACCGAGCACTACACCAGCTACACCGAGAAGCCAACCCAGAGCATCGCGGAGGCGGCCCAGACCGGTTCGGCCACGCTGATCATCCAGGGCCTGGCCGTGGGTATGCAGAGCACCATGGCGCCGGTGCTGATCATCGGCGCGACCATCCTGGCCGCGGTGGCGCTCGGCGCATCGACCGGCGTCAGCGGCGCGGGCCTCTACGCCGTGGCGCTGGCCGGTGTGGGCATGCTCTCCACCTTGGGCGTGACCCTGGCCACCGACGCCTACGGTCCCGTGGCCGACAACGCCGGCGGCATCGCCGAGATGAGCGAGCTGGAGCCGGAGGTGCGCGAGCGCACCGACGCGCTGGACAGCCTGGGCAACACCACCGCCGCCACCGGCAAGGGCTTCGCCATCGGCTCGGCTGTGCTGACCGCCCTGGCCCTGCTGGCGGCCTTCGTCGCGGCAGCCGGCCTCGAGACCATCGACCTGCTGGGGCCGACGATCATCCCCGGCCTGATCGTGGGCGCGATGCTGCCCTTCCTCTTCAGCGCCATGACCATGACAGCCGTCGGCAAGGCGGCCCACGCCATCGTGATCGAGGTGCGCCGCCAGTTCCATGAGATCCCTGGTCTCCTCGACGGACATGCCAAGCCTGACTACAAGGCAGCCGTTGCCATCAGCACGCAAAGCGCGCTGCGCGAGATGGTGCTGCCCGGCGCGCTGGCCGTGCTCGTTCCGCTGGCCATCGGCTTCCTGCTGGGCGCGGAGGCGCTGGCCGGCATGTTGATCGGCGCTATCGCCTCCGGCTTCATGCTGGCGGTGATGATGGCCAACTCCGGCGGCGCCTGGGACAACGCCAAGAAATGGATCGAGACCGGCCAGTTCGGCGGCAAGGGCTCGCTGGCCCATAAGGCCTCGGTGGTCGGCGACACCGTGGGCGACCCCTTCAAGGACACCAGCGGCCCCGCGCTGAACATCCTGATCAAGCTGATGAGCATCGTCAGCCTGGTCTTCGCCGGCGCGTTTGGGTCTGGCCTGCTGAACATCTTCTAGCCGTAGGTCACGTTATCAACGTGACGCAGGCCCGCCAACGCAACAGCCGTAGGTCACGTTATCAACGTGACGAAGACGCTACCGTTGCGGTTTGTCCGGCTGGTAGCCGGACCTACATTGCGAAGCGTTACAGGTCGCTGCTGCCCACGATCACATCATAGATCGCGCCCAGCTCCTCCTCGGAGTAGAAGTGGATCACCAGCCGGCCGCCGCGGCGGCTGCGGTAGAGGTTGACCTTGGTGCCGAGCACGTCCCGAAAGCGGCTCTCCAGCGCGCGTGTCTCGGGGCTGATCTCTTCCTCGCCGGCCGGCTCTTCGGCCTTGGACTCGGCGGCCTGCTGGCTCATGCGCCGCACCAGCTCCTCGGTCTGGCGCACGTTCAGCTCGTTCTCGACCACCAACTGCAGGGCCTGCCCGATCAATTCGTCGCTGGGCAGGCCCAGCAGCGCGCGCGCGTGGCCCTCTTTGATTTGGCCGGCGACCACTGCCTCCTTGGCCCGGTCGGGCAGGCGCAGCAGGCGCATCATGTTGGTCACGGCCACCCGGCTCTTGCCCACGCGCGCGGCCACCACGTCCTGGGTCAGCCCGAACTCCTCCACCAGCGCCTGGTAGGCCGCGGCCTCTTCCAGCGGGTTCAGGTCGGCCCGCTGCACGTTCTCCACCAGCGCTAGCTCCAGCATGCCCTGGGGCGACACGTCCTTGACGATGGCCGGCAGCGTCTGCAAGCCGGCCAACTGCGACGCGCGCCAACGCCGCTCGCCGGCCACCAGGTAGTATTGCACCGCCGCGCCGGCCGGGGCCAGGGTCAGCACCAAAGGCTGGATCAGCCCGTGGGTGCGAATCGACTCGGCCAGCTCGGCCAGCGCCTCCGGCTCCATGTGCTCGCGCGGCTGCCTCGGGTTGGGGGCGATCTGCCCGATCGGGACCTCAGCCAGGCCGGAGGCGGGCAGCGCCGACGGCACGCTGTCCGGCCCCGTCGGGATCAACGCGCCCAGCCCCTTGCCCAAACCGCTGCGTCGTGTGGTGGTCATGGCTCTTATCTCCCGGCGGAGGTCTCGCGTGCCTCGCGCGCTAACAGTTCGTTGGCCAACGCCTGGTAGGCCAGCGCGCCGGGCGAACCCGGCGAATAGACGAGGATTGGCTGGCCGTAGCTGGGCGCCTCGCTTAATCGCACGCTGCGCGGAATCACGGCGTCGAAGGTCTCGCGCGCAAAATGCTGGCGCACCTCGGCCACCACGTCGGACGCCAGGTTCGTGCGGGCGTCGAACATGGTCATGACAATACCGAAGATGCGTAACTGTGGATTGAGGTGCTCCCGCACCAGGCCAATGGTGTGGGTCAGCCGGCCCAGCCCCTCCAACGGCAGGTACTCACACTGGATGGGGATGATCACGCCGTTCTGCGCCGTGGTCAGCGCGTTGACGGTCAGCAGGCTCAGGCTGGGTGGGCAGTCCAGCAGCACGTGGTCATAGCGGTGCAGGACAGGCTCCAGCGTGCGCTGCAACAGCCGCTCACGGGCGATCATGCTGACCATCTCCACGTCCGCGCCGGCCAGCTTGGGCGACGAGGGCGCCAGGTCCAGCCGCAGTTGCGGGGTCAGCGTGATGATGCGGTCCAGCGGCACGCGGTCGATCAGCGCATCGTAGAGGCTCTGCTCCTGCTCGTCGGCGCTGACGCCCAGGCTGCTGGAGGCGTTGGCCTGCGGGTCGCAGTCCACCAACAGCACGCGGTTGCCAGCCGCGGCCAGGTAAGCGGCCAGGTTGACGGCCGTGGTGGTCTTGCCGACGCCGCCTTTTTGGTTCGCCAGCGCGTAGACTCGGGTCATGCTACCATCCATGCTCAGCCAGGTAGGCCTCGACCTGGGCGCGGGTGGGGGTTGCGCTGTAGCTCAAGCCCTCGACGCCAAAGGAGGCGGTGACATTGGCAAAGCGCGCTGCCCGGATCGGATCGCCTGTCTCCTGGAAAAAGACAAGAAAAGCGGCCGCGAAGGTGTCGCCTGCGCCAGTGGGATCGATTTGGCTGGCAGGGCGGGGCCGCACGTGGGTCACGCGGCCGCCGTGGTAGACATCAGCGCCGTGCAGGCTGCGGGTCAACACCACCGTCTGGACCACCTCCGCATAGCAGCGGGCCAGATTGACGTCGTGGTTGACATCCTCGGTGCTCACGATCAGCACGTCTGCGTAGCGCAACACATCGTCTGTACAGGCGATGGGCACATGCGAGACGCGCCCCTGCGCATCCCAGCGGCGCATCCAGCCCTGCGGCACGACACCTCGCAGCGAGTTGGGGAACAGATCGGCGACGCGGGGGTCCAACTCGCCAGCCAGCGGGCCAAGCAGGACGATAGATGGAGGGTGCTGGAGCAGGGCGGCGGGCACATCCTGTACGCCAATAGCATCGCCTAAGGCGTGAATCGTCTGCACGCGTCCGTCCGGTGTGTAGACGTTCTCGAAGGTCAACGTGTGGGTCGAGGGCAGCGGATGCGTCTCGATATCGCTGTAGACATCGGGCAACGCCAGGCCAGGTCCCATGCGCGTCAGCACGCCTGCCTTGCGCCCCAGCCGCATGGCCGCGACCGATGCGTAGGTGACCGTGCCGCCCACCGTGTAGCCGCCGGGGATCAGGTCCTTGGTGATGTTGCCGATTGTGAGGAAGTCCATGGCGGCCATTGTAACACAGGGCGCGCGGGCGGGCAAAGAACCGCGGATCGGCAGGAGGCGCGGATCGGAGCGGATGTTCCGCGGCGTGGCTCGGTCATGAGACCGGCCACAGCAAGATGGGGCCGGCCGCGGCGGGGCAAAAGTTCATCGCTCAATCGTTCTTGTGGTATCATGCGCCTATGCGTGAACCCCATGAGCCGTTGACGGAGCCGAGCGCTGCTGCCGAGCCGGCATCTCTTCCCGACCGCCCCGGCTGGGACGCGCTGCTGCTGGCCGTGCTTCTGCTGGCGCGGCTGCGTATCAACACGCTGGCCGAGGCCAGCCTGTTCGAGCATTTCCAGAATGTTACCGGCCACTCGCTGTTGGGCCGCATCCTCAGCGACCAGGCCGAGGCCGCGTTTGGCCCCTGGTTTGGCGATCCCATCGCCCTGCTGCTGGCTGCGTTGAGCCTGGCCGCGCTGTTGGTCTACCTGGTGGTCGACCTGGCCGCGGCCGGCCGGGCCGAACGCCAAGACACGGCGGGCTCGGTCGGAGACCGGCCCGAGCGGGTGGGGACGGGCTCGGTCGGAGACCGGCCCGAGCGGGTGTGGGTGAAGACTGGCTTGGTCTGGCTGATCATCGCCTTCACGGTGCTGCTGCCCACGCTCAAGCTGGCCTTGCTGCGCCACGAGAACCTGCCTCACAGCTACAGCCACGACGGCGGCGTGTTGCAGACCGAGGCGGCCATCGACTTCTTCCTCAGCGGCCGCAACCCCTACGTCGAGGACTATCGCGCCACACCGATGGCTGACTGGGGGCTGCCTGAGTTCCGCACGGCGCTGGATCACTACCCCTACCTGCCATGGACCTTCGTCTTCTCTGCGCCGGCCAAGCTGCTGAGCGACGCCCTGCTGGGCTGGTACGACCAGCGTTACGTCTATCTGCTGGTCTTCATCGTCGCGTTGGTCCTGGCCGCGCGGCTCGCCCCGGCCAGCCGGCCCCGCTGGCGGCTGGCGCTGCTGATGCTGTTGGGCCTCAACCCCATCATGGGCCTCGATCTGATCTTCGGCCAGAACGACCTCTTTGTCTGGGCCTGGATCGTCCTCGCCCTCGCGCTCCTATCTCGCGCACTTGTCCCCGCCAATTCACAGTCTGCAGTCCGCCGTTCATCGTTCATCATTCATCATTCATCGTTCTGGCTCGCCTCCCTCGCCTTCGGCCTGGCCTGCGCCAGCAAGCCCACCGCCTGGTTCCTGGCTCCTTTCTTCGCTCTGCTGCTGGCGCGCGACCAGATCGGTTCCTGGCGCGACATCCCGCGGGCAATCCCCACCATGCTGCGCCGTGGCTGGCCGGCGTTGGCCGCCTTCCTCCTGCTGGTCGGCCCCTACCTGGCCTGGAACGCCAACGCCTTGATCGACGACGTGTGGCGCTGGGCTGCCGGCAGCAGTGAAACCCACTACCAGATCTGGGGCTGGGGCGCCAGCAACTTCGTGCTGGCCTTCGGTGGTCTGGCAAGTCGCTTCGACCCCTGGCCGTTCTGGATCCTTGAGGTTGCCGTCGCGCTGCCGCTCCTGATCTGGCTAGGCTGGCGTCAGGCGCGCCACAACACTATCGCGGCCGCCTGTTGGCACTACGCCTTGCTGCTGTTTGGTTTCCTATACGCCTCGCGTTTTCTAAATGAGAACTATCTGGGGTACATCCTGGCCTTTCTGGCTTTAGGCTATTTCGCCGCCGAGGAGTTGCGCAGGCCACAACCGTAACGCAATCCGCCAGATTGCAGGCGAATGCAGATGAGCGACTGTTAGATCATGACAACCACAGCCTCATGGGACTCGCAAGAGGCGGCGCATCTCGCCCGGCTGCGACAGCGCTGGCGGCTGGTCGCAGGCCTCTACGTGCTGGCAGCCGGGCTGAGCTATCTGGCGCTGCGCCGCCTGGGCCTGGCCGAGCCGGGCTGGCGCTGGGCCTTGCCGGTGGCGCTGGCCATGGGCTACACGCTCTGGCTGCTGCGCCGCAGCCTGCCGGACAACCATCGTCGCGGCGAGACAGGCATCTTCCCCGACTTGGGCGCGGCCAACGTCGTCACCCTGCTGCGCGGCTGTCTGGTGGGCGTTTTCGCCGGTTTCTTGTTCTTGCCCCAGCCCTCGGGCAAGCTGGCCTGGTTGCCGGTGCTCGTCTACACGGCAGCGGCCCTGACCGATTTCGTGGACGGCTACCTGGCGCGCGTGACCAACCAGCCCACGCTGCTGGGCGAACGTCTGGACATGGAGTTCGACTCGCTGGGCGCGCTGCTGGCGGTCAGCCTGGCCGTGGCCTATGGCCAACTGCCGGCCTGGGCGCTGCTGATGGGGCTGGCGCGCTACCTGTTCGTGGGCGGCCTGGCCTGGCGCACCTGGCGCGGCCTGCCGGTCTACGGCCTGCCCGCCAGCCCTTATGGTCGCATCGTTGCCGCTCTATTTATGAGTTTTGTGTCTGTGGTGTTGTGGCCGGTGTTGGATGCCACCGCCACCCGTTTTGCCGCCATCTGGTTCGCGCTGCCGCTGGCTGCCAGCTTTGGCCGCGATTGGCTGGTGGTGAGCGGGCGCATCGATCCGGCCTCGCCAGCCTACCGCAGGACGTTGAGCCGCTGGCAGCGTCTGCTGACCCGCCGACTGCCCGTGCTGCTGCGCCTGGCTGCCGTCGCCTGCTTCGCAACGCTGGTTGCGGCGGGGCTGCGCTCGCCTGATGGCCTGGCGGGCGCCTTTGACTGGCCGGCGGTGCTCACGCCTCAGGCCAGCGCCATGCTGACCGTTGGGTTGGGCCTGGTGGGCGTCGTATCGATGTTTTTCGGGTTGGAGGCGCGGCTGGGCGCGCTGCTGCTGCTCTTTCCGGCCGGCGCCAGCATCTCCACCGGTGGGTTGAACCCAGTCAACGGACTGCTGCTGGCCAGCGCCATCACCCTGCTGCACACCGGCGGCGGCGATCTGGCTCTCTGGCGTCCCTCCGACCGCCTCTTCCTGCAACGCTTGGGACGCCCGAACGCGTCTGGAGTCAACTAGCCACGGATTACACGGATTTCACGGATTAATTCGCATGTAGGCACGCGAACTCCTCAAATCATGATTGACGCAACACTAGCCACGGATTAGACGCTCAGAGATCCGATCCGTGAAATCCGTGTAATCCGTGGCCGATTCCCTTTATGCTGAACAAACGTCGATTGCTGACCCTGTTGCCCTGGCTCGTTGCGCCGCTGCTGCTGGTGTGGGTGCTGCGCGCCGTGCCGCTGGACGAGGCGTGGGCGCTGCTCCAGCAGCTCAGCCTGGCCGAGCTGCTGGCGCTGACGCTGCTCAACATCCTGGTGCTGCTCAGTTTCAGCGGCCGCTGGTGGATCATCCTGCGCAGCCAGGGCCATCGCATCCCCTATCTGCGCCTGGTGGGCTACCGGCTGGCCGCGTTCGGCGTCAGCTATTTCACGCCCGGGCCGCAGTTTGGCGGCGAGCCGCTACAGGTCTACCTGCCCGAAAAACGTGACGGTGTGCCGCGCAGCACGGCCGTGGCTGCAGTGACGCTGGATAAGACGCTGGAGCTGCTGGTCAACTTCGCCTTTCTGGCCGGCGGCGTGGCGCTGATCGCGCAGCGGCGGCTGCTGTCTGCGGACGCTGAACGAGTGGCGCTGGCCGCGGCGTTGATCCTGTTTGCCTTGCCGCCCCTCTTTCTGCTGGCCATCTGGGCTGGCGGGCGCCCAATGACCCGGCTGGCGCATGTCGCGGTCTGGCCGGTGCAGGCGTGGCGCAGGCGGGTGAGCGCGCCTGGTGTGGCGGCCGGATCGGGCCGGATCGAACGGCTGTTAGGCGGCGTCGAGTCCAGCGAACAACAGGTTCGGACTTTTTGTCGCCAGCATCCGGCCGCGCTGGCCGCGGCCATGGGCTTCACGCTGCTCAGTTGGCTGGGCATCATGGCCGAGTATTGGCTGGCGCTGTGGGCCTTGGGCATCGTTTTGTCGCCGGTGGAGGCTATCATTTCGTTGACCGCCGCGCGCATTGCTTTTCTGGCCGCGCTGCCGGCCGGTTTGGGCGCCCTGGAAGCCAGCCAGGTGCTGGCGTTGGGCGCGCTGGGGGCCAACCCGGCCGCTGGCCTCAGCCTTAGCCTGCTGATTCGCCTGCGTGACACAGCCCTGGCCGCGGCCGGGATTGCGTGGGGGCTGCGGTTGGCGGGCCGGGCCGATGGCTTGCCCGGCGCGCCGCCTTATGTTACACTTCAGCCACTTTCTACGGCCTCGGGCGGGACCTCGCTTGCGCCGTCTCGCTCACGCCGCGGATCAGTGACTTTCCAACTTTGGACGAGGAGGCAACTTATGATTTCAAGGACGAAATGGGCCCTACTGGCTCTGGTGATCATCGTTGCGCTGGCGCTGTCGGCCTGCCAGCCCGTGCTCACGCCGCCCCAGGGCGATCAGTCTACCACCGCAGCGCCGGCTGCTGAGCCGGCCGCCGAGCCGGTGGTCATCACCCTGGCCTACAACCGTTTCCTGCAGATGTCGTTTGGGCCTGGTCCCGCGCCCATCGACGTGATCCGGGACGAGGTCGCCAAGAAGTACCCCAACATCGACGTGCGCCTGAATCTGATGCCCGACACCATCAACGGCATGCGTGAGGCGCTGGCGGTCTGGATTGCGTCCGAGGACCCGACCGTGGACATCTACGGCATGGACATGCCCTGGGTGCAGGAGTTCGGCCGGGCCGGCTGGGCCGTGCCGCTGGACGAGCTGGCGCCCCAGTTGGACGAAAACTACATCGCCAATGGGCTGGACGTCTTCTCCTACGAGGGCAAACGGCTGGGCGTGCCCTTCTGGAGCAGCGTCTCGGGCACCTTCTACCGCACTGACCTGCTGGAGGCGGCCGGCTTCCAGCCGCCGCAGACCTACGACGAGCTGGTGGCGATCGCCCAGGCCATCACGGCCCAGGATCCTGAGCTGTCGGGCTTCGTCTGGGCCGGGATCAAGGATGAGCAGTTGGTGATGACCTGGGCGGAGTTCTTGCTGGGCTTCGGCGGCCAATACTTCGATGAGGCCGGCCAGTGCGCCATGAATTCGACTGAGGGAGTTGAGGCGCTGAGCTTCATGGTCAACCTGATCGAGAGCGGCGTCTCCCCGCGCGAGGTGCCGGCCTGGAAGGCCGAGGAGGCGCGCACCCGCTTCGCTGAGGGCAAGGCCGTCTTCCTGCGCCACAACCACGACATCGTGGTCTGGCTGGACGACCCGGAGCGCTCGGCTATCGCCGGCAAGTGGGCGGTGATGCCCAACCCGGCCCAGCCCGGCGGCCAGACGGCGGGCGTGGCTGGCGGCTTCGCCTTTGCCGTCAACCCCTACACCGACACCATGGCCGAGGCCATGCAGGTGATGGAGGTCATCGCCAGCTTGCCGGCGCAGAAGGGCTTCGCCATCGCCTGGGGGCCCGTGCAGTACTACAACGGGCTGTACGACGACCCGGAGGTCATCGCCGCTAACCCCAACGCCGACACCATCGGGCCGCTGCTCTCCAGCGCCGTCCCCCGTCCGCCCAGCGTGCGCTACACCGAGCTGTCCAGTATCCTGCAGGACGAGATCCATTCGGCGATCACCGGCATCAAGCCGGCCGATCAGGCGCTGAACGACGCGTGTCAAAGGATTGACGCGCTGGGACAGTAGCGCCAGGGATTGGAAATCCCCTGGCTGACAGTACGAAGCGCCCTCAGGCGCTGGGAACCCCTCCGCAGCCGCTGAGGCGGCTTCGTGCTGTCAGCCGGTGAATTCCATTCACTGGTCTGTCAGCCCGTGAATTTGATTCACGGTATGAGTATGCGCCAACGCGAATCCACCATCGCCCTGCTCTTCCTCGCCCCTGCCTTCCTCGCGCTGGCGGTGTTCCTGTTCTACCCCATCGTCCAGACTGCCATCTACAGCCTGTTCGATCTGGAGTACAGCACCCGCTGGCGTGAGGCGGCCTTCGTCGGGCTGGCCAACTACCGCGCGGTGGTGGCCAGTCGCGAGTTCTGGGGTTCGATGCGCTTCACGGCGCTGTTCACCGTAGCGGCTGTGACGCTGGAGTTCGTGTTGGGCTTGAGCATGGCGCTGGCCAGCTTCTGGGTAGTGCGGCCGCTGCGCGGCATCCTGCGCACGATCATCGTCCTGCCCTGGGCGATTCCGGCCATCATCCAGGCTTCGATCTGGCGCTGGCTGTTCAACACCGACGTGGGCTTGATCGGCGCGCTGGCCGTCGGGCTGGGGCTGGCCGAGCAGCCGCCGCTGTTCCTGGCCGACCCCACCCTGGCGGTGGCCAGCGTGATCCTGGCCTACGTCTGGAAGGGCGCAGCCATCACGGCTATCTTCCTGATGGGGGGGCTGGCTATGGTGCCGCAGCACCTGCACGACGCGGCCAAGATGGATGGCGCGCGCGCCTGGATGCGGCTGCGGCGCATCACCCTGCCGCTGATCCTGCCCACGATCCTGGTGGTGCTGCTCTTTCGCACCCTGGACGCGCTGCGGGTCTTCGACATCGTCTATGGGCTGACCGGCGGTGGGCCCGGCACGACGACCGACACCCTCAGCTCTTTCGCCTACAAGTTCTACTTCACCTTCGTCCAGTTCGGCCGCGGCTCAGCCTACGCCATGATCACCTTCCTGCTGGTCATGGTCCTGAGCCTGCTCTACATCCGCCGCATCACGCCGCACCTGCGCTTCCGGTGAGATGGGACGCAGATCAAGGCAGATGAACACTGATCTGAGAGCTGATTTGGGTTCAGATGGGACGCAGATCAAGGCAGATGAACACTGATCTGAGAGTTGATTTGGGTTCAGATGGGACGCAGATCAACGCAGATGAACACTGATCTGAGAGCTGGTTTAGGTTCAGAAGGGACGCAGATCAACACAGATGAACGCTGATCGGAGCCTGGTTCTCCAACTCCTCTGATCTGTGTATTCTGTGTAATCTGCGTCCAAAAAGCCTCTGTGTTTCCCATGCGACGTCCTTTGCACACCCTTGCCTCTCTGGCCGTCACGGCCGCCGTGGCTCTGTTCAGCCTGCCGCCGCTGTACTGGGTGCTGGTGACTTCGTTGAAGCGGCCGGGGACGGAGTTTCGCCTGCCGCTGCGGGCCTGGCCGGCTGAGGTCTCGTGGGAGAGCTACCTGACGGTGCTGGGACCCGACTTCGATGTGCAGCGCGCAATCCTCAACAGCCTGATTGTCTCGTCGGCGGTGACGGTGGGCGCGCTCTTCCTGGCCGCGCTGGCCGCCTATGCCATCGCCCGCCTGCGCTTCCGCTACAAGGTGCAGTCGCTGGTGCTGATCCAAATGGCCGGCATGGCGCCGGCCATCGTGGTCATCGCCCCCACCTTCGTGTTGATCCGTTCGCTGGGCCTGCTCTCCAGCCTGCCGGGCCTGATCCTGCCCAACATCGCCTACAGCATCCCGCTCAGCACCTGGCTGCTGGCCGCCTATTTCGCCAACCTGCCTTTCGAGCTGGAGGATGCGGGGAAGATGGACGGCTGGCCCCCCTTCCAGGTCTTCTGGCGCGTCATGCTGCCGCTGGCCGCGCCCGGGCTCTTCTCGGCTGGCGTGTTGGTCTTCCTGGGCTCCTGGGGCGAGTTCATGCTGGCGCTGACCATCAGCCTGGGCTTGCCGGAGGCGCAGACGGCGCCCGTAGCTATTTTGGGCTTCAGCCAGGCCTTCCAGTTGCAGTGGGCCTGGGTCTCGGCCGGCATCATGCTCTCCCTGGTGCCGGTCATCCTGTTGGTCTTGCTCTTCCAGCGCGCTGTGATCCAGGGGCTGACGGCTGGCTCGGTGAGGTATTAGCATGGCTGAAGTAGCCGTTGAGAACATCAGCAAGCGCTTTGGCGCCGTCACGGCCGTGGACGACCTGAGTTGGCGCTTCGACGACGGCAAGCTGACTGTGCTGGTGGGGCCGTCGGGCTGCGGCAAGACGACGCTGCTGCGCATGATCGCCGGGCTGGAGGAGGCTAGCGGCGGGCAGGTGTTGTTTGCCGGCAAGCCCGTAACGGCTGTCCCACCCTGGGAGCGCAACGCCGCGATGGTTTTCCAGAGCTACGCGCTCTATCCCCACATGACCGTCTTCGCCAACATGGCCTTCCCCTTGCAGGCCCGCAAGCTGAAGAAGGACGAGATCCGCCAGCAGGTGGAGCGCACAGCGCAAGCGCTTGGCATTGATCACCTCTTGCAGCGCAAGCCGCGTGAGTTGTCGGGCGGGCAGATGCAGCGCGTTGCCCTGGGCCGGGCCATGGTGCGCCAGCCAGAGGTCTACCTGATGGACGAGCCGCTGTCCAACCTGGACGCCCAGTTGCGGGTCGAGATGCGCGGCGAGATCAAACGCTTGCAGCGGGAGCTGGGCGTCACGACCATCTATGTCACCCACGACCAGGCCGAGGCCATGACTATGGCCGACACGCTGCTGGTGCTGCGCGACGGCAAGATCGAGCAGGCCGGCGACCCGGAGCACATCTACCGCCGGCCGGCCAGCGCGTTCGTCGCCGGCTTCATCGGCAGCCCGATGATCAACCTGATCGATGGGCGGCTGGACAGAGATGGCGAGACATTTACGGCCGGTGCAGCCAGCATCTCCCTGCCCGGCGAACTGCGCCAAGTGGCTGTGGGCCAGGGCCAGCGGCCACTCGTGTTGGGCATCAGGCCGGAGGACGTCGTGGTCAGCCAGCAGGCGGGGCCGGACAGTTTGCCAGCGCGTGCTGTGGTGCGCGAGCCGCTGGGCAAGGAGGCGCTGCTGCTGCTGGCTGTGGATTTCCTGCCGACCGGCAGCCTGCTGCGCGCCATCACCCCGCCCGATCTGCGCCCTGGGCCGGACGAGACGGTGTGGCTGCACTTTCTGCCAGAGCGGCTGCATGTGTTTGATGGGGAGAGTGGTGTGGCGGTGAAGCAGAATCTGCAATCGTGACAACAGATGCTTTTCGATGGTTGGGGGTATAATCCAGGTTATCACAAGACTACTTAAGCGCATAGCATATGGTATCACTTTGCCAGCGCCTGAGGATGATAGGAACGAGGTTTCAGCAGCCATGGGAAAACTTACCGGCAAGACCGCCGTCATCACCGGCAGCACACGGGGGCTGGGCCTGGCCATCGCCCATGCCTATGCACAAGAAGGCGCAGCCGTCGTCGTCTCCTCGCGCACGGCTGGCGCGGTAGACAAAGTGGTGCGCGACCTGCGCGCAGCCGGCCACGAGGCTAGCGGTCTGGCCATCGACGTGGCCCAAGCCGACCAGGTCAAGCGCTTGGCCGACCATGCAGTGGCTACCTTTGGCCACTTCGACGTCTGGATCAACAACGCCGGGATATCGGCCGCGTATGGCCCGACCATGGGCGTGCCGATGGAGCAGTTTGTCCAGGTGGTGCAGACCAACATCCTGGGAACGTATTATGGCTCGTGGGTGGCGATGCAGCACTTTCTGGCGCGCGACCGCGGCAAGCTGATCAACCTGATCGGCGCCGGCGCCAAGAAGCCATTGCCGATGCAAAACGCCTACGGCTCCAGCAAAGCGTGGGTGCGCACCTTCACCCTCGCACTGGCTAAGGGCTACAAGCAGACGGGCGTGGGGGTCTTCGTCTTCCAGCCCGGCCTGGTGGACACCGACATGTTGCGGCAGATTGACGTCGTGCCCGGTTACGAGCAGCGTCTTAAAGTCTTCCCGACGATCATCCGCATGTGGTCCAATCCCCCGGAGACGCCCGCTGCCAAGGCTGTCTGGCTGGCCTCCCCTGCCACTGATGGCAAGAGCGGCCTGGAAGTCAAAGCCAACGGCGCTGGCCATTTCATTGCCGGCGCGCTGCAAGAGGGCTGGCGGCGCCTGTCCCGCCAGCCTGCCGCAGCGATCGAGTTGACCATCACACCGGTCGGCGGCTGAATGGACTGCTGAAGCTATGATAAGCTGTACTCCTAACCTCATGCACGCACAGTATCATTTCGAGCGTTACCTATGACCGAAAAGCGTCTGATCCTCGTTACCGGCGCCACCGGCTACGTGGGCGGCCGGCTGGCGCCGCGTCTGCTGGAGGCCGGCTACCGAGTACGGGTGCTGGCGCGCGATCCGGGTCGCCTGCAGGGCCGCCCCTGGATCGACCAGGTGGAGGTGGTCAAGGGTGATGTCTTCCGGCCGGAGACGCTGCTGCCGGCCATGGCCGGCGTCAGCGCGGCCTATTACATGATTCACAGCATGCAAAAGGTGGGCGAGGGCAGCGGCGAGTTCCACGAGCGCGACCTGCGCGCGGCCCGCAACTTCGGCCAGATCGCCGCGGCTACGCAGGTCCAACGCCTCATCTACCTGGGCGGCCTGGGCGACCCGGAGGCGGACCTGAGCCGCCATCTGCGCTCGCGCCAGGAGACGGGCGAGGCGCTGCGTGCGTCGGGCGTGCCAGTGACCGAATTCCGCGCGGCCGTCATCGTCGGCTCCGGCAGCGCCTCCTTCGAGATGATTCGCAACCTGACCGAGCGCCTGCCGGCTATGATCTGCCCCAAGTGGCTCTACACCCGCGTCCAGCCCATCGGCATCCGCAACGTGCTGGACTATCTGGCGACAGCGCTGGACGTGCCCGAAAGCGCCGGCCGCATCATCGAGATTGGCGGCACCGACGTGCTGACCTACGAGCAGATGATGCTAGGCTACGCCGAGGTGCGCGGGCTGCGGCGCTGGCTGGTGCCCGTGCCCGTGCTGACGCCCCGCCTCTCGTCGTATTGGGTGCATTGGGTCACGCCCATCCCAGCCGAGATTGCCCGGCCATTGATCGAGGGGCTGCGCAACGAGGTGGTGGTGCGCGACGACACGGCCCGGCGCCTGTTTCCCAACATCGAGCTGCTGGACTACAAGACAGCCGTGGAGCGGGCGCTGCAACGGCTGGACGCCGGCCATCTGGAGACCACTTGGAGCGACGCGCTGGCCTCGGCCCAGGGTGACGTGGCGCCGGTTAAGTTTACCGTGCAGGACGGCCTGATGATCGAAAAGCGGCTGCGGGTGGTCGATGCGCCGCCGGCGGCGGTGTTCCGCGCCTTCACTAGCATCGGCGGCGACCGCGGCTATCCCAGCTTCAACTGGCTCTGGCGGCTGCGCGGGATGATGGACCGCGTGGTAGGCGGCGTGGGCTTCCGTCGCGGCCGGCGCGATCCGGTCGACCTGCGCGCGGGCGACGCGCTGGACTTCTGGCGCGTCGAGGCGGTCGAGCCGGACCGGCTGCTGCGCCTGCGGGCCGAGATGCGGGTACCCGGCCGCGCCTGGCTGACCTTCGAGGCCAAGCCGCAGGAAGACGGCCAGACGCTGTTGGTGCAGACCGCTTTCTTCGCGCCCAAGGGTCTCTTCGGCCTGATCTACTGGTACAGCCTTTATCCCATTCACGGGCCGATCTTCAACAGCATGATCGAGACGTTGGGCAGGGAGGCGGAAATCGGAAAATGATCAATGTTCAATGCTCAATTGTCAATGGTCAATTGCCAAGTGCGCAGACAGGCTTCGGCATTGACAATTGAGCATTGACAATTGACAATTCTCCGTTGAGACTATGACGACAGCCACCTCATCTAAGATTACCCGCCGCCAGGCCTGGTGGCTCGCCATCCGTCCCAGGACGCTGCCGGCTGCAATCGGGCCGGTGCTGGTCGGCGTTGGGCTGGCCGTGGGCGACGGCGTGTTCCAGCCGCTGCCTGCGCTGGCCGCGCTGGCCGGCGCGCTGCTCTTGCAGATCGCCAGCAACCTGGCCAACGACTATTACGACTTCGTCAAGGGTTACGATCAGCCCGATCGCAAAGGGCCCACGCGGGTGGCGCTCAGCGGGCTGATCTCGCTGCGCGAGCTGCGGCTGGGCTTGGTGCTGGTGCTGCTGATCATTGCCGCCATCGGCTTGTACCTGATCTACGTCGGCGGCTGGCCGATCTTGCTGGTGGGCGTCGCTGCGATGATCGCGGCAGTGGCCTACAGCGGCGGCCCCTTTCCCCTGTCGGCCAACGGGCTGGGCGACCTGTTCGTTTTCATCTTCTTCGGCCTGGCCGCCGTGGTGGGCACTTACTACGTGCAGGCCTTGACCGCGCCGCCGCTGGTGTGGCTGGCCAGCCTGCCCTCCGGCTTCCTGATTACCGCTATTTTAGTGGTCAACAACCTGCGCGACATCGAGACCGACGCCCGCGTCGGCAAGCGCACGCTGGCCGTGCGGCTGGGGGCGGCCGGCGCACGTGCCGAGTACACGCTGCTGCTGGCCGGCGCCTACGCTGTGCCGCTGGCGCTGCTGGTCCTGGCGCTATGGGATGGCAGCTTCACACCAGCCAGCTTGTTCGTGCTGCTGCCTTGGCTGACCCTGCCCACGGCCATTCGCCTGCGGCGCATCGTCTATACCGCGAGCGATGGGCCGACTATGAACCGTGCGCTGGCCGGCACCGCGCGGCTGAGTTTGTGGTTTGGGGTGTTGTTTGCGGCAGGACTGTCGATCTGAGGGCGCTCTGCCAAGGCATAGCTGCAGCGAGGACGATACTTGCTTGCTGAGCAGGTTCCAGTATGTTACAATAGGTTTTGTGATCAGTCTGGGCTGAATATGACTCCTTCTTGACAAAGACGTTGGAATACAGACCATGAGCGAAACCATCATAGTCATCTATGAGCAGGGCGTGTTGCGCCCACTTCTGCCACTAGCCTTACCGGAAAACGCTCGTATCCAGGTTCGCATTGTCCGTCCTCGCGCTCGCACGATCAAGGCGTCCGTAGAAAGACAGCATGTATACGAGGCGTTACTGGATGCGGGCTTGATCGAGCGTCATTCGGCTACGGATCCTGGCAAGGCCGTCTCTGATCAGGAAGTGTCAGAGGCAGCAAGAGTGTTGGGGATGGCGGGCCCGATTTCGGATGACATCATGGCTGAACGGGCCGAGTCCTACTAACGATGCCAGCGTATTATCTGGATACCAGTGCCTTAGGAAAGCGCTACGTCGAAGAAGCGGGTTCGGTTTGGATTCGTGGTATTACCGCATCCTCGGCTGAGAATTCATTGCTGACGGCGCGAATCACGATGGTGGAGCTATATAGCGCATTGGCGCGGCGCAAACGAGAGGGGTCAGTGCCCACCGATGCCTGTGAGAAGGCAGCACAGGCGTTTACTGCACACAGTATCAATGAGTACCGTTTCATTGAATTGGATATCAATCTCGTCGCTCTTGCTCGCAGTCTATTGGACAAGCATCCTTTGAGGGCGTATGATGCTGTCCAGCTTGCTTCAGCTTTGGCTGCTAACCAGGCCCTCATACGGCACAAATTGCCCCCGTTGGTATTCCTTTCGGCCGATGACCGCCTGTTGCAGGCTGCCATGGTCGAGGGTTTGGCCGTAGATAATCCCAATATCTATCCTTAATCCAGGCAGGGGTCGCCAATCAATTTGCGCGGGACAGGGACCACAACGAACTTAGCAAGAGCTTAGTAGCCGAAGACTCACCCTACCCCATTCGCCTCGTTCAGCCGAAACGCGTCGTGGATCTTCCTGACAGCCTCGTCCGCGTCGCCGCGCGCGATGACCAGGGAGATGTTGCACTCGCTGCTGCCCTGCGCGATGGCGATGACGTTGATCTCGGCCTCGCCCAGCGCGCCGAAGATGCGCGCGGCGATGCCGGGCGTGCCCTTCATGGCCGCGCCGACGATGGCCACGATGACGATGCCATCCAGCGGCCGCACCTGGTCGATGTGATGGCTGGCCAGCTCGCGCGCCATCTCGCCCTGTAGTTGGGCCACCACTGCGTCCCGTTCGCTCTCGCGAATTACGAAGCTGATGCTTTGCTCCGAGGAGGACTGGCTGATCATCAGCACATTGGCGTTGGCGCGGGCCACGGCTGCGAAGGTGCGAGCCGCGATGCCCGGCACGCCCAACATGCCGCGCCCCTCGACCGTCACCATGGTCAGGCCCTTGATGACGGAAATCGCCTTGGCCACATCCTTGCTGGGCTTGGGCTCCTTGACGATCAGCGTGCCGGGGTGGTCGGGTTCGAAGGTGTTGAGCACCCTCAGGGCGATGCCGCGCTCCACCGAGGGCAGGATGGTCTTGGGGTGCAGTACCTTGGCGCCGTAGAAGGCCAGCTCGGCCGCCTCGATGTAGGAAATCTCAGGGATGGTACGCGCGGTCGGCACAATGCGCGGGTCGGCCGTCATAATACCGTTGACGTCGGTCCAGATCTGCACCTCGTCGGCGTCCAGCGCTGCGCCCAGGATGGCCGCCGAGTAGTCTGAGCCGCCGCGGCCCAGCGTCGTGCTGATGCCCTCGTGGGTCGCGCCGACGAAGCCGGTGACTACCGGCACGACGCCGCCTTGCAGCAGCGGGCTCAGCCGGCTGCGGGCATGGCGCGCGGTCGGCTCCATGATCGGGTCGGCGCTGCCGAACTGGTTGGTGGTGACGATGATCTCGCTGGCGTCCACCCATTCGGCTGCCACGCCGTTGGCCCGCAGCACAGCCGCCAGCAGCGGCGCCGCCAGCCGCTCGCCGGTGCCGGAGATCACGTCCAGCCCGCGTGCAGTCAGCTCGCCCAGCACCTCGACGCTGCGGCACAGCCGCTCGAAGGCTGCCAGCCGCGACTCGAAGAGCCGGCCCAGCGCGGCCCGCTCCACGCCGTCGTTGACCAACTGCCCGGCCACCATCTGATGTTTGGCCATCAATTCGTCGCGGGCCTCGCGGTAGGGCCGACGGTCGCCGGCCGCGGCCGCCTTGGCCGCGTTGATCAGGATATCGGTCACGCCGCTCATGGCCGAGGTGACGACGATCACCTCCCTGTCCTGCTGGCGGGCGCTGGCTACGATTTTGGCCACCAGGCCGAAGGCGTCGGCGCTGCCGACGGATGTGCCGCCGAACTTCAGTACGCGCATGGGACAATCACTAGCTCCTTCGATCGATGTTCAGCTCTTTGCGAAACGAATGGCCGGCGCTGCGGGGCAACAAAAAGCCCCACTGTCAACGAAGTGGGGCTTGCAAGCGGGATAAGACCTCATCCACGCCTCTCATCTCCCAGCTTGCGCTGACGGAATTGGCACCTGGGCCAGTGATCAGTAATCAGTAATCAGTGAAGAGTGCACAGACGCAGTGATCGCTGCTGACTGTTTACTGTTTACTGTTTACTGCCTACCGCTCACTATCCTGGTTGCCGAGGCATCAACGGGCCGGTCCCTCCGCCTCTCTGGATAAGAGCGTCCAAGGCTATAAATTTGTGGCGGGGATAGTAACACAGGGGCTGCGATTTGTCAAAACGTTGCGCGAAATGGCGAAATGACCGCACGGCGCCGACGTGGTGACCACGGTGAGTGGTTTGGGAGTGAAGAAGTGAGGAAGTTCGACTTCTCCGAGAAGTCGAACTTCTGGGCCCGCCAACCAAATTCAAACACCCCCAAACGATTTTGCGTCCCTTCATGGTTGTGGTATAATCCCGGCTGTTCGGGCGGTTAGCTCAGTTGGTTAGAGCGCCACGTTGACATCGTGGAGGCCATAAGTTCGAGTCTTATACCGCCCACCAATACAAAACGACTGGCCCGTCAGGCCAGTCGTTTTTCTTTTTGCTCACGGATTTCGCAGATTACACGGATCAGAAGGTGAGAGCTAGGGGTAATATTCGAATCCGTGTAATCTGTGTGATCTGTGAGTAATTCTCCCGCTAGACATCCACGCGCTGGGCGCACGACTGTGGATGAAAACAGCGGGCTCGGTCGGAGACCGGCTCGAGCGGCTATTTTCAAGTCAGTCCGATGCAGCCAGGCTGTCGAGAGCGGCGGCCGGAGGAGGGGCCGCCGCAGCGCCTGACTTGACGACGATTTTGCGCTTCTTGTAGGAGGCGATCCAGCTCTGCACCAGGATAAAGATCAGGGTCAACAGGCCGATGACGATGCGCGTCCACCAGGAGCTCAGCTCGCCGTTGAACATGATCAGCACCTGGATCAGGCCGTTGATCAGCACGCCAAACAGGGTGCCGAAGACATAGCCCACGCCGCCGGTTAGCAGCGTGCCGCCGATCACCACCGACGAGATCGCCTCCAACTCCAGCCCGTTGGCGTACAGTCCGTGGCCCGACAGCAGGTTGATGCTGAAGACGATGCCGGCCAGCGCGTTGCAGAAGCCGGCGAACGTGTAAACCAGCACCTTGGTGCGCGCCACTGGCAGGCCCATCAGGCGCGCCGACTGCTCGTTGCCGCCCATGGCATAGACCGTGCGGCCAAAGCGGGTGAAGTGGGCCAGATAGATGGTAACCAAGAGCAGCAGCAGCGCAATGGCCACGTGGATCGAGATGAACGACTTGCCGATCAGGTGGATGCGGGCCAGCGACAGCGCGCGGTAGAAGGGGTCGCTGATGGTGACTGCATCCAAGCTAATGAAAAAGGACATGCCGCGGGCCAGGAACATGCCCGCCAAGGTGACGATAAAGGGCTGCACCTTGAAGTAATGGATGATGGCGCCCATGACCGCACCCAAGGCGGATCCCATCAGTAGCATCAGCGGGATGACCACGAACGGACTCAGCCCCTCCTTCTCCAGCAGGTGCGCCGACGCCACGCTAACCAGCGCAATCACTGCGCCGACCGACAGGTCGATGCCGCCGGAGATGATCACCAGGGTCAGGCCGATGGAGCCGATCAGCAGGAAGGCGTTGTCGATGAACAGGTTGAAGAAGGTCTGTGGGCTGCGCATGCCGGGATACTGCGCCGCGCCGTAGCCGTAGGCCACGACAAACAATCCGATGGTCACCAACAAGGGCAGGAACTTGCGGTCAATCTTGAAACGCCGCTTCATAAGCGCGCTCCCTTCCGCTCCAGCAGGCGGCTGAGTCCGTCCCGGAGCTGCTGCGAGTAGAGCAAGATGACAGCTAGCACCACCAGGGCCTTGACCGCCTGGGCCGCCATGGCCGGCACACCGATGGCGTACATGGTGGTAGTCATGCTCTGGATCACCAGCGCGCCGATGATGCTGGCCAGCAGCGAAAAGCGGCCGCCTGACATCAGCGTGCCGCCGATCACCACAGCCAGAATCGCATCCAACTCGAAGCCCAGCCCGGCGTTGTTGGCGTCGGCGCTCTTGATGTTGGAGCTGATGATCAGCCCGGCGACGCCGGCGCAGAGGCCCGAAACCGTATAGACCAGCAACTTGATATTCTTCTCGTTTATGCCGCTGTAGAAGCTCGAACGGGCGTTGATGCCCACCGACTCGACGAACATGCCGACCGCGGTTTTGCGCGTCAACAGCCAGGCGATCAGAAAGACCGCGGCTACGATGAAAAGCGTGAACGGCACGCCGGCCAGGTAGCCGTTGCCGATGAAGAAATAGGGGGTGAAGTAGACCGTGATGATCTGGCCGCCTGTGATCAACTGTGCAATGCCGCGGCCGGCCACCATCAGCACCAAGGTCGCCACCATCGGCTGGATGTTGCCCCGGGAAACCAGCAGGCCGTTCCACAGCCCGCACAGCGCAGAGACCAGCAGCGCGGCCGCCACCACTAGCGGCAGCGGCGTGGCGGACACATCCTGCACCAGCTTGTCGGAGGCGATCAACTGTTTGCCCAAGGCCGGGTTGATCAGCACCGTAGCCATGGCGGCTGAGATGGCAACTACGGCGCCCACCGACAGATCAACGCCACCCGTCGCGATCACCATGGTCATGCCGATGGACAGCACCATCAGCGGCGCGCCGCGGTTGATGATGTCGATCAGCGAACCGAACAGGTGACCGTCCTTGATCTCCAGCTTGAAGAAGCCCGGGGTGAAGATGGCGTTGAAGAGCATGATCAGCGCCAGCGCGACCAGCGGCCAGAAGACCTGGCTGTTGGTGAAGCGCTTCCACGCAGAGTTCGATGGGGTCATGGCTGGCTCCCTGCAATTGTCTGCATGATGGTGTCGGCGTTCATCGCCGCTCCGCTCAGCTCGGTGACCTTGGCCTGCTCGCGCAGGACGACGATGCGGTCGCTGCAGCGCAGCACCTCTTCCAACTCGGACGAGATGAAGACGCAAGCCTTGCCCTCGTCGGCCAACGATACCACCAGCTTCTGGATCTCGGCCTTGGCGCCCACGTCGATGCCGCGCGTCGGCTCGTCGAGGATCAGGACCTGGGGGTCGGTGGCCAGCCAGCGCGCCAGGATCACTTTCTGCTGGTTGCCGCCGCTCAGATTCTTGATCGGCTGGTCGGCCGATGGGGTGACGATATTGAGCAGCTTGATGTAGCGGTCGGCGATCTCGACCTGCCTGGCCTTGCTCAGGAACCTGAGCCAGCCGCGGCTGGCCTGCATGGCTAGCACGATGTTCTCGCGCACCGATAGCTCATCCACAATGCCGGCCGCCTTGCGGTCCTCTGGGCTCAGCGCGACCCCGCGCAGGATCGATGCCAGCGGCGAGAATTTTCTGACCGGCTGGCCAGCGAAGGACATGGTTCCCTGGTCCGGCTTTTCAATACCGAACAGCAGGCCGGCCAGCTCGGTGCGGCCGGAGCCCAGCAGGCCCGCCAGCCCCACCACCTCACCCGTGTGCAGATCCAAATCGAAGGGCGCAATGGCGCCGTCGCTGCCCAAGCCGCGCGCTTGCAGCAGGGGCGCGGCGTCGAGGTGCTGCTCCCGCTTCAGCTTGGCGCGCGACACGTCGTCCAGGTCGACCATGATACGGCCCAGCATGTTGGCGATCAGTTCCAACTGCGGCAGCGCGCTGGTCTCGTAGCAGCCCACCAAATTGCCGTTGCGCAGCACGGTAATGCGGTCGGAGATCTCGTAGACCTGGTCGATGAAATGGGTGATGAAGACGATCGCCATGCCCTCGCTTTTGAGCTGGCGCATCACCTGGAACAGCTTGGCCGTCTCGTGCGCGTCCAGGCTGGAGGTCGGCTCGTCCAGGATCAGGATCTTGGCCGACGCGATCTCCAGCGCGCGCACGATGGCTGCCATCTGCTGGATCGCCACCGAGTAGGAGCCCAGCGTCTGCTGCACGTCGATGTCCACATCCAGCCGCAACAGCATCTGTCGGGCCCGCTGGTTCATGGCCTTCCAGTCGATGCGGCCGGCCCGCCGCGGCTCGCGGCCGATCAGAATGTTCTCGGCCACGGTCAGGTTGGGGCAGAGGTTGATCTCTTGGTAGACGGTGCTGATGCCCAGCTCCTGGGCGTGTTGGGGCGATCTGACCTGCACCGCCTGGCCGTCCAGGATGATGACGCCGGAGTCGGGATGCTCGACGCCGGTCAATGTCTTGATCAGCGTCGACTTGCCGGCGCCGTTCTCGCCCATCAGCGCATGGATTTCCCCTCGCCGCAGGTCGAAATCGACGTTTTCCAGCGCCTTGACGCCTGGGAACGACTTGGAGATGCCGGCCATGGTCAGAATGACTTGATCCGATGGGGACATGAGCGCAGCGCCTTTCCCAAGCTGTGGCTATGCGGGTGCGAGCACGTGGATTTCGATACGGCAGCCTACTCAATCCACGTGCTCGCACCCGCCGGCTGAATAGGTGGTACTCCAGCTTGACAAGAAGCGGTGCATTGCCGTCCTGCACCGCTTCTCGCCGTTCCGTGTTGCCTGAGGAGGAGATTATGGGCAACCGTGCTAATCACACCGACAGTGAGCCGATCCGTGTGTCATTGCGAGGTCCGCCGAAGCAATCTCGACCTGGGTGGAACGGGATTGCTTCGGCGCAGACGCCTAGCAATGACGAGCGAGGGCTCTCTCTAGGGGGTTAGTACTGTCGGGTGGGCAGGATTTCAGCAGCGTTGTCCGGGTAGTAGACGCTCTCCTCGGACGGAACCCACTTGGGCACTTCCTCGCCGTTGACGACCTTCAGGGCCAGCTCGTAGAACTGCGGGCCCAGCAGTGGGTTGCATTCCACCGTGACGTTCAGCTTGCCGTCCACCATGGCCTGGAAGGCGCCGCGCACTGCGTCGATCGATACGATCTTGATGTCAGTGCCGGGCTTGAGGCCGAATTCCTCGATGGCCTGGATCGCGCCCAGCGCCATATCGTCGTTGTGGGCATAGAGAGCCGTGATCTCAGCGCCGTACTTCTTCAGGAAGGCTTCCATCACTTCCTTGCCCTTAGCCCGGGTGAAGTCGCCCGACTGCGAGTCGATGATCTCGATGTTGGGGGCCATCGTCTCGCGGAAACCGCTGAAGCGGTCGGTGGCCGGCGCCGAGCCAACTGTGCCGACCAGCTCGACGATCTTGCCGCCCTCGGGCAGCAGCTTGTTCATCTCATTGCCAGCCTTGCGCCCTTCCTCGACGAAGTCCGAGCCCAGGTAGGTCGCATACAGGTCCTCCGGCACATCGGCGCGGCGGTCGACCAAAATGATCGGAATGCCGGCGTCCTTGGCTTCCTGGAAGACGGTCTCCCAGCCGGTCGTGACCACCGGCGGCACGCCGATGACGTCCACGCCTTGGGCGATGAACGAGCGGATCGCCTTGATCTGGTTCTCTTGCTTCTGTTGGGCATCGGAGAACTTGAGGGTGACGCCCAGCTCTTCAGCGGCTTGCTGGATCGAGGCTGTGTTGGCGGTGCGCCACTCGCTCTCCGCGCCCAACTGGGCGTAGCCCACCACCAAGTCTTTGTAGGTCTTCTGGGCCTGTTCAGCCGGCGCGGCCGGGGCCGCAGCTTCTTCGCTGGTCGCGGGCGCGGCCGTCGGGGCCGCACAGCCCACCAGCGCCGCGAGCGTGGCGAGGATGACCACTACCAGTAGAATCTTCGAGCCTTTCATGGGTTCTCTCTCCTTTGAGGGGGCGACTACGCAGGGATTGGCGCCGCACATGAGGCGGCTTACCTGCGAATGAATGAAACTATCACTGCGATCATACTACGCCAGTTACGGCAAAACATCCATGCGTTTTCGTCGGCAAGAAGTTGGATAATGTCGCAGTTTCAATTCAAACGGCCAGCGCGCCTGCTGAGAGAGGGTGATTTCTTTCGCCAGCAGTTGGATTTCTTTCGACGGCTTCGCCTGTTATGGCAGGGATTACCAACGTTACACGAGTACCCACCTGATGCGCGCTTTCGATCGAAAGGCCGTATTGGCGCCCATAAAGTAGCTTGACCCGCTTGTTGACGTTGTCGATACCAAAGCCGCTCTCCAGGCGGATCTCATCCGAATCGTCGTCGATCTGGGCCCGCACGTGCTCTAGCCTTTCCGGTGTGAAGCCGATCCCGTTGTCCTCGACCTCCAGCACGATCTGGCCGTCGCCATGTTGCCGGGCGCGCACCGTGATCTCGCCACCGCTGCGCTTGTTCTTGATGCCGTGGTAAAGCGCGTTCTCGACCAGCGGCTGCAAGATCAGCTTCAAGATGGTATTGTTCGCCACGGCGTCGTCCACCTCGATGCGGAAGTCCAGGATGTCTCGGTAGCGCATCTTCTGAATCGTCAGGTAGCTGCGCGTGCGTTCAATCTCCTCGCCAATGGTGATCCAATCCCGGCCCTTGCTCAGGCTGATGCGGAAGAAGCTGGACAGGGCGCTGACCAACTGCACCACCTGCTCGGTTTGCTGCGTCTCGGCCATCCAAATAATGGTGTCCAGCGTGTTGTAGAGGAAGTGGGGGTTGATCTGGGCTTGCAGCGCGCGCAGCTCGGCCTTTTTGAGGCTTTCCTGCTCTTTCATCTTGGCTGCCAACAGCTCCTGAATCTTGCCGATCATGATGTTGAAGCTGAGCCCCAACTCGGCGA
The DNA here is from genome assembly GCA_049294015.1 of Anaerolineae bacterium. Taxonomy (GTDB): domain Bacteria; phylum Chloroflexota; class Anaerolineae; order JAAEKA01; family JAAEKA01; genus JAAEKA01. Next base: position 45,145 of record JBAQCH010000113.1, read on the forward strand.
TTTCGTCGGCGTTCTTGCGCGTCACCAGCACCTGCAAGTCGTCCTTGGTAATGGTCGTGGTCACGTCGTGCAGGCGTTTGATGGGGATGTAGATGCTGCGCGAGATGGCCCAGGCCGCGGCAAAAGAAAAGCCGATGGCCGTCGCCAATAACACGATGTAGAACACCTCCCAACGCTCCAACCCATCGTGCATGATCTGATACTGGCTGGCCGCCTGGTTGACCTCGAACAGCACGTACTCCCCCACAACGTCCTCGACCACCGCCGACACGCCGCGGATATTCTCCAACACCGCCTCGTTCTCCGCCACCCGGCTGCCTTGCGCCATCTGCGCGCCCATCATGTCGACGTAGTGGGTCAGCGTCTTCATGGTGCGCATGATGATCTCGACCTTGATCCTGGCCTCGTCGGAGGCCGCGCCCTGGGACATAGAACGCAGCTTATCGTCCACGTCGGCGATGATGTCGTACTGCCGGCCAGCGACGAACTCGGTCTTGCCGGCCACGATGTTCCACATCTCAGTGTCGATGGCTGGTTTGATGTAGCCGTTAATGCTGTTGGCGGTCATGATGTTGTTGATGATCGCATCGTAGCGCCGGCTATAGTCCATCATCTGCCACATCAACACGGCGTTAGTCATGCCCAGCATCAGGATTACGATGCCCAGCGACAGCAGGATCTTGATCCGAATCGAGAAGTTCAGCGCTGCCAATCCATCAGACAGGCGCCGGATGGCCCGGAAGGGTAACCAATTGGCGGGGTCTACCCCAGGAGGCAGCCGCCGGATGCGCTGCCAGTGGTTGTTTACTGCAGTCTTGTGGAGCATGGCGATCTCCTGCGGGCAATGCTCTGTTAATAGTCTCTATTCAGCCGCCGGATGCGGGCACGCTGGTTGAGTAGCCG
>JBAQCH010000114.1:0-3543 GCA_049294015.1 Anaerolineae bacterium
CGGTTGGGCGCGATCCCCGTCAGGACTGACAGTCCTTCTGAGGACTGTCAGTCCTCCCCCGCCAACGAAATTCGCCGCCTCAACGGCGGCCGCGGGGTGGACGTCGCGCTGGACTTCGTGGGCATCGCCGCGACGCTGCGGCCGGCCATCGCCAGCCTGGCCCCCTTCGGCCGCGCCGTGGCCGTGGGCCTGGGCGACCAGCCGGTGCCGATCTACCCCTACCAGGAGATCATCGGCCGCGAGGCCGAGATCATCGGCTGCTCCGACCACCTGGCCAGCGAGATCCCCCTGTTGACCGAACTGGTGCGCCGCGGCAGCCTGGACCTGGCGATGGTGGTGACGGACGTGATCCCGCTGGACGCCGACGCCATCAACGCGGCGCTGAACCGGTTGGAGCGCTATGGCGCGGGTGGGGTGCGGACGGTGGTGCGGGTGTGAGGGGAACGGAGGGAGGGATACCACAGCGGATGAAGAACAGCGGATGGGGGCAGGGGCCGGTGCTCCGCCATCCGTTGTTCTTCATCCGCTGTGGTATGCAGTCCCCCGTTTTGACCAACCGGGAACGTTCAGCCGCCGACTCTTGGCATCCACCCGTTCTGTGGTACAATCCGCGACTGTACGGACCGAAAACGAAAGGACACAGATCATGACAAAAAGCAAAGTTGCCGTTGTGCGTACGTCTCCCCGCACGGTGTTGGCGGACTATCACCGGCTGATGAACCTGGCCGGCTACCAGGACGTGATCGCGCGCGACGCGGACACGGCCCTCAAGATCAACATCTCCTGGCACTACTTCTTCCCCGGCTCCTCCACCACCCCCTGGCAGATGGAGGGCGTGATCCGCGCTATGCAGCAGGACGGCTACGACATGGACCTGCTGCACGCCTGCCACAACCGCACCGTGGTGATCGACGCGCACCTGGGCGAGCGCGAGAACAAGCAGCTCAACGTGGTCGAGGCCCACGGCCTGCGCAACGTACACCTCTACGAGGGCGAGGAGTGGATCCACATCCGCGACGCGGTGGGCGACCTGGCCGACAAGTTCCTGGTGCTGAACGAGGTCTACCCCGACGGCTTCTACATCCCCAAGCGCTTCATCGGCGAGAACATCATCCACCTGCCGACCATCAAGGCGCACATCTTCACCACCACCACCGGCGCGATGAAGAACGCCTTCGGCGGCCTGCTGAACGAGCGGCGTCACTGGACACATCCGGTGATCCACGAGACCCTGGTGGACCTGCTGATGATCCAGCAGCGTATCCACCGCGGCGTCTTCGCTGTGATGGACGGCACCTTCGCCGGCGACGGGCCCGGCCCGCGCTGCATGTATCCCCACGTCAAGAACGTGCTGCTGGCCAGCAGCGACCAGGTGGCCATCGACGCCATGGCGGCCAAGCTGATGGGTATGGATCCGCTCAGCATCAAGTACATCCGCCTGGCGCACGAGCTGGGGCTGGGCTGCGGCGATCCCGACGAGATCGAGATCGTGGGCGACCTGGACGCGGCGGCCGAGAACTGGCATTTCCAGGGGCCGTTCAAAGAGATGACCTTCGCCAGCCGCATGCAGCACAAGATCTACTGGGGTCCGCTCAAGGCGCCCATCGAGTGGTCGCTCAAGACGGTGCTGGCCCCCTGGTCCTACCTGGCCTCGGTGGCCTACCACGACATGTATTGGTATCCCTTCAAGGGCGAGCAGATGATGGCCGATGCGCTGCAAAGCGAGTGGGGCAGGCTCTTCGCCAACTGGGAGCAGGTGCAGCCAGATGAGCTAGGCTGGGCCGATGTGGGCAAGGAAGGCGTGCGGCTGGAGCGCATGGGCATGGAAGTGATCCCGCAGTCGCTGAAGGTGTTCAAGACCGCCTTCACCGAAGCGCCTGAGGTGGCCGCCCAGCGCCGCCACAGCGACGCCGCGCACAACGCGGGCTTCTCTGGCCGCAGCACGCTGGACAGGGCGCTCCTCGGCGCAGGCGTGGCCGCAGCCGTCGTCATTCCCACGGCCCTGATTGCGCGCAGCCTGCGCAAGCACGACAACGGCGACGCGCATTAGTCGCAAACGCGTCGTAGTGACGACTTTAGTCGTCTCCGGGTGGCTGGGACGACTGATGGAGGTAGAGAAAATGTTCCGGTAATTGCGCTGGGGCGTCGCCGTCGATTGATGAAAGGTTGGAAATTGTTCTGGTAATCGCGCCGCGGCGTCGCCGCCGATTGAAATCGGCGTCTGACACACCCGAAGCATGCTAAAGCAAGCTCAGTCACGCACATCAGCTTGCTTCAGCATGCTTGTGCGCAGCATATCAGCCTGCGGTTTCAAACGCAGGCGGCGCTGCGGCAAGATTACCGGGATAAATTCTTTACCTTCATAAGTCGTCACTACGACGCGTTTCTCTCCTGCTTTCCCTTCTTTCCATGCTTTCCCCCTCCCCTTCCGCTGTTGCCGACGCGCTGCTGGCCTGGATCGACGCCGGCAACCTGCGCGACCTGCCCTGGCGAGCCGAGCCGCGCGATCCGTACGCGGTGTGGGTGAGCGAGATCATGCTGCAGCAGACGCAGGCAGCCACGGTGATTCCCTACCTGCAGCCCTGGCTGGAGCGCTTCCCCACGGTCGAGTCGTTGGCCGCGGCCGAGCTGGGCGACGTGTTGAAGGCGTGGGAAGGGTTGGGCTATTACAGCCGGGCAAGGAATTTACATAAAGCCGCAGGAGTTGTCGTCGAGCAGCACGGCGGCCGGCTGCCGGCCGACCGGCGCAGCCTGCTGGCCCTGCCCGGCGTCGGCAAATACACGGCCGGCGCGCTCCTGAGCATCGCCTTCGGCCAGCGCGCGTCCGTGCTGGACGGCAACGTCAGGCGGGTGTTGGCGCGGGTCTACGACGTGGCGGGGGAGATCGGCCAGTCGGCCACCGAAACGCAGCTCTGGCGTCTGGCCGAGGGGTTGGTGGAGGCGGTCGAGCCGCAGCAGGCCGGCCCGTTGAACGAGGCGCTGATGGACCTGGGCGCAACCGTCTGTCTGCCGCAGCGGCCGCGCTGCCCGCGCTGCCCGCTGCATGCTGCGTGCCTGGCGAGGCAGCGCGGCACGCAGGAGGAGCGGCCGGTGCGGCCGGTCCGCAAGCCGCTGCCGCACTTCGATGTCAGCGCGGCCGTGTTGCGCCGGCCCGGCCAGCCTGAGCAGTTCCTGATCGCCCAGCGGCCGCCGGAGGGCATGCTGGGCGGGCTGTGGGAGTTTCCCGGCGGCAAGCGCCACGACGGCGAAAGCCTGCCCGACTGCCTGCGCCGCGAGATGGAGGAGGAGTTGGCTGTAGAGGTGGCGGTGGGCCAGCCGGTGGCGGTCGTCAAGCACGCCTACACTCACTTTCGCATCACGCTGCACGCCTTCGAGTGCCAGTTGTTGGCTGGCGAGCCGCAGCCCATCGGCGTGGCCGACTGGCGCTGGGTGACGCTGGACGAGCTGGCGAGCTACGCGTTTGCCGTGACAGACCAGAAGATCATTGCGGCGTTGCGCGCGTCGTGAAGAGTGAAGAAGTGCGACTTCTCGGAGAAGTCGCAC
>JBAQCH010000115.1:0-2919 GCA_049294015.1 Anaerolineae bacterium
GCCGTGGTCGTGCGACTGCCGGCGCTGCCGGCGGGGCCGTTGGGTAGACGAGCGGCGCGCAACGGCGCGGCAGGGGAGGCAACGGTGGAAGCGGATGGCGCTGTGGTGTCCGCAAGCAGTAGGACAACGCCGCCGCAGGACGCTGGCGTTGGCGCGCTGCGCCCAAGGCGCTGGGCGATGCGGCTGAAGCGGCCACAAGAGGACAGCGAAACGCCATGACAGTCACCCATGCGCATGAGCGCACAACCGTCAGTGAAAACGGGCGGGCTCGGTCGGAGACCGGCCCGAGCAGTTTTCAGGTTAGACGCCCATGCGCTTGGCGCACAAACGTGGATGAAAACAGCGGGCTCGGTCGGAGACCGGCCCGAGCAGTTTTCAGGTAACAGCAAAAGGAGAACTCGTATGAAGATCGTGTGGTTTCTCTGGCGACGAATGAATGAAAGCGGCCAGCAGGATGCCGTCCAGCCCCAGCCGTTGCCTGCGCGTGGCGGCGCTCAACCGAGCGCGGGGCGCGGAGTGCCTGCGCCGAAGGACGCCAGGGCTGCGCAGTCTGGCCCGCCGCCGGTTTTGACCGGCGCCAAGGGCGCGCCGGCTGTCTCGCTGGACGCGCAGAGCAGACCAAACGCCGGCCGGCCGGCGCCGGCGCCCGGGAAGGCTGGACGACGGCCAGCAGCGCCCAGGCTAAACCGTAACGGAAAGGTGCATCCGGCCTTCAGCGACGATGCGCTGCGGCGGGCCTGGCAGCAGGTGAAGGCTAACGGCGGCGGGCCCGGCGTGGATGGCGTGGATATCCAGGCTTTCGAGGCCCACCTGGCGCAGCAGTTGGCCGACCTGCAAGCCGAGCTGTCACAAGGCAGCTATCAGCCCCAGACGGTGCGGCGGGTGCTGATCCCCAAGCGCAACGAAGGGCTCAGACCGCTGGCCATCTGGACGTTGCGCGATCGCCTGGCGCAGCGGGCTGTGCTGAACGCAGTCGAGCCGTTGTTCGAGCCGCGCTTCCTGGCGTGCAGCCACGGCTTCCGGCCAGGCCGCTCCACCCAGAGCGCCGCCGAGATGGTGATTGCGGCCAGAGACGACGGGCTGCGCTGGGTGCTGGACGCGGACATCAAGGAGTGCTTCGACAACATCGACCCGACGCTGCTGATGCAGTTGGTGCGGCGGCAACTGCACGACATGGCGCTGCTGCGGCTGATCGAGCTGTGGCTGCAAGCGCGCATCCTGACGGCCGCCGGGCAGGTGCGAGCGGCGGGAGCGGCGCAGGGCGGCGTGCTATCGCCGTTGTTGTGCAACATCTATTTGCACCAGTTCGACGTAGCGCTGACCAAGCGCGGCCTGCACCTGGTGCGCTACGCGGACGACTTCGTAGTGCTGAACCAGCGGCGCAAGGAGGCCGAGGCGGCGCAAGAGACGGCCCAAGCCGCGCTGGCGGCGCTGCGGCTGGAGTTCAACCCGTACAAGACGCGCATCGTACACTTCGACCAGGGCTTCAAGTTCCTGGGCCGGTTTTTTGTGCGCGATGAGGTGTTCGAGCTGTGACCGGTGAGCAGTGAACGGTGAACGGTATACGGTGATCGGACGGCTGTTCACCGTTTACCGTTGACCAAAGAAGGAGGTAACTCATGGACGAGACGACGATTTACGTGCGCGAGCAGGGCGCGGTGGTGCGCAAGCGCGGCGAGCGCCTGGTGGTAACCAAGGGCTTCGACGATCTGATGGATGTGCCGCTGCTGCACGTGCGGCAGGTGGCGCTGGTGGGCAATGTGCAGTTGACCACCCAAGCAGCGGCCATGCTGCTGCAGAACGATGTGGACGTGGTGTTCTTCTCGCAGTACTTCAAATTTCGCGGCCGGTTGGTGTCAACTGGGTCGAAGTTCGCCCGGCTACGCCACAACCAACTGCAGGTGATGAGCGACGAGGCGCGGGCGGTGAATATCGCACGCGAGATCGTGGCGGGCAAGCTGACCAACCAGCGGGTGCTGTTGCAGCGTCAACTGGCCGACCTGCCAGCCGGGCCGGCGCGCGCGGTGTTGAACCAAAGTGTGGAGGGCATTGCCAACATGCGGGAAGGCGCGGCGCGCACCGAGTCGTCCGATACCCTGCGGGGCTATGAAGGCAAGGCTGGCGCGTATTACTTCGCCGGGCTGAAGGCGCTGTTGCATCCGGGCTGGGGTTTTCAAGGCCGCTCGTACTATCCGCCGCCTGATCCGATCAACGCAGCGCTGAGCCTGGGCTACTCGCTGCTGCTCAAAGATGCCGTGGCGGCGGTGCAACTGGTGGGGCTGGACCCCTACCTGGGTTTCTTCCACACCATCGAGTACGCCCGGCCGTCGCTGGCGCTGGATGTGATGGAGGAGTTCCGGCCGATCGTGGTGGATGGCATGGTGCTGGAGTTGACCAGCCGGCAGCAGTTGACGCCGGCTGACTTCACCAAGACCGGCAAGAAGGATCGGCCGGTGGAGCTGTCCAACGGCGGCGTGACGCTGCTGTTGAAGGCCTACGAGGAGCGTTTGCAGACGGTGGTACGCCATCCGGTGAGCGGCGACCAGGTGAGCTATCGGCGCTGCATGGAGCTGCAGGTGCGGCAGGTGGCGAATATCGTGTTGGGCAAAACGGCGCTGTATGTGCCGGTGACGATTCGGTGACTGGGTGACAAGGTGACAAGGTGCCTGGGTGACTGGGTGACTGGGTGACACGGTGACACGGTGATTGGGTGACACGGTGACACGGTGACACGGTGACACGAGGCAGGATGGTGCGTCGGATTGAGGCTCGGCGAAAGGGTCTGCATCACGGATTAGACATTCATGCGCTGGGCGCACAACCGTTGATGAAAATGGAGTCGCGTGCTAAACTAAGGCCACTTGGTTGGCGCAGAGGTCGAAACAAACTTGGTGCCAAGAGCCTGAGGATTAGACGGAC
>JBAQCH010000116.1:0-11019 GCA_049294015.1 Anaerolineae bacterium
GTTGGGATCGCCGCCGTAGACGGCGGTCTTGACCAGCAGCGAGGCGGCGATGGTCTGGGCCACCTGGCGGGCATCGGCCTCGCTGGCCGCGCCGCTGACACGCACCGTGACGAACTTCGTGGCGCCCTCAGCGTCGCGCACGATCTGCTGCGCCAGGTCGATGCAGACTTCGGTCAGGGCCGTTTCGAACGTAGCCGGATCGACCGGCCCGGCCAGCCCGTTGGCCAGGACGAGGACGGTGTCGTTGGTGCTGGTGTCGCCGTCGACGCTGATGGCGTTGAAGCTGCGATCGACGGCGCAGCGCAGGGTGGCGTGCAGTTCGGCCGGCTCGACGACCGCATCGGTCACGACCACGGCCAGCATCGTCGCCATGTTGGGGTGGATCATGGCCGCGCCCTTGGCGATGCCCATCAGGCTGGCCCCGCCAACCCAGCGCGCGGCCAGCTTCGGCTTGGTGTCGGTGGTCATGATGGCCTGGGCGGCAAGTTGCACACCGTCGTGGCTCGGTCGGAGACCGGCCACAGCAGTATGGGTGTTACGGCTCTGGCCGGTCTGTGCGGAGCCTCCCGGAGGGACCGACCGAGCCAGCGTGCCCGCCTCACGAATCCCCGCCTCAACCTTATCCATCGGCAGCGGCACGCCGATGACCCCGGTGGACATAACCAACGCCGAGCCAGCCGGCAGGCCCAGCTCAGCCTCGGCCAGCGCGGCCATACGCGCGGCGTCGGCCAGGCCCTGCTGGCCGGTGCAGGCGTTGGCGTTGCCCGCGTTGATCACCACCGCGCGCATGGCCGCCGGGTTGGCCTGCAACGCCGCGCGATCGTATAGCACCGGCGCAGCCGGGAAGCGGTTCTGCGTGAAGACGCCAGCCGCCGCGCACGGCGCATCGCTGACTATCAACGCCAGGTCCAGCGCGCGGCCGCCGTAGGCCGCCGTCTGCGGCTTCAAGTCGCAGGCCACACCGGCGAAGCGAAAGCCAGGGACGCCACTCTCTGTCATAGATTACCTCATGGGACGGCTGAGCACGATACAGCCCAGCCCGTGGGAGTTGAGAAAACGTTGCACCGCGGCCATCTCCTCGGCCGTACAGCCCAGCAGCAGCTTGATCTCCGCATCGCGCTTGTGCGCGTCGGCGGTGCAGGCGATGCCCGTGACGCTGCGACCGGGCAGGCTGCCCAGCCACACGTCGATGCCGTCGCCGTCGCCGGCGGTCGTGCCGGTCAGGTAGCCGTAGTCCAGTGGGTAGATCATCTCGGGCATGCGGGGATGCCGGGAGCCACGCGGCCGGTCGATGACGATCTCGCCGGCGGCCAGTTGGTCGAGGATGGCCCAGAAAAGGGCGTCGTCGCTCATGGCGATTCCGGTGCGGATGTGAGGCCGGCCAGCAGCTCGGCCAGATGTAGGGCGCGACATGAACTGCCGCGGCGCTCCAGCGCGCCGGCCATGTGCAGCGCGCAGCCGGTCTCGCCGGTCACCACCAGGTCGGCGCCGCTGGCTTCGATGGCTCTGGCCTTGCGCTCGGCCATGGCGTTGGCGATCTGCGGCAAATGCAAGCTAAACAGCCCGCCGAAGCCGCAACAGGACTCGGCGTCGGCCAGCGGCTTGACCTCGGCGCCCTCGACCCCGGCCAGCAGGGCGCGTGCCTGCTCGTCGTTGCGCAACATGCGCAGTTGCTGGCAGGCCGGCTGATAGACGACCTTGCCGTCGAACTGCGCGCCCACGCTGGCGCGGGTCACGCCCAGCACGTCCACCAGGTACTCGCTCAGCTCATAGGTGCGGGCGGCCACGGCTTCGGCCCGGCGCTGCCACTCTGGCTCATCAGCCAGCAAGCGCGGGACTTCGTGGCGCACATGGGCTACGCACACCGGCGACGGCGAGACGATGGCCGCGAACGGCTCGAATATCTCGACCCAGCGCCGCGCCAGGTCCAGCGCCTCCGGCCGCCAGCCAGCCTGATGCGCCAGCGCGCCGCAGCAGGTCTGCTCCAGTGGGAATTCGACCGCCACGCCTTGTCCTTCCAGCAGCGCTACCGTCGCCTCCCCCACCTCTGGCCGGTACAGGTCGGCCAGGCAGGTGATGAAGAGGGCGGTTGTCGGATGTGTCGTATTTGATGTCATAGGATGGGGGTAGACAAGTAAACAAGTAGGCAAGTAGACAAGGAAACAAGTAGACAAGTAGACAAGGAAACAAGGAAACAGCGGACGCTCTTCCCCCCTTGTCTACTTGTGTACTTGTCTACTTGCTTACCTCAGTAACGCCTCGATCTCCCCCTGCAACGGCAACGTCGTGATCTCGATACCGGCCTCGTGGACCAGCACGTCGATCTCCAGCCGCACGCCGAAGTCGCCGGGGAGGTAGATGCCAGGCTCGATGGTGAAGGCCGTTGCGGGCAGCAGGCGGCGGGTGTCGTTGGTCTCCAGGTTGTCCAGATGCGCGCCGTTGCCGTGGCCGGCCGAGCCCAACGAGTGCCCGGTGCGGTGGATGAAGTAGCGGCCATAGCCGGCCTGCTCGATCACGGCGCGGCAGACGTCGTCAGCGTCGCAGCCGCGCACGGGGCGGCCAGCCGCCATCTCGCCCTGGATGTAGGCCACGCACGCGTCGCGCGCCTGGGCCACCACGTCGCAGATGTGCTGGTAGCGCGGCGGGACCCGGTCGCTGCACAGCGCCACCCAGGTGATGTCGCCCATGATCGCGTCGGGCGTGGTCTCTCTGGCCCACAGGTCCAGCAGCAGCAGGTCGCCGCGCTGGATCGGCGCGTGGCGCTGGGCCGTGGGGATGTAGTGCGGGTCGGCCGCGTGCGCGTTGACTGCGACGATGGGGTCGTGGTCGGCCACCAGCCCGGCCTCGGCGAGGCGGCCGGCGATCCACTGCTGCACGCTGTATTCGCTGATGGGCTGGCCCGCGGCCAGGGCTTGCGCGACGTGGGCGAAGGCCTCGTCCTTGATGCGCAGCAGCGCGGTCGCGGCGCGGCGGTGCCCGTCGATCTGCGCGGGCGTCAGCCGCGCCTCCACGGCCTGCACCAGGTCGGCCGAGCTGAACACTTCCACGCCCAGCCCGCGTATCATCTCCAGCGTGCCGGCGTCGACGCGGCTGACGTAGGGGATGGCGCAGCGGGGCGAGTACTCCATGGCGATGCGCCGCGCGCTGCCCAGCATGGCCTCAAGCTGCGCCTCCAGCTCCTGCCAGCGCACGTAGCTGCGCGGCTGCACCGGCCAGTCGCGGAAGGGCGCCAGCTCGATAGCATGCACCAGCCACTGCGGCTCGCCCCGGGCCGGGATCCAGTAGGCCCAGCGCCGGCTGAACATGGCCTGGGGCGGCAGCGGCGCGATGCTGGCCGCGATGGGGTTCATGCCGCGAAAGTCGAACAGTAGCCAGCCGTCGAGGCTGGCTTCGGCGAGTAACGCTTGAATGGAAGATGTATCGTTCATGTCTGCTCTTTCAGGTCACCTTTTCGTTGCGGAGTGAGCACCCCCAGGTGCGGCTTGTCTGCGCATAACCCGCACATGGGCGTGCTCGACTCCCCAGTAATGGCTTGCCTCGTCGCCGAGATTTGACACACACAAGATGTTCCAGCTAACATACTACCATGCGCCAGGTTACGATCAAAGAAACTGAAAACAACTTGTCCCAGCTCATCGAGGCTGCTTTGGCCGGCGAGGAAGTCATTATTATCCAGGGTGAACGCCCTCTGGTCAAGCTGGTCGCTGTGCCAGAGCAGCGCCGCCAGCGGCGGATTGGCGGTGCGGAGGGCGTCATCCTGTTCATAGCAGACGATTTTGACGCGCCCTTGGAGGAGTTCGAGCAAGCCATGTTGTGACATGGCCATTGCCCTCCACCTCACGGCCACTCCCACGGCAGCGTGTTCTGGTAGATCCAGGCTATTGTATGCATCGCGCTGACCGTGGTCAACATCAGCGCGGCCTGGGCTAACTGACTGCGGTCAGACAGCACACGCGGCAGCAGTCGCGCTAGCAGCAGCGTGCTAGGGATGGCGGCCAGGCTGAACAGGTCCCAATCACGCTGGCCGCCGTAGTCGGGGTTCCACACCCAGGTGAACAGCCAATACAATCCGGTGGCCAGCGCCAAAAACGTCAGCGCCTGCCTGTCAGAGCTTGCTTCAGCATGCTTTGCCGTGCCAGCCTGCGAATTCACTCGCAGGCGCTCCGCCAGCAGCGCCACACCCACAATCGCCAGCCCGCCCAGCGTCACCGGCGCAGTCAGCATCTGCATGTTCAGCCAGTCCAGCAGGTGCGCCCAGGAGAACAGCGTGTAGTGCTCCCAGCGCGTCGTCGTTTCGAACAGCGGCACGAACAGGCGTCCATCGCCGCCGCCCGGCCGGTCGGTCGAGGTCAACGCGGCCAGCCCGTTGCCGTTCAGCGCCATCAACAGCACCACGCCGCCGGCCACCAACACCATCGGCCACGCCACCTGCCACACCGCCGCCCACCATCCCCCTTGCCCCTCCGGGATGGTTCCCGATTTACTTGTCTCCTTGTCTCCTTGTCTACTTCTCCCCCACACCCACGCCACGTACAGCAACGCCGGGCTGAGCACCACCGTCGACGGATGAAGCCCGATGGTCACGGCCAGCGCCAGCGATGGCTGCCACAGCGGCCGCCGGCCGGCCAGCGTCTCTAGCGCGAGCCAGAGGAAGACCAGCACGCCGGCCGCGGCCAGCGAGTAGTTCTCGGCGTAGCCAAAGAAGAGCTGCATGGCGCCCAGCGTGCCCAGCAGGCCGACGATGAGCAGCTTCTCTGTGCGGTTGCAGCCCACGCTGTCGGCCAGGCGCAGCAGCACATAGACGTACAGCGCGCCGGCCAGCGGGCTGAGAATCCAGTAGGCCGGCCACGCGTCAGCCCAACCGAACCACGCGTTGCCCAGCGCCCACAGTTGGGCATGGAGCCACACATCCAGCGGCGCCTGCCAGGTGGTGGTCAGCCGCAGCGCGGGGTCAGGGTAGGCGATGGCGTTGACCAGGATATAGGCGTCGCCCCAGCGGGTGTGGACGACACGGAGGAGGGTGAAGGGGATGAGGGAGAGGAGGGAAAGGAGGAGGAAGAGGGCGTGGCGGCGATGAAACGTGATGCGTGATGCGTGATGAGCGCGCTGCACTACGCGCAGGATGGCGGCGGCGGTGTTGGGCAGGATTGTGAGAACGGCCAGCGCGGCCAGCAGCAGTTGCCCAGCGTGCGGCAGGTAGGTGTAGGGCCACAGGCCCCAGGCGCTGGCCTCGTCGAACAAGGGCGCGGCCAAGTGCAAGCCGACAACGGCCAGACAGAAGATACGCAGCGCGGTCAACACGCGGCTAGGGGAGATGGGAGACGGAGACGGCATGAGGAAAATGTGGGGGTCATGCCGCCCGCAGTTGGCGTATGGCCAGCGGCAGCCGGATCAACAGGTCGCCGGCTACCACGCCGGCCTCGCCCAACTCCTGCCGCGCCAGCTCGCCGGCCAGGCCGTGCAGGTAACCGCCCACCACGGCCGCCTCGAAGGGCGCCAGCCCCTGAACCAGCGCGCCCACGATCGCGCCGGCCAGCACGTCGCCGCTGCCGGCCGTAGCCAGGGCGGGATTGGCAAAGGGCAGCACGACCACATGGTGGTTCGGCGCAGCGACGACAGTGTACGCGCCCTTCAGTACGACCACTACATTCCAATCCGCCGCCTTTTCCCGCGCCAGACCGATGCGGTTAGCCTGCACCTCGCGCGTGGAGCAGCCGCATAGACGCGCCATCTCGCCGGGGTGCGGGGTCAGGATGACGTTGGGGGGCAAATGCTCACGCCAGCGCTCGCTTTGCGCCAGGGCATTGAGCGCGTCGGCGTCGATGACCCAGGGCAGACGGCGCAGCGCATCGGGGTCGGCCGCGCTGGCGTGCGTGCGGCCTTTGGCGAGAAACCCTGCCGTGGGGCCGTCGTCGGTGGCTGGCTCGGCGACGCTTTCACGGGCCGTGGGCGCCGGTTGGCCCGCCACAAAGCCCACGGCCGCCCGCCGCCGCTCGCCGATGCCCAGCAGGCGCTGGACGAACTGTACCGCCTCCCTTTCCTGCGTCAGTCCCGGCCCCACCAGCAGCGCGTCGTAGTCGCCGGCTTTCTCGGCCAGCGTTTTGACGGCATCGGGACCGATCACACCCAGTTCCTCCGGCAGGATCAGCCAGGTGGTCTCCAGCGAGGCGGCAGCCAGGATGGGGTGGATGCTGGGGATGACGGCCAGCGTGACCAGCCCGGCGCCCACGCGGTAGGCGGCCGCGCCGGCCAGATGGGCCGCGCCGGTGTAGTTGACCGAACCGGCAACCACCAGCGCCTTGCCGAAGGTGCCCTTGTGGCCGTCGGCGGGCCGGGCGGGCAGCAGGCCTTGAACGAACTCAGGCGTGGCAAGCTGTACGGCGATGTCGTCGGCCAGGCCGGGATCCGTACCGATGTCGGCCACCTCCAGCCGGCCGCAGCTTGCTGGCCCGTCGACGATGAAGTGCCCGACCTTGGGGTTGGCGAAGGTGATGGTCAGGTCGGCGCGCAGGCTGGCCGGGTCGAGCACGCCCGTGTCGCAGTTGAGGCCGCTGGGGCAGTCCACGGCCACAACCTGGGGCGCAGTGGCTGGACCAACTACCGGTAGGAGCAGAAAGTCGAAATCGGCCACCGGGCGCAGGGCCTGGGCCGCGCTGTGCGAGTTGGCCGGCTCGGCCGGATCCTGGTCGTCGACGGCCTGTGCTTCCTCCCCCTTACGCTGCGCCATGCCTGCGCGCACAGCCTCCAGCAGCTCGGCCAGCGGGCCGCTGATGGGGCGGGCGACGCCGGTGCCCAGCAGTGCATCGACGATCACGTCGGCGTTCACGACCATGTCGCGCAGTTGCTCGAAGCCGGGGTCGTCCTCGGCGTGGACGATGGGCAGCCGCAGCCGGCGCACGGCTTCGTAGTTGTCGTCGTCCTCCGGCTTGCGCTTCCAGCAATAAATGTTGATTAGCCGCTGCGGCTGCCACAGGTGCAGGTAGCGCGCGGCCACCAGGCCGTCGCCGCCGTTGTTGCCGGGGCCGACCAGCAGCAGCGCGCCCCCAGCGCTGTCCCAGGGGTGCATGTGGCGCAGCGTCGCGGCCGCCACAGCCCGGCCGGCCAGCTCCATCATGGCGTCATAGGAATGCCCGGCCGCATCGGAAGCCCGCTCGATGCGCACCATTTCGGCGACGGTTACGATTTTCATGGCAAAGGGGGAAACGATGAACGATGAATGATGAATGCCGGAGGCGCGCTCCGCCGTTCATCATTCATCGTTCATCATTCATCGTTCTCTGTGCAAGCCACCAGGCCAACAGCCCCGTCAACGCCGCGCAGGTCAGCAGGATGCCGGCGTAGTAGAGCTGGATGGCCGCCGACGACGACTCGCCGATGGGGTTGAGGGGGTGGCGCAGTACGCCGGTGCGCAGGTTGAGCAGCAGCACGGCCGCGCCCAACAGCAGGTTGGCCACCGCGCTGAAACGGTGGTCGTCGATCAGGCGGCGCACGACGATCACCAGCAGGCCAACGCCGATGATCTGCAAACTCATGCGGGTGCGCGGCTCGTCGAAGGCGATCCACACGCCCCAGGTTTCGTGGGTGGGGATGACGCTGAGCGCGAAGTGGACGATGAACACAGCGATGCCCGCGACCTGGATGGCGTTGGACCAGCGCAGCAGCGCCGGCCGCGGCCGGATCAGGTAGGCCAGCGCGGGCAGCGCGGCCAGCACCAGCGCGTACAGGCCGACCCGCGCCAGCGCGCCGTGCAGGTAGATGACCTTGATCAGGTTGCCCAGTTGGGCCTCGGCCGGCGACAGGATCAGCAGCACAGCCAGCAGCGCCAGCAGGGCTGCTGCCAGGACCAGCGCTCGTTTGGGAGTCAACAGAGGTGATGGGTGGATCAGTGCGTCAGACATGATGCGAGTATACCACAGCCGCAATCCTGCCGCCAAGCATCCACCGCGCCCGCACGAAATGCCGCCGCAGTTTGACCATAAGCGCGCCGTAGACTATACTCTGATTGTAACCCGTAACCCGTGATCAATCACCCAATCACCCAATCACCCAATCACCCATGCTACGAACTGTCCCCGAAACTATCAACGAAGAGGTCGACCTCTACATCCGCACCTATTACTCGCTGCTGCGCAGTTCGCAGCCGATTCGCGTGCGATCGCTGGAGGAGACCCACGCCGGCATGCGCGCCAGCTTGCATCCCAAGGCCGAGGGTCAGGAGCCCGACGTGCCGGCGCTGGTCTACGCGGCCATGCGGCTGCCTGGCTGCATCTATAAGGTCAAGTTGGTGCTGCTGGGCCAGTCGGACGAGGTTTTCTTGCGTCGCGCCGGGGTCAACGTGACTGAATGGCAGCAGGTGTTTGCCGCGGCCCGACGGCGCAAGATGTTCTTCGACGGCCAAGGCGCCCTGGCGGCTTACATCTCCAGCGTCAGCGATATCGACGACCTGATCCCGATCCTGACGGCCTACCAAATTGAATGGAACAAGCTGCACCAGCGCTTGCAGCCGGCCGAGACCGGCGAGTGGCTGCGCCAGCAGACGAAGAAAAAGAAGTTGAGCGATAGCCGGCTGACTAAGGTACGGATCGCACTGGGGTTGAGCGAGAGTGATTTTCGGTTGTTGCAGCGCGTCTGGCAGGATGAGTTTTTCTGGGCGCTGCGCAGCCTGGCCACGGAACCGGCTGATTTGCAGCTCAACCTGCTGGCCGGCTCAGCGGCTGATTACCGTCAGGCGGTGCAGGCCTGGTGGCGCAGCGTGATCAAGGTCGGCGAGATTGGCCCCATCAACCAGCGCCCGATTTATTTCATCTCCAGCAACCCACATGCCCTACCTAATCTGCTGAACGGCTATGCCCAACACCAACGAACTGAGATGTTGGCCTATCTGCAGGAGCACAACCCCGATGGGCTGTGGCAGGAGTGGCAGACGCTGAGCGAGAAAGGCAGCGTGGCCGGCCAGCAAAATCTGCTCTATTTTCTGCAGCGCAGCTTTTTGGCCGCTCAGCCGCAGCGCTACGAGGGATACTACCAGCACGAACGCCAGTTGGGCATCCATCGCGTCGACAACCCGCACTACCTGGACGTCAGCGGCCAGGTGATCGAGCTGGCCCGGCTGGACCCGGCGCACTTCGATCCACGGCTGGCCATGCCAGGGCTGGAGCGCTTGCAGCACAGCCAGTCGTTGATCCTCAACATCGACTACCCGCTGGGCATGGCGGCCTACCTGGTCTTCTCGCAGCTCTCGGCCGACCTGCCCGACATCCAGGGCGTCTACATCATGGGCAAGGCGGCCTCGCTTAACGGCCGCGTGGGCGACGTGATGATCCCCAACGTGGTGTACGACGAGCACTCCAAGAACACCTACCTGTTCAAGAACAGCTTCCGGGCCGGCGACGTGCGCCCCTATCTGCTCTACGGCGACGTGTTCGACAACCAGAAGAGCGTCACCGTGCGCGGCACCTTCCTGCAGAACCGCCAGTTCATGCACGTCTTCTACAACGAGGGCTACACCGACATCGAGATGGAAGCTGGGCCCTACCTGAGCGGCATCTACGAAGACATCTACCCGCAGCGCTACCCGGTCAACGAGATCGTCAACCTGTTCATCAACGCGCCCTACGACATCGGCATCCTGCACTATGCGTCGGACACGCCCTACAGCCGGCGGCAGAGCCTGCTCAGCAAGAGCCTGAGCTACTTCGGCATCGACGCCACCTACGCCACCAGCATCGCCATCCTGCGGCGGATTTTGCAGGTGGAGCTGGCGCGGTTGGGTGGGTGAAGTGGAAAGTCGAATGAACCCCCGCTTCATCATCACTCACGCCATGACCCAGGGTCTTGCCCGCATCGAGCGGGCGCGCGGTTTTCTCGAAGCGGCCCAGTTGTCCGAAGGCTGGGTGCGCCAAATGAGCGAGCGAGCGCTGCTGCTGGAGGCGCATCACACGACGCACATCGAGGGCACGCGGCTGACGCTCGACCAGTCCGAGCAATTGTTAGCCGGCCAACCAGCGCCCGGCGCTGACCCCGACGACGTGCGCGAGTTGCTGAATTACCGCGATGCCTTCAGCCTGGTCTCGGACTATCTCGACTCCGGCGCTCCCATTACCGAAGGGTTGATCCGCGAGATCCACAAACGACTGGTGCAAGGAGTGCGCGGCAACCGCGCCCGGCCAGGAGAGTACCGCCTGGCGCAGAACTACGTCGTCAACTCGCTAACCCGTGAGATCATCTACATGCCGCCCCCGCCGGGCGACGTGCCTGATCTCATGCAAGATCTGGTCAGGTGGCTCAACGAGCCGGGCGACATGCATCCTGTTCTGGTCAGCGGCGTCGCCCAGTTCCAGCTTGTTCACATCCACCCCTTTCTGGACGGCAACGGCCGGACGTCCCGGCTGCTCTCGACGCTCTGCCTCTATCGCGCCGGCTATGACTTCAAGCGCCTGTTCACCATCAGCGAGTATTACGATCGTAATCGCAGCGCTTTCTACAATGCTCTGCAAAGCGTCCGCGAGGCTGATCTGGATTTGACCGGCTGGCTTGAGTACTTTGTTGTGGGTCTGGAAACCCAGTTGGAGGAAGTCAAGGAGAGGGGCAAACAGGCTATTCAACTAGATGTGCTGGCTGCTGAACACCGGCTCAAGGCCCGTCAGGTAGAAGCGCTTCGCTACCTCATGCTTCAGGAGTCGATGAACATCCAGGACTTCGAGCGTATCCATCCAAGCGTCGCTCGGCGCACTCTACAGCGAGATCTGAAGGACCTACTGGTCAAAGGGTTGATCGCGGAGGTTGGTCAGGCAGCGACTGATCCAAATCGCCGATATCAGAGATCGTTCGAGCTATGACAGGCTGTGACAACAAGCTGTGACAGGCTGTGACAATACGCTGTGACATCCCAAAGCATTGAACCATGACTACCACCGACACCAGCGAAAAAGGCCTCGAAAGCCTCATCGTCGCGGCCATGGCCGGCGAGCCGGCGCGGTCGGCCGCGGCCGGCCGCGCAAGCGTCGCTGAGCCCAGCGC
>JBAQCH010000117.1:0-19760 GCA_049294015.1 Anaerolineae bacterium
GCCGCGGCCAGCTTGGTGCTCATGCCGCCCGTGCCCAGGCCGCTGCGGCTGCCGCCGGCCAGCGCGCGTACCTGATCGTCGATGTGCTCCACCTCGGCGATGAGTTGGGCGTTGGGGTCGCTGCGCGGGTCGGCGGTGAACAGGCCGGGCTGGTCGGTGAGCAGCAGGAGCAGGTCGGCCTCCACCAGGTTGGCCACCAGCGCCGACAGGTTGTCGTTGTCGCCCAGCTTGATCTCGTCGGTGGAGACGGCGTCGTTTTCGTTGATGATCGGCGTGATGCCAGCCGCCAGCAGGGCTTGCAGGGTATCGCGCGCGTTCAGGTAGCGAGGGCGGTGGTCCAGGTCGGAGCGGGTCAACAGCACCTGGCCGACCACGATGCCGTAGATGTCGAAGAACTGCTCGTAGTGGGCCATCAGCCGGCTCTGGCCGACCGCGGCCAGCATTTGCCGGGCGGGTATGGCCTGCGGCAGCGGCCGGCCGCCCAACCGTTCGCGGCCGGCGGTGATGGCGGCCGAGCTGACAACGACCACCTCGACGCCGGCCGCGTGCAGTTGAGCGCACTGGCGGACGATATCCAGCATACGCGGCCGGTTGAGCTGCGGCGAGCCGGCTGTCAGCACGCTGGTGCCCAGCTTCAAAACCAGGCGGCGGCAGGTGAAGGGGGAGGATGGGAAGGTGTCAGGCATGGGGAAAAGGCGGGATAACGGCGGTCTCGTAATGTTACTGTCCGATCATGATCACGCAAGCACCATGTCGCCGACTTCCTCATCGTATGGAACAGCCTCTGACCATGACTGCGCCATTCGAATCATAGCTTCGCCTACAACGTCCCAGTCGTACAGGGTAGCCGGGTCAAAATCGCCGCCGTTGGGCCAGACCAGTGTGCCAATCTCCGCATCCAGCCGGACGCGTTCAAACAGCGCACGGTCTCGCAACGGACCATAGAGCTCACCGCGCAGCAGCGGCCAGAAGTCGATGGTCTTGCTGGTATTGTCGTCAAATGTGATCCGCAAGGTATATGGGCCAACTATCACGAAGCCAGTTATGTTGTGAAGATCATGGTGCATTGATGGTCAAGCTGCAACTGGAACTAGCTCAAAAAACGCGCGCCAGCATGCTGGCCATCTGAAAGTCACCGCGTTTCAAAGCAAGTCGTACGGCATCCAGTTTCTCGGCGTCGTTCAATGACAGGTACGGCGACCACTCGTCGGTTGTGTAGATGAACTCCACATCGACTTCGGCTGCGTAGTTCCCTTGCTGCATCAACTTGGTCACAGGTCGACGCTGGTGGGCGCTCACGTTGCTATTGCCCTGGTTTGACCTGTCTTCTGTCATAGTTCTGCCATTACTATCAGATGTCGGGAACGTGTTCGTCTTCGTATTTTTCAATCAATACCCCTAAAACCTCCATGAGCGAAGCCAGGGGATGCGTCTCGTCTTCACCTACTTCATCGATGAGAAAGTCGAGCAAGCTGACTGTCTCATCGTACTCCCGTTCGTTGGTTGGCACGTGAACCACAGGAGCCACCGTTGGCCAGATCCTCACGACCTGCTGTGCTCTTGTTGCTAACATTGTGCTAATCCTTCCATTTGCCATGATCGTACTCTTGATGCGTTAAAACGGCACGAATGTATACCTTGCGCCGATTGTAATGGATGGCGGCAATCAGTCGTGCCTTGTTTCCGCCGATGTTGAATACCGTTAGCTTACCAACTTGATCAGCGCTTGGAAATACAGATTTCAGATCAGCAAAGGATGAGTAGTCTCGCGACTTGATGAGTCGATACCATTGTTGCAAGGCTGTTCTTGTGTCTGGATGTATGGCAGCGAAATCGCTAAGTCTTTTGCGGGTGATGATGTGCATTTTGTATCTGACTCCCTCCGTGCCGTTTTCCTCTGTCACAGTCGCAACAGCAGCAGTTGCTTCCTCTGGTCAAACTCCGGTGTATGGAGAGAGTATAACGTCAATCATCCATCAGGTCAACTATCAAACCCGGCATCATCCTTGTGTGATGCCGGGTTTGTAGTCCTGTCAAAGCGAATATGAGATTGGATCTACGGATAAAACCGCCGATACAACCGCGGGAACGGCAGTGCCTCACGGATGTGCGGCAGGCCGCCCAGCCACATCAGCACCCGCTCCAGGCCCATGCCGAAGCCGCTGTGGGGCTGCGTGCCGTACTGGCGCAGATCCAGGTACCACTCGTAGGCTTCCCTCGGCAGCTTGTGGGCGTCGATGGCGTCCAGCAGCACCCCGTAGTCGTGCATGCGCTGGCTGCCGCCCACGATCTCGCCGTAGCCCTCGGGCGCGATCAGGTCGCAGGCCAGCACGGTGTCAGGCCGCTCCGGGTCGGGCTGCATGTAGAAAGCCTTGACCCCGCGCGGGTAGTGATGCACGAAGACCGGCTTGTCGAACTGCGCGCTGATGGCGTCCTCGTGCGGCGCGCCGAAGTCCTCGCCCCAAGGGAAGTCGGGGTAGCCGTTGGCATGCAGCAGCTCCACCGCCTCATCGTAGTGGATGCGCGGGAAGGGGGGCGTGACAGCCTGCAGGCGGCTGGTATCACGGCCCAACACGGCCAGGTCGTCGGCGCGCTGCGCCAGCACGGTCTGTACGCAGTAGCTGACGAACTGCTCGATTATTTCCATGTTTTGCCACAGATCTGTGAAGGCCATCTCCGGCTCCACCATCCAGAACTCCATGGCGTGGCGGCGGGTGTCCGACTTTTCGGCGCGGAACGTCGGGCCAAAGCAGTAGACGCGACCCAAGGCGTAGATGTTGGCCTCGTTGTAGAGCTGGCCCGTCTGCGCCAGGTAGGCCGGCTCGTCGAAGTATTTGGTGGCGAACAGATTGGTCGTGCCCTCGGCCGCGGACGGCGTGATAATCGGGGTGTCCACCAGGGTGAAGCCGTTGCTGTCCAGCCAGTCGCGGATCGCCTTGACCAGGGTGGCGCGCGTGCGCAGGATGGCCGTCTGGCGCGGGTCGCGCAGCCAGAGGTGGCGGTGGTTGAGCAGGAAGTCCGTGCCGTGCTCGCCGCCGTCGCGCTTAGGGGCCAGCGGGTAGGGATCGGCTGCGCGGCCGACGACCTCGAAGCTGGCGGCGTCCAGCTCATAGCCGCCGGGCGCGCGCGGCTCGGCCCGCAGCGCGCCGCTGATGGCCACAGCCGACTCCAGTGTGATGTGGCGCGCGGCCTCGAACTGCTCTTCGGGCAGGTTCTTCTTGAAGACGACGCACTGCATCGCGCCGCTGCCGTCGCGCAGGCTGATGAACTGCAGCTTGCCCTTGTCGGCGCGCTTCTGCACCCAGCCGGTGAGGGTGACGTCCTGGCCGACGTGGTCGGCGGCGTGGTTGATTTTAATGGGGGTGGACATGTACTCTCCGATCGATTACTATTGCGGACTGAGGAGCGACTTGAGCAGTGGGCTTGAAGAAGATGCTCCTCACTCCGATACAGCACCAAAGCGATCAACAAGATATCGCAACCCAAAACGCAACGCTGCGATGCCTTCAATCGTGACGCCCCTGCTATTAAGTGCCTGTTCAAGCTCCTCAGGCGGAATGACCACATCGGTTGATCTCAAAAATAGGTCGCGTTGTACCTCCGGCCAGCCCTTGGTCCTTTCAATTGTTTGCGCAGCCTGTAGGCGTCGTTCGCGCAGTTGCTTACGCGATAGACGCACAATCCCAGCGTAGAACACTTGTGGTTTTCCAGCCCGCAGGAATTCCCTACATAGGGCAACAGGGCGAAGATCTTCAATGTCTGATTGCGTCAGTCCAACTTCCTCCTCGATTTCCCGATACATATCGATCGTGAAGAAACCGTCGAACGTATCCTCAACATGCTCAGGCCATGCTGCAGCACCTGAAGCGGTACAATGCACGCCACCAGGCATCACGCCGACCCTGTTTACCCTCTTGACCAGATACGGTACATATCGGTTATCCTCACGGTAATACAGCAGGCACGCGATACCTACGGTGTTCGCCAATCTTCGATCGCTCAATGGCGGAAGCTTTCCGCCATATTGGCGAATCAGCTCGTTGCGTAACGTAGCTGACTCCGCATCTGGCATCGGATGGTAATCAAGGATCAAGTTGGATCGTGCTTGTTGCAGATAACTTGCTCGTTGGATAGTCAAGTAACATGTATCGCCTTCAATTATCACCGAACCCAAGCGTATTATATTGTCATCCCAATCAGGAGCCACCCGACCGGATTGCGTTAGCGCTTGATAACCTGCGTCAGAGAGCGTGCG
This sequence comes from Anaerolineae bacterium, assembly GCA_049294015.1. GTDB lineage: Bacteria > Chloroflexota > Anaerolineae > JAAEKA01 > JAAEKA01 > JAAEKA01. The sequence goes on from JBAQCH010000117.1 coordinate 4,256, forward strand.
CCAGAGCTGGCCTTGTTTGCATCGGTTCAAAGGAAACTTCCCTGGCAGGACTTTGATCTGAATCTCTCGGTCTGTAGGGCCGAGTAAATCAATGACCTCGACATATGGCACACCCTCAGCAATCGGTGTCTCATCCGAGTAGCGCTTCAGCAAGTAATCGATATCGTAATTGAGATACGGGTCTGTCTTGCCAGACATACCTTTTCGTAACCTTGCGATCAAAGGCGGGCCTACCAAGACGGCCAGTTCGATGAAAGTCAAGATCCCTTGGGCAACATCCCCGGTTGAGCTATCATATTGGCGTGTCATGTAATGTTTCTCACTCGTCGGGAAATTGACGTCCTTGGGTGCCCAGTCATATTGGAGCGAAGATCAACAGACGTACGACTCATACCTCGGCTCATACATCGCCGCCCGGGCTGCGGCTACCAGATCAGCCGGCTGGGGCACGGTGGCCAGGCCGCGGTCGTAGGCCACCTGAGCCGTGGCCGCTGCGACATAGGCCGACGCCTCGCGGATGCGATCCAGCGCCGGGTAGACGCGGCCCAGCGCCAGATCATCCTCGGTGACCAGCCCGGCCAGCGCCTTGGCCGAGGCGAGGAACATCTCGTCGGGGATGCGGATGGCTCCAGAGATGATGACGCCCAGGCCGACGCCGGGGAAGATGTAGGAGTTGTTGCCCTGGCCCGGTACCAGCCGCTTGCCTTGGTACTCCATGGGCGGGAAGGGGCTGCCGCTGGCGAAGATGGCCTTGCCGTCTGACCAGGTGTAGGCCTCCTCGGCCGTACACTCCGACTTGGAGGTGGGGTTGGAGAGGGCGAAGACGATGGGTTTTTCGTTGAGCCGGGTCATGGCCTCGACGACGGGTTGGGTGAAGGCCTTGCCCGCGCCGGCCACGCCGATCAGCCCGGTGGGCTGCAAGGCCTCGACCGCGGCCAGGAAGTCGCCGACAAAGGGATGCTCATGGGCGTAAGGCCGCTTGTGCGCCACCAAATCCGTGCGCTCGGCCACCACCAGCCCTTTGGAGTCGAAGAACCAGCAACGCTGCCGCGCCTCGGCCTCGCTCAGCCCGTCCTCCATCATCGCCGTGACGATCAGATCGCCGATGCCGATGCCGGCCTCGCCCGCGCCGTAGAAGAGGTATTTCTGATCGCTCAAGCGGCCGCCGGTCAACCGCAGCGACGCATACAGCCCGGCCAGCACCACGCCGGCCGTGCCCTGGATGTCGTCGTCGAAGGTGCAGATACGGTCGCGGTACTCGTGCAGCAGGCGGAAGGCGTTGGCGTTGCCGAAGTCCTCGAACTGCACGATGGCCCTCGGGTAGACCTGCTGGGTGGCCTGGATGAACTCCTCCACCAGCGCGTCGTAGGCCTCGCCGCGCACGCGCTGATGCGGCAGGCCGATGTAGAGCGGGTCGTCCAGCAGCTTCTGGTTGTTGGTGCCCGTGTCCAGGGTGACAGGCAGGCACTGCTCTGGGTGAACGCCCGCGCAGCCCACGTACAGCGCCAGCTTGCCGATGGGGATGCCCATGCCGTTGGCGCCCAGGTCGCCCAGGCCCAGGATGCGCTCGCCGTCGGTGACCACGATGATGCGCACGTCGTCGTAGTGCCAGTTGCGCAGCACCTCGGCCACACGGCCGCGGTCTTCCATGCTGATGAACAGCCCCTGCGCCTGCTGGAAGACGTGGCCGTACTGCTGGCAGGCCTGGCCCACGGTGGGGGTGTAGACGATGGGCATCAGCTCGTCCAGATTGTCGATCAACACGCGGTAGAAGAGGGTGGTGTTGCGGTCCAGCAGGCCAACCAGGTAGCGATACTGCGCCAGCGGCGTCGGCAGGCTGCGCACGTTTTCCAGCACGCGCGCGGCCTGCTGTTCCAGCGTGGCCACGCGCGGCGGCAACAGGCCGCGCAGGCCCAGCGCATCGCGCTCGGCCTCGGTGAAGCCGGCGCCCTTGTTCAACAAGGAATTGTGTAGCAAGGCTGCGCCGCGCGGGTGAAGTTGCAGTTTGGTGACTGTCATGGCGTGTCCTTCTTGGCGGTCGAGACCAGGTGCAGGATGTCGAGCTGGGCCGCGTCCACCACGTCGGGCGTGCCGGTCATCGGCTCCAGCGCCTGCTGGTTCTTGGGGAAGGGGATTACCTCGCGGATCGACTGCTCGCCGGCCAGCAGCATGATCAGGCGGTCGATGCCCAGGGCGATGCCGCCGTGGGGCGGGGTGCCGAACTCAAAGGCGTCCAGCATGTGGCCGAATTTGAGCGCGGTGGATTCGGGCGAATGGCCCAGCAGCTTGAACATGCGCTCCTGCACGTCGCGCTGGTGGATGCGGATGCTGCCGCCGCCCAGCTCGATGCCGTTGAGCACAATGTCATAAGCGTTGGCAGCCACGCTGGCCGGATCGCTCTCCATGCGCGCCAGGTCCTCGGCCTTGGGCGAGGTGAAGGGGTGATGCATGGCGTCCCAGCGGTTTTCGTCTTCGTTCCAGTCCACCAGCGGGAAGTCGACCACCCAGAGGAACCTGAACTGGCCGGGTGCGATCAGATCGCAGTCGCGGCCCAGGCGCAATCGCAGCTCGCCCAGCGCGGCCGTCACCACCTTGGCCGTGTCGGCGACGATGAAGACCACGTCGCCCGCCTCAGCCTGGCAGCGCTCGCCAATGGCCGCCAATTCGGCGGCGCTGAAGAACTTGGCGATGGGCGACCGGGGCGCGCCCTCGGTGGGATAGTCCAGCCATGCCAGCCCCTTGGCGCCGTAGATCTTGACCACTTCTTCGTAGGCCTTGACCTGCTCGCGCAGCTTCGTGCCGCTCAGGCCGGCCAGTCCGGGGGCGCGCACGGCCTTGACGGCGTTACCTGCCTCCAGCGCGGCCTTAAGGAAGCCAACGCTGGTGTCCGCCAGCAGGTCGTCCAGGTCTTGCAGCTCCAGGCCGAAGCGGATGTCGGGCTTGTCGCTGCCGTAGCGGGCCATGGCCTCGGCGTAGGTCAGGCGGGGGAAGGGCAGGCTGGGCGGCTCGGCGTCGGTCAACTGCGCCACAAGATCGCGGCACAGTCCGCTGATCAGATCGATGACGTCCTCCTGGCCGACGAAGGACATCTCCACGTCGAGTTGGGTGAACTCCGGCTGGCGGTCGGCGCGCAGGTCCTCGTCGCGGAAGCAGCGGGCGATCTGGAAGTAGCGGTCGTAGCCAGCCACCATCAGGAGCTGCTTGAACTGCTGTGGGCTCTGCGGCAGGGCATAGAACTTGCCAGGATGGACGCGGCTGGGCACCAGGTAGTCGCGCGCCCCTTCGGGCGTGGACTTGGTCAGGATCGGCGTCTCGATCTCCAGGAAGTTGTGGGCGTCCAGGTAGTCGCGCATCAGCTTGACGGCCCGGTGGCGCAGCACGATGTTGCGCTGCAAGCGCGGCCGGCGCAGGTCCAGGTAACGGTATTTCAGGCGGGCGAATTCGTTGGCCTCCAGGTCGTCGCGGATCTCGAAGGGCAGCGGCTTGGCGGGGTTTTCCACTACCAGCTCGCCGGCCACGACCTCGATCGCGCCGGTGGGCAGGCTGGGGTTCTCCATGCCGGCTGGCCGGCGGCGCACTACGCCGCGCACCGCCAGCACGAACTCGCTGCGCACGCGCTGCGCGGCCTCGTGGGCCTCGGGGGTGTCGGGGGTGACGACGACCTGGGTGACGCCGTAGCGGTCACGCAGGTCGATGAAGACGATGGTGCCGTGGTCGCGGCGGCGGTAGGCCCAGCCGGCCAGCACGACCTCCTGGCCGGCGTCGGACGGTCGTGGGTCGCCGCAGGTATGGGTGCGTTTGAGCATATGACGTGCGTTGATTCCTCTCGGTCGGTAGTTGACGATGTGGATGGGATTATACCGCAGGGAGGGTGCGGCGGCAACTGTGGGAGGGGAGAGGGAGAGATACTACAGCGGATGAAGGACAGCGGATGGCGGCGCGGGGGAGAGAGATACTACAGCGGATGAAGGACAGCGGATGGCGGCGCGCATTCCGGGAATCCGCTGTTTTCATCCGTTGTGGTATTATGTTCCCACATCGATACGAACACCAGGAGGGTAGAACCATGGCTGATTTGCTCTATCCACAACTGAGCTACGATATCCGGGGCGCGTGCTATGAGGTGCATAACGCCCTGCGCCATTTCGACTTGTCCGAGGCTGGCTGGGAGACGGCGCTGATGATAGCACTTCATGGCCGCAATATTGTCGCTCGTCGCCAGGTGGAGTTGGCGCTGCACTACAAGAAGTGGCGCGTCGGGCGGTTCTTCGTGGATGTCATCGCTGAACGCGACGACAGGGTGCTGCTGGAACTCAAAAAGGTCCCTTTGGAACCGGTGCACCGGGCCAAAGTCATCACCTACCTGCGCATGACGGGCATAAAGCTCGGCCTGCTGATCACCTTTGCTGGTGAGCGCGTGGTCATCGAGCGCATCCTCAATCTCGTCAGTGATCGCAGTGAATCGGCCGCAACAGTGGGGCGACCCCCTTGGCTCACCACAGTTGACTGCGAGCACGCCGAGGAACTCTGGCAAGTTTTCTGCGAGGTGCGTAACGAGTTGGGGCCTGGTCTGATGCACATGCACTACCGTAGAGCCTGTCAGGTCGAGATGCGCCTGCGCCGAATGCCCTACGAGAAGATCAACGAGATCATGTTACACTTTGATGGCGAACCGATTGAGCGGCGCAAACTGCCCATGCTGGTGGTGGCAAGCCGGTTGCTGGTGGTTCCGCTGGCAGTGTTGCAGATTACGCCCAAGGTGGAGAGTCGCTATCGGGCGTGTCTCAATATCCTGGGACTGAAGCGCGGGCTGATAGCCAACTTTCGGCCGGCGACGCCGGAGGTAGTGGTTGTGACGCAGTGACAGGGAGTACCACAACGGATGAAGAACAACGAATGGGTCGGCGAACTATCCTCTGTTCTTCTTCAACGGATGAAGAACAACGAATGGGTCAGAGAACTATCCGCTGTTCTTCATCCGCTGTGGTATTCCTTTCCCTGCCTCCCACTCCCCCAGCTTGCTCTCCAGCGTGGCAAAGAACCGCCCCGTGAAGTACAACCGCGTAAACGCCGCCGCTGCCAGCGCCGCTGGCCGCCGTGGCACGTCATACGACCCAAACCAATGCAACACACAGCCGGCCGGCGCCGACAGAATCTCCACCGTCCCCCCGCCGCGCAGCGGATGCGACGGATCGGCCACGTAGCTCAGCCGCACACCCGGTTCTACGCCGGCCAGCCGATAGGTGACGTGCGACTGCAATCCGGCCGGCCCCTTGTAGGTAGCGCGCACCAAGGCGCCTGTCTCCACCTGCGCCGAGCGAATCGACTCCAGCGCGTGCGGCCAGATGGGGCTGCTGTCAGAGTTGCGAAAGGCCTGCTCCAGCAATGGCCAGAGCCGCTCGCTGTTTATCTGGGTGCGTACGGTGCGCTCGAAAGCAATGCGCATGACGAGGTCTGAGCGCTCGGCTCGGCCAGCGCCTGGCCGCGTGTCACCAGGCCAGCAACACGCGGCCTCCCATCAGCCAATCGTGGCAGGGGCATGGAACTAACGGTTCTTTCTGAAATAAACGTCGATTAGCACGGCCAGTACCAGTACGATACCCTTGACAATCGGCTGCCATGCCGGGGGTGTGTCGAGGATTTGCAGGCCGTTGCTCAGGGTAGCCATGATGAGGGAGCCGATCAACGCGCCGAACACGGTGCCCACGCCGCCGAGAGTTGAGGTGCCGCCCAAGATGGCGGCGGCGATGGCATCAAGCTCGTACCCCTGGCCGGCCGCAATGGTGCCGTAGCCCACGTAAGATGCCAATACCACGCCCGCAAGGCCGGACAGGAAGCCCATCAGAACGAAAATGAGGAAGATCGTGCGGCGGATATTGATGCCTGATAGCCGCGCCGCTTCGCGGTTGCCGCCAATCGCATAGGCATAGCGCCCGAAACGTGTGTTGTTCGCCACATAGGTCATGATGCCCGCCGTGATGAACATCAACAACACTGGAAAGGGCAGACCCTGGTATTGGTTTACCAAGTACATGAAGCCGATGACCACCAACGAAAAGACACCGTTTACGATCAAGTCGATGGTCAGACTCGATAACTCAAAGCCGTATTTCCTCTTTCTCTGGCGACTGCGGAACATGTTCCAGAACAAAAACAAGATGATGAGCGCTGCAAGAATCCACCCGACGATAGCGGGCAAGTAACCCTGCGCAATATAGCTGAAGCCAGGCTGGTTAGCCGGTATCGTCTTTCCTTGTGTCACCAGCAAGATCAGTCCCGTCAGGATGAACATGCCGCCCAAGGTGACGATGAACGCAGGAACTCGAAGGTAGGCGATGATACTGCCCTGTAGCACGCCCGCCAAGGTGCCAACCAGCAAACCGACGATAACGGAGAGGATTGCAGCGATCATCGGCTGATCAGGGATGAGCTTGTACCAGATCGTCGCCTGAAAATATGCCGCGACCACGGAGACGAATCCTGCCAGTTTGCCGACAGACAGGTCGATATTTCCGGTGACAATGACGAACACCATGCCCATCGCCAGAAACGAGGTGACGGTCATCTGGCGGAACAGATTGGATACGTTCTGCGGGCTCAAAAAGACCTTGCCTTCGAGGCTCGCAAGGATCGAAAAGATGGCTACGATTGCCACCCAGGCCAGAACGATCGTGATGGTTTGCAGGTTAGCCCGGACGCGCTGGCCAAGCTCTGCTCCCAGGCTTGTGGAGGGTTGCTTCGTTTCAGTAGATGCAGCCATTAGCTGACTCCTCTGGTGCCCGAATTGGCTCGTCCTGTTCGCGTCAGGCGATACCAGTTGCCATTTGCATAATGCGCTCTTGTGAAGCGTCGGCGATGTTCAGCGTTCCGTTTGAGCGGCCTTCATGCATCACCATGACGCGGTCGCTCATGCCGAGTACTTCCTCAAGCTCACTGGAAATCATCACGATCGCAACGCCTTGCTCGGCCAGCTCATTCATGAGCTTGTAGATCTCGTATTTTGCACCGACGTCGACGCCACGGGTTGGGTCGTCCATGATCAAGATTTTTGGGTGTGATAGGAGCCATTTGGCAATGACAACCTTCTGCTGGTTACCACCTGACAGCGTTTCGGTCGCAACCTGCAGATTGGGCGCCTTGATAGCCAGGTTCTTGGCTTGACCCATCGAGGCTTTGAGTTCAGCGTCCGCGTCGATGCTCAGAAGCGAGGCGAATTGGTCAAGGTTGGCAAGGGAGATGTTCTTCAGGATCGATTGAATCAGCACCAGCCCCTGGCCTTTTCGATCCTCGGGAACCAGGCTAAGTCCTTGCCGCATCGCCTCGCGTGCGTTGCCCACAGATATTTCGCGGCCCTCGATCCTCATCGTGCCGCCGGTAACCTTGCCGTACTCGCCAAAAATCGTCGTTACCAACTCGGTCCGACCAGATCCCATGAGACCGGCGATACCAAGAATTTCGCCGCGGCGCAAATCGAAGCTTACACCATTGAGCACGGTGTGTCTTGCATCGTTCGGATCCTGGGCTTGCAAGTTCTCAACTTCGAAGATCACCTCGCCCGGCTTGCGGTTGCCCTTCGGAAAGCGCTCAGTCATTTCACGCCCCACCATGTAGTGGACGAGCTTCTCCAACGTCAGGTCCCTAGTCGGCTGCGTGGTCACCGTTTTGCCGTCGCGCAGTACGGTCACGCTATCGGTGATACGGAAGAATTCCTCGAGCTTGTGGCTGATATAGATACAGGTGACTCCGTGGCTCTTGAGGGTCTGAAGAATCTCCATCAACTTGGTGATTTCAGCTTCGCTGAGCGCGCTGGTGGGTTCGTCCAGGATCAAGATCTTAGCGTTCTCGGAAAGGGCCTTCGCAATCTCAACCATCTGCATTTTGCCGACGCCCAGATGTCGGACCAGCGCCTGGGGTTGCACGTCTAGCTGGTAGTTGGCCAGAATCTCCCGAGTGTCGGCATAAAGCCTGTTCCAATTGATGGATCCCCGCTCTACCGGCTCTTTTCCCAGAAATACATTCTCTCCCACCGTCAGATCGGGCACCAAGGTCAGTTCCTGATAGACGATAGCGATTCCCTCCTCAATGGCCTGTCGGATCGAACGGTTCTCGAGTTTCAGTTCTCGTCCTTCGTACAGAATGGCGCCGTCATAAGTTCCGTACGGATAGACGCCCGACAGAATCTTCATCAAGGTCGACTTTCCTGCGCCGTTTTCCCCACATAGGCCATGGATCTCACCACGTCGAATTTGGATGGAGACGTCGTCTAGAGCGGTCACGCCGGGGAAACGCTTGGTCACGTTTCGAATGTCGAGAATGAATTCGTCGCTCACTGACTGCCTCTCTATGCTGCTAGATACGGATGCAAAGAGCCGTTGCAAAGAGTCAAAGTCCCGGCTCCCTGATGGTGTCAGAGAGCCGGGCTTGTTGAATTGGTCACCCGTGATTAGGGCCTGGGCGGACGCTGATCCTCCGGAATATCCCGGTAGACATCATCGTAGTTCTGGAAGCCGTTTTTCACGCATAGGTCATAGGCGTTGTCCTTATTGACCTGCTGAACCGGCAAGAAGAGGGCATTGACGCTGCCCACCTGGGCCGGGTCGTTGGTGAGGTCGGCCATGGTGTATTCCATTAGGTTGGTGATCGCCTCGCCCTTGAGGAGCTTGTCGACCATCTCCACGGAGAGCGGTCCCAGGTTGCGGATGTCCTTGAGGATCGAGACGGTCAGTTCGCCCTTGACGATGCTGTTGCATCCGTCAGCGGTGGCGTCCTGGCCCGAGATCGGTACAGTGCCCGCCAGTCCCTGCGCCTTCATGGACGTCAGCGCGCCCAGGCCGGTGCCGTCGTTGGAAGCTACCACGGCATCGATATCGTTTTGCTGGGCAGTCAGGATGTTTTCCATCAGTTTCGATGCGTTGGCCGCATCCCAGTTATCCACCCACTGGTCGGCAACGATCTCGACCGTGCCAGCATCTACAAGCGGCTGGACAACGTCCATCTGGCCCTTGCGGAACAGAATGGCGTTGTTGTCGGTGGGGCTGCCGCCGAGCATGACGACCTTGGCCGGGCCGTTGGCCGCGACGTCCCACGTGTCGATGCCGAGGGCCTTCATGACGCCGTCCGCCTGCTGGCGGCCGACTTCCTGATTGTTGAAGGAGATATAGCCGGCGATCTTGGGGCTCTTGATCAGGCGGTCATAGGCGATGACCTTCACGCCCGCATCCGCGGCCTTGTCCACCGAGGTCACCACTGCATCGCCATCCTCGGCAACAACGATCAGGGCCTTCACGCCCTGGCTGACCATGTTGTCGATCTGGTCGTTCTGCAGCTTGACGTCGTGGTTGGCTTCCTGGACGAGGACTTCATAGCCCAGTGCTTCTAAGCCAGCCTTGATGATCTCTGACTCGGGCTTCCAACGCTCGGTGGCAAAGTCGGAGAACGAGAGGCCAATCTTGACCTTTTCGGCAGCGGCAGGCGCTGTGGTGGCTTCGGTGCCGGCAGGCGCTGCTGTCGGGGCAGCGCAGGCGGCTACTATGGCCATGAGCATCACCATCGTGGCGACGATCATGAGTCGGCGAGAGACTGTCTTAGTCATTTCTACCTCCAGAATGGGTCGGAAGATTGTGCGCCAGAAGATGCGCGCGGGTTGGAAGTTGGAAGAGATGTCGGGGAAAGCGGTGAAACAGACGCGGGGATGGCTAACCAATGGATCGCTGATCGAGTGCAACGGATTGTGGACATTCGGAGGCGGATTCGGGGGTCACCTCCAGTCTGCATTTTCGTGGATTCCTTGCGTCTTTCCAACTACATTAGTGAAAGTATATTCAGTGGCGCTGGAATTGTCAAAACCCTCGATAGCAACGCCGTGGGCGTCGCCCTGGCCCAGTACCTGGTCGACAAGGCCACCAGCGCCGGCAATCCGCTCTACTTGTCCTAGTACAGTCGGGCGTGAGTTGTCCCAAGGTACTTTGCTCTAGCCGGTTCCGTGAATCGGCCGCGTGGGCAGCGTGATCGGCTCCCTGATCGGCGCCCTGGTGATGGCCTCGCTCACTAACGGCATGAACCTGATGGGCGTCGACATCTCGGTCCAGTACATCGCCCGCGGCCTGGTGCTGGCCGCAGCCGTGATCTTCGACGCGGCCACGCGGCGGCGCGGCGGGTGAGAATCCAGGGAATAGAATTCCCTGGCTGACAGCACGAAGCGTCCTCAGGCGCTGGGAGTCGACCATGCGGAGACCGGTCTGCATCCTATGCAGGCCGGTCTTATTTTTAGACCCTACGCCAACTTGGCAAAGCCACCGATTTCCGTACAATCCTTTATCGATCATCGATCATCGATCATCGATCATCGATCATCGATCATCGATCATCGATCACCGATCACCGATCACCGATCACCGGGTTTCGATACGCTGGCGTTGGCTAACCTCATGTGAATTGCGTCACCTCAACCCGCTACTCAACCCACGCGCAAACCAGCCACCCAGTCACCCGACCAATCTACCAATCTACCAATCTACCAATCTACCAATCTACCAATCTACCAGTTTTCCAGTCTACCAAGCTACCAACCATGACCATGACCCAACAAGAATCCATCGCCCTGGTGCGCCAACTGCTGGGGGCGAAGGACGACGACGAACTGACCCAGATCATCGGCCTCAACCTGGGCCGCATCGACGGCACTTTCTTCGGCGTGCTCAACGCCTCGGCCAAGCAACTGGAGCGCGAGGGCAAGCCCGGCATCGCCCAAGCCCTGCAAGACCTGGGCGACCGCATGTTGCGCATGAAGACTCTGATCTAGCTCGTAATACGTAACTTGTAACCCGGAATAGCGGGAGTCGTGTCCGAGATTCCGGGTTCCGTGTTACTCGTTACGCATTAACTGCCGTCACAGACTTGCCATGACCGCACACGTCTCGCTTGCGCCCACCACCTTGATCCTGCTGCGCCACGGCGAAACCGAGTGGAATCTGAGCGGCCGCTGGCAGGGACAGGCCGCCGATACGCCGCTGACCGCGCTGGGCCGTGAACAGGCGCGCATCGTCGCCCGGCGGCTGCGCAGCTATCCCATCGACGCCATCTACAGCAGCAACCTTCTGCGCGCCTTCGAAACGGCTGAGATCGTCGGCCAGGCGTTAGGCGTCGCGCCCATCGCTGAGCCAGCTCTGCGCGAGTCTGACATCGGCGCCTGGACCGGCCTGACCTGGGACGAGATCACCGTGCGCTTCCCGGCCGAGGTCGCGGCCATGGTTGCCGGCCAGGATGTGCGGCGGGGCGGCGGCGAGACCTACGCTGAGCTACAAGCCCGGCTGGCCGCGGCCGCCGAGGCTATCGCGGCCCGCCATCCTGGCCAGACCGTGTTGCTGGTCAGCCACGGCGCAGCCCTGCGCAGCCTGGTAGCCCACGTGTTGGACGCCAGCCTGACCCAGTTGAACCGCATCGCCATCGGCGGCAACACAGCCCTGAGCGTCCTGCAGATGCGCCACGGCCACCTGCGGCTGGTCAGCTACAACGACAGCGCGCACCTGGACAACGGCCTGTTCCAGGAATCCAACGCCGAAGGCGCTGGGTCAAGCCAGCCCACGCGCGAAGGAAAGAGCGAATGAGCGCCACCTCTCCTGTCCTCCTGGTTGGAGCAGTTTTCCTCATACTGGTCGGCCTGACCTATCCGTTTTTCGTCCTCTGGCGCTTGAACCGCCAACTTAGCGGCAGCGAGGCCCCGGCCAACCGCCAACTGGCCGTCACCCTGGCTCTGACGGCGCTGGTTCCCATCACCGCCGTGCTGGCCGGATTCTGGCTGGTCGTTCCCGCCGCCCGCGCCTCCACCCTCTTTGCCGCCCTCCTCTTCGGCTCCGGCGCCGCCCTCGTCATCACCCTCTTGGCCGGCTACCGCATCAACCGAGCCCGTTGACAATGGTCAATGTCCAATGTCCAATGCCTCTGCACATTGACCATTGAACATTGGCAATTGACCATTGACCATTGACCATTGATCCTTCTCCCCCTCCCCCATGCTCCTCCTCGGCCTCACCCTCGGCCTGTCGGCCGGCCTCAGCCCCGGGCCACTGATGACGCTGGTCATCACCACCGCGCTGCGCGACGGCTTCTGGCACGGCCTGCGCGTCGCCGCTGCACCTTTCGTCACCGACCTGCCCATCATCCTGCTTTCGGTCTTTGTGCTCAACCTGCTGCCGCCGTGGACGCTGGCCTTTGTCGGCGTGATCGGCGGCGGTTACGTGGTCTATCTGGGCTGGGAAACGGTGCGCTCGGCCAGCGCCGCCGGCGTGTTGATTCTGCAAGGCGCGCCCCCATCGCAGACCAGCGGCCGCCAATCGTTGTTGCGCGGGGCCGCCGTCAACGCGCTCAACCCCCATCCCTACCTCTTCTGGGCCACCGTCGGGGGGCCGACGCTGTTGACGGCCTTCAGCCAGAGCCTGCTGCAAGGCGTGCTGTTCCTCCTCGGCTTCTACATCACCCTGATCGGCAGCAAGGTGGCCGTGGCCGCGCTGGTCCATAGCCAGGCGCGCCGCTTCTCCGCCGCGTGGTACCAGCGGATTCTCGTCCTGCTGGGGCTGCTGCTGATTGGACTGGGTATCTGGCTGGGCTGGCAAGCCGTACAGTTGGCCGGTTTTTGATCCCCACACAATCCCCAACGTCTCTCCATAGGTTCTCCACACCGGGTTGCTATACTAGGGGCAGTTAGGTCGAAGTTCTGCTGTCAGGCAGGGCAGCGACCAAACCTATCCACCGAGCACACTCGGTCAATCTGATCCATGTGAGGTAACCTGATGAAGAAGAATTGGAAGCGTTTCGCCTTGGTCTCAATGATCATGGCTCTGTCAGCAGTGATGGTTTTCGCCACGGCTGCCATTGCTCAAGGCAACGGCCCGATGAATCAGCCCTCAGCCGGCAACGCCCAGGCCAATCGCAACGGCTCAGGCAGCAGCGGCATCGGCCAAGGTTCCGGATTGGCCGTGCGCGGCGCCTGGGGCGGCCATGATGGCTCGCTGGTGGCAACGGCCGCCACAGTGATCGGCATCGAGCAGGCCGCTTTGGTCGCTGAGCTGGCCGACGGCCCGCAGAGCATCGCCGCCGTCGCCACGGCGCATAACGTCAGCGTGCAGGCCATTGTGGATGCCGCCCTGGCGCCTCGCAGCCAGATGATTGCCCAGGCCGTGGCCGATGGCCGTCTCACCCAGGCGCAGGCCGACGCCATGTTGGCCGCTATGCAGGCGCAGCTCTTGGTTCAGATCAACGAGACCTGGACGGCCCAAGGCAACGGCAATGGCAACGGCGTCTGCACCGGCGATTGCAGCGGCACACCGGGCCAGGGGATGGGCGCCAACTGGGTTGACGCCGATGGCGACGGCGTGTGCGACAACGCCAGCGGCGCACAGCACAGCATGCGCGGCCAGGGCCAGCACAGCGGTCGGAGCGGCGGCCGGATGGGCGGCCGCGGGAACCACTAAGCGCCAACGCCTGGGGGCCTGCAGCCCGCCTGCAACGACCTCCTCTATATCCTCCCCGTAACCCCAACGAGGCCAAGCCAAGCGCCTGGCCTCGTTGGGCCTTTGGCTGCCAGACAACTCCCAAAATAACCAGTTCATGTGGTAAAATCCCCTCACCACTGACAGTTAACTGATCACCGATTACCGCTAGCCGATCCCATCACATACCAATGTCCCAATGCATCCTCGTTGTCGATGACGACAAACAAATTGCCCGCCTGATCCGCTCCTACCTGGAGCAGGCCGGGTTTCGAGTCACTGTGGCTCATGACGGCGCGGCTGCGTTACACGCCCTGCGCCGCGAGAAGCCTGACCTGGTGGTGCTGGATCTGATGCTGCCCGACCGCGACGGCTGGGACATCACCCGTACCGTGCGTAGCGATCCGACCCTGGCCGCCACGCCCATCATCATGGTCACGGCCCGCGTCGAGGACACCGACCGCATCGTCGGCCTGGAGCTGGGCGCTGACGACTACGTCACCAAGCCCTTCAACCCGCGCGAGATCGTGGCGCGCGTGCGTGCGGTGTTGCGCCGCAGTTCGGCAACAGCGCCTGCGCCCGTGCGTCTGCTGCAATCGGGCAACCTGGCGTTGGATCCGGACCGGCATGAAGCGACCCTGGCCGGCCAGCCGCTGGAGTTGACCCCCACCGAGTTCGCCCTGCTGCATACCCTGATGGCCAACGCCGGCCACGCCTTCACCCGCGCCGAGCTGATCGAGCAGGCGCTGGGCTATAGCTACGAGGGATTGGACCGCACCGTAGACAGCCACATCAAGAACCTGCGCCGTAAGATCGAACCCGACCCGGCCTCTGCGGCGGCCATCATCCAGACCGTCTACGGCGTCGGCTACCGTTTCCAGGGAGACAGATGACCATGAACCGGCTCTCCGTGCGCCTGACCCTGGCGATTGTGGCGACAACGCTGTTGGCGGTGGGCGTCGTGGCGTTGCTGGCCAACCGCGCCACCGGCAGTGAGTTTCGCCGCTACCTGGCGGCCGGCCAGATGGCGAGTACCCAGAGTCTGGCGCCGGAGCTGGCGGCCTACTACGCAGCGCAGGGTAGTTGGGACGGCATCGCCGCACAGCTTTCGGGGATGGGCGCAATGGGTAGCCGCGGGCGAGGGTTTGGCGCGGTGGCCGGCCGGGGCGGCATGTGGACGCTGCAACTGGCCGACGCCGCGGGCCAGGTGCTGTACGACAGCGCGGGCGGCGCGCTGGGCGAAACCCTCAGCCGCAACCAGCGGGAGACGGCCATCCCCATCGTCGTCGACGGCGCCACGGTGGGCTATCTGTTGACGCTTACCCCCGGCAGCGCACAGTTGGCTGGCGCAGAGCAGGCTTTTCTCGACCGTATCAACCAGGCTTTGCTGGTCGGAGCAGTCGTTGCCCTGCTGCTGGGCGCCATCGTCGGGGTGGTGCTGGCCCGCACCCTGGCCGCGCCGTTGGGTCAGGTGTCAAGCGCGGCTGGGGCCGTCGCGGCCGGCGACCTGAGCCAGCGGGTGCCCGAGCGCGGCACGGTTGAGACGCAGGCCCTCGCCCGCTCCTTCAACCAGATGGCCCAAAATCTGGAGCAGGCCGAGCAACTGCGCCGCAACCTGCTGGCCGACGTGGCTCACGAGCTGCGCACGCCGCTGACCGTGATCCAGGGCAATTTGCAGGCGCTGCTGGACGGCGTCTACCCCCTGGAGCGGGCCGAGATCGCCACGATCTACGACGAGACCCGCCTGCTCAGCCGGCTGGTGGTCGACCTGCGGGAGCTGGCCCAGGCCGAGGCCGGCCAGCTCAAGCTGCGCCTGGGGCCGGTGGACGTGGCCGCGCTGTTGGCGCAGACGGTGGACAGCTTTGCGTTGCTGGCGCAGGACAGCCAGATCAGCCTGGAGTTGGACGCGCCCAGCGGCCTGCCGCCGGCCTTGGCTGATCCCGACCGGCTGGCCCAGGTGCTGCGCAACTTGCTGGCCAACGCGCTGCGCCACGCTGCGTCTGGCGGGCATGTGCAAG
>JBAQCH010000118.1:0-2522 GCA_049294015.1 Anaerolineae bacterium
ACGCAGACCTGGACGCCGCGGCGCGCTGGGCCGAGCTGGTGGCGGTGGACGAGCCGAAGTACGCCCGCGACGCTACGCTAGACACGCCGGTGCTGGACGGCAAGACCCGCAACTGCACCTGGCACCGGCTGCTCCTGGATGCCTGCATTCCGGCCGGCAGCCAGGTGCGCGTCTGGACGCGAGCGCACAACGACCCGGACCTGCTGCCCACCGTGCCCTTTACGCTGGAGCCGGCTTTGGTGCTGCGCCGCGACGACGGCGAAGTGCCGTATTATCGGCCCGGGCTGCTGCACAAGGCTGCCGCCAGCGGTCACGACGCGCGGTCGCTGGACGACAGCGGCGTGTGGGAGCTGTTGATCCAGGCTACGCGCGGCCGCTACGCCCAGGTACGGCTGGAGCTGGCCGGCAACGGCCGCGTCACGCCGGCGCTGGAGGCGCTGCGGGTCTACTACCCCCGTTTCTCCTACCCGGAGCGCTACCTGCCTGCGATCTACCGCGACCCGGCCGACGCCGACGCTGCCTCGTTCCTGGAGCGCCTGCTGGCCAATCCGGAGGGCTTTTACAGCGAGATCGAGGGCAAGATGCGCGATGTCAGCGTGCTGTTCGACGCCCGCAGCGCGCCCGGCGACGCGCTGGACTGGCTGGCCGGCTGGTATGGGCTGATGGTGGACCCGCTGTGGGCGGACATTCAGGCGCGGCGAGTGGCGGGCGGGTCGCGGTACGGCGGGTCTCGATACGCCGCAGACGGCTACTCGACCGGCGGCTACTCGACCGGCAAGGCGTACTATCACCCGCGCTTCGACCGGCGGCGGCTGTTCATTCGCTACGCGCGCAAGCTCTACCAGCGTCGCGGCACGCTGGACGGCATCCGCTTCGCGCTGTTGCTGTTGCTGGACCCCTGCCTGGAGATCCTGCTGGAGCGCTTCAAGCAGGCGGCCGTCGATCCCGGCCATCCCCTGCACCGCGATCTGGACCGGCTGGGCATGGCCCATCCGACGCCGACCACGGGCGAGCAGGCGCTGGAGGACATGCTCTACGACTACGTGCTGGCCCAGCCTTCGCAGGTGCGCATCATCGAGCGCTTCATGACGCGCGGCGGCCGCGAGCTGGTGGCCGGCGATCCCACGGCCGAGGGCGGCCTGCGCGCCTTCGCTGCCGACGCCCACCGCTTCTCGGTCTTGACGCCGCAGGGCATGTCGGCCGAGGAAGAGGCCATGGTGGGCCGCATCATCAACCTGGAAAAGCCGGCCCACACCGACTTCGAGGTGCGCCGCTTCTGGGATGCCTTTCGCATCGGCGAGATCCGGCTGGGCATGGACACCATCGTCGGCCCGGAGAGCCGCTTCGCGCCGATCATCGTCGGCCAGCACTATCTGGCCGACGGCTATCTTGTGCCGCATCATCCCATGGACACGGCAGAGCGGTATGTGAGCGACCGTGACCCGCTGCGGTAGCACGGGATTGGGTAGATTGGTCAGTTGGTAGATTGGTCATGTTCGCACATTACCAACTTACCAATCTACCAATCTACCCCTCCCCAAGCCCGCCTAAGGAGAGACCACATGAGAGATTGCATTTCGACCCCAGCCGAGTGTTTACCGCAGCCGCCCAACAAGCGGGTCAACTACACCTTTGGCATGGTGCTGGGCGAGCAGGACTTTCGCCAGGAGCAGACGCACTTCGAGTGGAAGCACCGCATCAGCAACCTGCTGCTGCACGGCTACGGCACGGTCTGCGGCTTGCAGGTCACGGCCCGGCCGCTGAGCGACGGCTCCGACGCGGAGATCTACGTCAGCAGCGGCTATGCGGTCAGCCCCCAGGGCGACTGGATCTGGGTGGACCACGACCAGTGCGCGCGCATCGGCGCCTGGCTCCAGCGCCACAGCAGCGACCTGCCCGGCTTCAGCGGCCCCGGCTCCTACACCGCCTACGTCAGCCTGTGTTACGACGAGTGCCTGGTGGACCTGGTGCCGGTGGCCGGCCGCGCCTGCGCCTCCGAGGAGGACACGCGCGCGCCGTCGCGCATCCTGGAGACCTTCCGCACTGAGTTCTCCTGGACCGCGCCGGAGCAGGGGCGTGAGGACCACTTCCGCGCCTTTGGCGACCTCTTGCAGCGCATCGAGATCATCCCCGAGAGCGGCTCGCCGCCCGACCCCGACGACAGCGCCTACCTGATCGAACTGGTGCGCCATCTGGGCCTGGAGGAATCGCCGCCCACCTTGTCGCCGCCCGAGGACAGCATCGGCCTGTATGCCTCGACCTTGTGCGAGACCATGCGCGAGGCGCTGGCAGTCTGGGTGACGGAGGTCTGCCCGCGCTTCGAGAGTCGCAGCGACTGCATCCTGCTGGCGGCCATTCACTTCGATGTGGACGCGGCCGGCGCGCTGCTGGTGAACAGCGTCGCGATCGACAACGACGCGCGGCCGGTGTTGGTGCCTGACCGGCTGAAGCAGGAGCTGTTCTGCCTGCTGGGCGGGCAGGGCGGCCTCGTGGGTGTCACCGGGCCAGCCGGCCCGCAAGGC
>JBAQCH010000119.1:0-4958 GCA_049294015.1 Anaerolineae bacterium
GCCACCCACAGCCAGGGCAGCGCAGCCGCGCCGGCCGCCGGACTGGCGGTGACGCCGTCCAGCGTCACCGCCGTCGGCGCCACGAAGTCGACGCTGACCGGGCCGTGCAGCGTCGTCGCACCGCTGATGGCCACGTCCTCCAGCCAGTAGTAGTAGCTCTGGCCGGGCGTCAGGCCGGCGCGGTCTTCGTAGGCGTAGGCCGCACCCGCCGTGCCGCCGGGCGACGACGCCGGCAGGTAAGTCAGCAACGTCTGCGGGCCGGCCGCGCTCTCGCTGCGATAGAGATTGAAGCCGGCGTTGTCCAGCTCGCTGACCGTCTCCCAGCTCACCTGCACCGCGTCGCCCTGCTGGGCCGCGCTGAACTCGGCCAGGGCGACGGCGGTAGGAGCTGACTCTGCCACCTGGCACAGATAGAGATCGAAGTTTTGCTCCAGATTGTAGAGGGTCTGCGAGACTCCCAGGTTGGCCGCGTAGTTCGGAGTATTGTTGACCGGCGTGTTCTTGCTGTAGAGACAGGTTGGGCCGGTGATGGTAACGGCGTTTATCGTCGTAGTGGCCCACATCAGCTTGGGCGAGCCGGCGTTGCCGCGAGCGAAGAGGGGCGGATCGTCCACCGTCGCCGAGACCTGGTATGTCAGATTGGGCGCGCCGCCGGCCGCAGGCACGCGCAGTGCGTAGACGTTGTTGCCGCGGAAACTATCGTTATGGGCCAGGTAGATGATGTAGGAATTGGCGCCGTCGCCCACTACCATCGCCGGATGCTCCTCCGCAGTGCGCACGCCGGCTGGGTACTGATAAGCGGTTCCCCAGGTCGGATTGGGCAGCGAACCCGCGTTGGAACGCACGTAGTAGAGACGGGCCGAGGCGTTGGCCGCGCTGGCGTAGCGATGCCACGTCACCCATAGCGCGTCGGTATCCGCCACATAGCCGATAGCGGGGCGCGTCTCCACGTCCGCGGTGGTGGCCACCGCGACGTGACCCGCGCCAGCCGCGGCCCAGGCGTTGGTATTGCCATCCCAGCGCTTCAGATAGACGTCTCCGCTGTTGGCGCTGTTGCGGTAGGCCATCCACACCTGATTGCGCGCCGTGTCCAACGCCAACTGCCCCATGATGTGCGTCGCGTCAGCGCCGCTGGCGTCAGGCACGCTGGCCGCTGCACTCCAGGTCGCGCCGTCGTCGGTGGACTGGCTGGAGAAGATGCCGTCGACGCCGCCGCTGGCGTTGTCATTCTTGCGCCACGTGGCCAGTATCGTGCCGTCATTGTCGTAGATCACATCCGGATAGGCGATACGGTAGTTGCCCCCAGGATAGGTGGCCAAAGTCTTAACCGCGCCCCACGCGCCGCTGCAGCCGTTGGTCTGCGTCCAGGTGCGGGCATAGGCGCCCTGGTTGGGCTTGAGCCAGACGACGGTGACGCTGCTGCCGTCTGCACGGCCGGCGATAACCGGCCCGAAGTAGCTGGCGCCGTCGCCAGCGTCCACCTGTCCCGCGTCGCTCCAGGTCTGTCCGCCGTCCACCGAACAGGAGGCCCGGACCTGAGCTTCGCCGTTGAGATGGCTTTCACCCGACAAATAGGCAGCCCACAGCGTCTGCCCTGAAGCCCAGAAGTCGGAGGTGACCTGGGCGCCTGATGCGGATACGGCCGACGCCTGATTGCTGATGTTGGCGGCCACAACCACGTTCAGGGGGATCACCATGGCATCCCGCCGGTTGCCGGCGTTGGTCGAGGCGGCAGTCACCAGCACGTCATAGGCGCCGGCGCTCACCCCGGAACCCACGTTGACTGTGGCTGTGACGTCCGTCGTGGCCTCCGAAGCCAGACTGAAGGGGCCGGCCGGACTGAAGGCGACAGTGACGCCGGGCACGGCCGCGCCGGTCATGTCAGTGACCGCGTAGGAGAGGGCGATGGTGTCGCTGCTGCGCCCCCAATTGGTCAGCCGGAAGGTACCGCTGGTCGCGTAGCCGGGCGCCACATTGTCGGCGGCCTGGTTCAACGGCTTGAGCGAGGGGAAGTAGTTGACCGCGACCCCGCCGTTGGTCTGGCCCGACGTGCCGCCGCGCGCGGCGGTGCAGGTCCCCGCGGTGCCGGAGCAGGCGCGGGTCCAGGCAGGGTTGGTCCCCAGTCCGCCGGAGAGGTAGAGGGCGAAAGGCTGCGTGCCATTGCCGTGCGCGGCGTCGGTCACGCGGATCGTCCAGACGCCGGCAGCCGGGGCCTGGAGGTAAACCGCCTCAGTGTTGTTGACCGCATCGTAGGCGCCGCCGGTGACCGACCAGGCGCCGGTGAAGTTGTTTCCCCGATATTGGGCGCCGCCGGGGGCGGTCACCAGCAGGTTCAGGTTGTTGACGGCATAGCCCTGCGAGCCGGTCTGCGAGTCGGTCCAGGTCAGGGTAACCTTGAGCGGTTCGCTGCTATCAACCACACTCATGGTGTACTCGACGTAGTCGCCCGTGCTGTTGGCGCCCAGAGTAGACTGGAGCACGCTGTTGGTGATGTTGGTGAAGTCATCGAAGAAGAAGGAGCGGGGCGCGCGCGGGGTGAGCGACTGCTCGACGTTGAAGAAGCCCCACCCCTGCATGTTGCGGCCGCCGTAGAAGTCACCCACGGGCGAGGTGAACGCCTCGTAGCCATAGCCCATATCCACCGCGCCGTTGAGCAACGCAGCCTTGATCAACGCAGCGCTAGGCGGTGTGGCATTGCCCAGGCCCTGGATTTCCTGGAAATACTGTCGCGCCACGGTGGCCGCGCCGGTAACCAGCGGCGTAGACATGGAGGTGCCGCTGCTCCAGGCATAGTCGGGTCGGCCATCGCCGTCGCCGTCGCCTGGCTCGTTGCCCCAGGCCACCACGCTGCCGGCGGCTGCCTGGTTGGTGCGGGTAGAGAGGACGTAGGCGCCGGGCGCCACGATGTCGGGCTTGAAGCGGGTGTCGCCGCTGGTGGCCACCGGCCCCCGCGCGCTGAAGTAGGTCAAGGCGCTGGCGGTGTCGGCGTACCCTCCCAGGGCGGGGCGGTGGTTCTGCGCCGCACCCACCGAGATGATATTCTTGGCGTTGCCCGGCTGAGCGATCTGTCTGGTCGGCCCGGAGTTGCCGGCCGCCACCACGATCAGGTAGTCCTGGCGGGTCCACATCACGTTGTCGGCGGTGTAGGAGTTGCTGCCGTAAGTGGAAGTAGTGTTGCCCCACGAGTTGCTGACATTGCGCGCAGGGTTGGCGGCGTAGTTGTACAGGGTGTTCCAATCAGCGGGCACATTGATACAGAGCCCGCCATTTCCAGTCAACGCGCGGATCGCGCGAATGTTGGCCTCGGGGGCCAGACCGGTCCCCCAGGCGTAATCGAAGGAAGGGTCGGCCGCGGTCGCGTTGGCAGTCAGCCCGCGCTGGGCCAGCGAGTTGTAGCCGTTGCCCACGATGGAGCCGGCCGTGTGCGTGCCATGCCCGTCGGTGTCGGTCGCAACACAGCCGCCCAATAATAACGTGCACACGGTAAACCCACTGCACTGGTTGGCAGCCGCAACGGAAAGCACGCGGCTGGTAGTTGTCCCACTGGTATAGTCGTAAAAATCCTCGACGGTGGGGCTGGCGCTGCCATTGTCCAGGCCAGTGTCCACCAGGCCGGCAGTTTGCCCCTTGCCCATCAGATCTTGCAGCAGACCGTTGCGTCCCTGCTTCCACACGTCCCAGGTGTGCGAGGTCTGCACCCCCTTGTCGTTGAACAGCGACGGTGGATCATAGGCATCCACGCGGTAAACCCCAAGGATGGCCGCCAGCCGGGGGAGCAACTCGGCCGTGGTCAGAACCTGGAGCTGAGGGACAGGGTCGGACGCGGCGCTGCCAACGAACGCGCCGGCCCTGGTCAGCTCAGCCTGCAGCCGGGCCACGTTGTCGCCCGGAAAGCCGCGCACTTCCACGACCATGCGGCCATCATCTGCTTTGAGCGCCTTGACCAGGTCGCTCTGCGGCGCCAAGCGGTAAGCCGGGTGATAGTGGCCCACCCACTGCACCGCATGGGCGGCCTGCACCTTGCCCACCAGGGCCGGATCCATGCGCACAATGTAGGTATTGTTGGGATGATAGCCCAGGAAAGCGACGCCCAGCGCCTCCAAACTCTTCACCCACTCATCCTTGACCGGCGCGTAGAATTGCACCAGGAAGTAGGGATCATCCGGCGCCGAGCGCAGGTTATCGGAGACTACCGGCTCCCCCTGCTGGGTATCCCACACCCAGCCGTTGAGCGAGATCATGGTGCGCTCAGGCAACAGGTCATAGATGTTGGCCGGCGGGAGCGCGGCCAGCCGCTGCTCGGATACCTGCGCCAGCACGAAGGCATCGCCGTATCTTTCCAGGATCTTCAGGTCGGCGGGCAACGGCGGCCCGTCGAGCAGGCTGAGGAGAACCAACCGGTCGTTCGGCGCATCCTGTGCGGCGGCCAGTGATGCGAAGTTGGTCGGCGTCAATGGCGCCAGCAGCGCCAGCAACAGAACGACGACCATGATGACGCCAAGGCGGCGCGCGGGTAGGGACGGGGTTGAGGGTGCCACAAGAGAGCTCCTTTCCTGAAAGGGAAGAAATGAGGGGTTGAGGAGCAGCGCTGACAGTACGATCCACTCGACGCCGGAACGCGGCGCCGAGCAGGCGTCTGCTGCCGGCGCCTGCTGTTGATAACCGAGACTCCCTACTCTAGTTGTCAGGCGCGCATGATACCATACGCCTCTACAGAGGCCAAAAATGAGGCAACGGGGGGGATGCAGGCGCACAGGATTCAAAAAAGACGCGAACCGGGTAACCAACCCGATCCGCGCCTTCCCTCATGCCAGAAGCCGGGCTTTTTCGGCAAAGCCCGGCTTCTTCAGCTTCTACTCATCTTGCCTAGCCGCGCCGCCGCAGCCGGCTGACGCCCAACGCCGC
Source organism: Anaerolineae bacterium (assembly GCA_049294015.1). Lineage (GTDB taxonomy): Bacteria > Chloroflexota > Anaerolineae > JAAEKA01 > JAAEKA01 > JAAEKA01. Next base: position 4,906 of record JBAQCH010000119.1, read on the forward strand.
GCCGGCGCCGGCCACGATCCACAGCCAGGGCAGCGCCGTCGCTGGGCCAGGAT
>JBAQCH010000120.1:0-6689 GCA_049294015.1 Anaerolineae bacterium
GGGCACACGTGTATCAGTCCACAGATTTGGTGATCGAACGGTGGCCGCGGCCGTGGCCATGATGGGACCCATCAACGGCGCCACGATCATGGCGCCGATCACGGTCGCCGTCGAGTCGGAGAGCACGCCAAAGGTCGCGATGACCGTCGCCAACAGCAGCAGCACGAAGAAGTTGGTCAGCCGCCGCGCGCTCTTTGGGCCTTCGATGAACATCTTGGCCTGGAAGGCCTCCAGGTAAGCCGGATCGAAACCGACTCTACGCGCCAGCGTTCGCGCATCAGGTGTGGATTGCATAGGCAGTGTTTCCGCAGTTCTCAAAGGACTGACAGTCCTGAGTCCGCCGCAAGAGCAGGTCTCAGCGCGTCCTGATGGTCTACCGGTTTACCAGGACTGTCAGTCCTTGGTACTTGGTCGGGGTCGGCCCTAAAGTTCTCGTAGGACTGACAGTCCTGAGTCCGTCGCAAGAGCAGGTCTCAGCGCGTCCTGATGGTCTACCGGTTTACCAGGACTGTCAGTCCTTGGTACTGGGTCGGGGTCGGCCCTACGGCCGCAGCCACTCGATATCGGCCAAGAAAAGCGCGCCGCCAGAGGTCTGATCGAACAGCAGCGCAACCTCGGCGATATTGCTCAGATCGACGCCGTCGAAGGCGCTCAAGGGCACACGGATGGCGGTAAGCGGAACGATGCCGGTGAAGAAGCCGCTGCTGGTCGCCGAGACCTCCTGCATCTCACCCGCTGGAAAGCCCAACGCCGGCTCGTCAGCGCGGGTCTGCACGGCCGCACGGTTGCCCGCGCGATCAGTCAATTGCATGCTGAAGGCCTGCGGACTGCCGGCGGCATTCAACAACGAGGCTGGATCGACGGCCACGCGCAGGCTGAGCGTGGAAAAGTCGCTCAAATTCCCGCTGCCTTCCGGCAAGGTGAAGCGCAGCGCAGCGCCCGGCTGCTCCCAGGAGACTACAGCGTGTGACGGCTGGCCGGGCACGGTCACGTAGTTGCGCCGGCACGGCTCGCTGCCAGGCATGCTCAAGGCGCTATAGAAGCCCTTGGGGCAGAAGTGGGTGGTCACGTCTTCAGCGATGACCTGGCCGCCCAGCAGATTGGTCGCCAACTCCTCGGCCTCGATCGGCACCATGACCGACTGCCGATCAGCGGCTGGCGCCAGATAGGCCACACGCGCCGGCAAGCCGTACAAGTCGGCTGGCGCGGCTGTGGTTACGTCAAGCCCCAGGCGCGCCTTGGCCTCTTCGACGAGCGCAGGGTCCTCGGCGAACAAAACAGTCAAGAAATCGACGCTGTAGTCGGCCAGCCAGGCGCGCTGCGCCTCGCCGTCCAACAGCGGGTTGCAGTCAGGCCGGTCGCGCTGCACAATCATATCGCCGGGCAAGAGGGTGTTGAAGCCGTTGTGGTTGGCCCTTTCCAGCCAGACCGACGCCGCCCACGCTGCTTGATCCGGCGCCAGCCGCGGGCCTTCGAAGAAGAACTGCCCGGTTTGATCGGTCACATCGCCGTCGCAGGCTGAGAGGATTGTCGCCAGCGGCGCGCTGACGCTGGTCCATGGGTCGAGGAACGTGGACGCTCCAGCGATCAAAAGCACGCCGGCGACCGGGCCATAGCCGCGACTGGCGGCTCTTAGCTCTGGGCTGTTGGCCAGACCGACGCCAGCTTCGCCGCCGCGCGAGTGGCCCAGCAGCGCCAGATGGCTCAAGTCGGCCCGGCCGGCCAGGTCGACGGCGAAGCCGTTGGCGCCGCCCGCCGCAGCCTCAGCCAGGGCTTGCATGGTCAAGTCGAAGACCTGCTCCAGCCGCTCGCCGGGAACCGGCTCGCCGAAGCCAAAGGTGTGTTCGGCGTTGAAGTTGGGGGCCAGCGCCACGTAGCCCTGCTGCGCCAGCGCCTCCACCAGGTAGGCAAAGCCGCTGTAGTTGCGCTGTTCCACCTCAGGGTCGCACGGCCAGCGATCCACGCCCATCTCGTCCAGGGGGCAGCCGGGGTGGGTGCCGTGGATGATCATAACCACGGGGAACGGGCCGTCGCCCTGGCTGGGCGCGGCGATCAGGCCGTTCAGCCGCACCGGCATGGTGCGGAAGCGGCTGTCCTCGGGGAAACGCTGCTGGACGATGGTGGCCTCGCCCAGGTTGTACTCGACGGCCGATGGCAAGTCGGCTGGGGCGACGGCTGTGGGCGTTTCAGCGGACGGCGGCGCGGCGGTTGGCGCGGGGACAGGGGTTGCCGGCGGAACGCAGCCGACCAACAGCAAGAGAGCGATGAGGAGGATCAACGGGTATCGCAGGTGAGGGCTCACGGGTCGCTCCAGGGGAGGGCAGCGCCAGACATGACATTTCTCGGAAGAAATGTCATGTCTGGCGCTACGAGACGTGTGGTACGGCGCCAGACATGACATTTCTCGGAAGAAATGTCATGTCTTACGCTGCGAGACGCACCCAAGTCAGGCTGACTAGGGCGCGCGCGAGGCCACGATGGCGATCTGGCCGCCAGCCGTGTTCAGGTCCAACGTGTTGCCATTGATGCGGAAGGTGGCTGCAGCCTGCAAGGCCGCCAGGAAGGCCGCCTCCTGCTCCATAACGCCGGCCGGTTCCGCACACATCATCGATGTACCCGCGGGCTGGCCGATGGAGATGGCGTTGCCGTTAAGGCTGAAGGACGCCTGGTAGGTGTTGCAGCCAGAATTTCCTGTCACGCGACCGTCGGTACCGAAGTCGACAGTGACGGTGGTGCCCGGCAGCAGGGTCACGATCGCGCTGCCGTTGTTGTAGTTGACGACCGTCCAGCGCGTGCCGCTCAACGCATCAGGCGCGGGGGCCGGTGTGGCGGTGGGGGCAAGCGGCGTGACGTTGATGGTCACCTGGCGGAACTGCGTGCTGCCATCGCGCAGGCGCACGCGCATCTCGTAGGTGGTTGTGGTGGCTGGGCAGACTTGCTGGCTGCCCTGGCCGGCCTGCGGGAAGCTGGCATAGTTGGCGCCGAGCGGATAGACCCAGACCGCCTGCACGTTCTGCACTGACCAGCTCAGCGTGGCGCACTCGCCTTGCATGATGGTGGTACGGTCGGCGCTGAAGTTGATCTCAGCCGAAGGCGTCGCGGTTGGCTGGGCCGGGGCCGGCGTCGCCGTGGGGGCTGGCCGGACGGGTGTTGCCGTCGGGGCGGGCGGGGGCGGGCCCTGCATCACGGGGACGTTTTCGGCGTTGGTGGCCAGCACGAAGTCGGCCGACGCCCAGCCAACGCCGCCCGGCGCGGACGGGATCGCCACGGCCCACCAGCGGCCATCAGCGCTGCGGCCGACAAGCTCGCCCTCGTCGCCCAGGCGGGCAACGCCAATCACCGGGAAAACCGTGCCGGGGCCGGAGCGGATGTTGAGGGCCTGCGTGCCGACGACGCGGCCAGTCGGGGTAGTCGGCTCAGGCGGCGCAGGCAGGTCTACCTCGACGCGAGCGGTCGCCAGGACAGCCATGGCGTCGCCAGCCGTGCGCATCTGCAGCGTATCACCCTCGATACTGAAGGTCGCTGCACTCTGCAGGGCGGCCAGGAAGGCCTGTTCCTGCTCCATCGCCCCTTCGGGCTCGGCGCAGAAGCGCATCGTCGAGCCAAGCTGGCCGACCTGGATGCTGCTGCCGTCGACGGTGTAGCTGCCGATGTACTGGTTGCAACCCGCGCTGCCGCTCAGCTCGCCGTCCGCGCCGAAGAGGATCGTGATCTCAGTGCCTTCGATGACGCCGACCACGGCCTCGCGGCCGTTGTTGACCATGGTTACGTTCCAGTCGGTGCCAGATAGATCTTGCACGTCGGCGGCGAAGGTGGCGACGATCTGATTGCCGGCCAGCAAGGCCAGTTGGTTCTGGTTGGCCGAGAAGTTGGTAGTGGCGGCTAGCGCTGCCGTATAGGCTGCCGCCTGCTCCATCACGCCCTCAGGCTCCGGACACATCATCATCGTGCCGGCCGCAGGGTTGATGGTCAGGTTGGCGCCGTCCTGGGTGAAAGAGGTCGTGAAGCGATTGCAGCCATCGGTGCCGGAGGCAGAGCCGTCAACGCCGAAGCGCAGCGTCAAGGTGGTTCCCGCCAGCGGCGCGTTGCCGTTCAGCGTGCTCAGCACCCAGTTGGTGCCGGCCAGGTCGAAGCTGGGCGCGGGCGCGGCTGTGGGCTCCACAGGCGCGACGGTAGATTCGGCAGGCGCGGTCGGTTCGACCGGCTCGGCAGGCGGGGGCGTAGGCTGGCAGGCCGCCAGCAGCAGCACAAGAATGAGCAGCAGGTTGATTTTCGCAAAGGTTTTCATCGATGCAATTCCTTTCGACTTGCGAAGTCCGGTGTGATTGTCTCCAAGGTGATGATTTTCCGCGGGGCAAGCTTGGAGCTTACCCGCCCAGCGGGATGGCGATGGCCATCATGATCAAGCCGGCGCCCAGCAGCAGCAGGCCCGTTTTCCACGGGTTGGCCCGGGTGTAGCGGCCCCACAGGTAGCCGGCAGTGAACAACACGATAAACGACACGGTGTTCGAGATGCGCACGGCCAGGACGCCCTGGTCGCGCAGCAGCAGCAGCGGAATCAGAGACGGGATGATGGCGAGCACGGCCACCACCACCGAAGCGGCCGCGCCGACCAAATCGTCCGATTGAAAGCCGACCGGCCGCGGCTTGCTATCGCGCAGATGCTCCAGCATATCGACGTAGAGGCCCTGGCGCTGCTGCTCGCCGGTGATCGGCTCCAGGCTGAAGTCGAACTCGCTGGCGATCAGGTCGATGGCCTGTGCGTCGTTGGCAGCCGCCTGCAAGTCGGCCAGGAAGCGATGGCGCTCGCCGCGCTCAAAGACCGACAGCAGGGCTAGCATGATGCCGTCGATGATGCCCCAGGCCAGGGTTGCGCTGACGACGGCCACGATGAACTCATTCATGTACTCGACGGTGATCACCTTGTCGGGGGTCGCGCCGAGCTTGATGATGCCGAACCACAGCGTGAAGGTCAGGATGATCAACACGCTGAAGATCACCTCGGCCAGCAGGTCGATGGGGTCGAGGAATTGGTCCAGCAGGCCGCCTTGCGGCTTGGCCTGCGGCTGGCGGCGGGCATGGGTTGGACGGCGAGCGATCATGGCAGAGAGAGGAACCAAAGGCGAGGTCTTTGGCCAGCCGCGGCGAACGCGCAGGGGCTGGCGACTCCAACCAGCGATCCGCCAGCCCTTGTGATGACTAGAGGCCCAGCAACCTGGCCTTCATGGCGGCGAATTCCTCGTCGCTCAAGATGCCAGCCTGGTGCAACTCGCCCATCTGCTTCAGTTGGGCGAGGGTATCATCGGTGATGCCAGCCGCCGGCGCTGGGGCCTCGGCAGCCTGCGCAGCCTGCTGCTCGGCCAGCGCTTGCTGCTGGGCAGCGGCGGCCTGGGTTTGCTGGGCGGCCGCCTTCTGCTGTTGGGAGCCGGCGACGGCGCCTGACACGGCCGTGGCGGTGCCGACCACGACGGCCGTGCGCGCGGCCGTGCCGATCAAACTAGGTCGATTGTTGCGTGATCTTCGCATAACTCTCCTCGTGTTCAGATTACGGTCAATACATGCTTGAATGCGTCACTGTGTTCATGCAGCGGTGCGGCGTTCTTAGACGGAACCATTCCTGCTGTGGCCGCTCACCGACCGAACCACAGCAGGAGGCTGAAGCGGGGCTTTACTCAGCTCAGCCCAGCCGCCTCCAGCAGACTCTGGCGCGTCGCCTGCACCACCTCATGGGGGATGCGCACGCTGTCGAGCAGCACCCCGTTGGCGCTACGGATGGCCCGGGCGAAGTTGCCGGCCCACACGTTGTCGATCAGCAGGGCCGCGGCGGTGCTGTTGGTGGGCAGCGCCTCGGCCAGGAGCATCAGGTCCTCTTCCGACAACATGCCGGCCATCTCGTAGTCCAGGATGTCCAGCGCCAGGGCCACGTCTTCACTCAGCTCGTTGGCCTCGAGAATGGTCACACTGCCGTCGCTGTCCTTGCTGACCACGGCCAGGTCGATGACGCGGATCAGGCCGGTGTCGACCAGATCGGTCAGCGCCGGGATGATTTCGCCGCGAAACTGGTTGCCTTCGAAGTAAAAGGTCAGGTACTCCACCGGCCCCAAGGGGTATTCCCTATCCATGGTATCGATCTCCTTACAACGTTGTGTTTACAAGACCCTTCGGGTTTTCGTGCGTCAACGGCGATTCGTGGCCGACCACAGAAACCCGAAGGGTTTGCGCTCGATGGGCTTGGTCTGCGAATTACTCGTTCTTCTTTTCCTCGGCAACCCCCGCCTCAGCTTCCCCGCCGCTTGCCTCGTCGATTTCCTCTTCGGCGACGAACTGGGCATCGCTGATGAGAACGCCCTCGTCGCTGGCAATCAGCGCGCTGACCTGCGCACCGGCTGGCGACTCGGCCACGCGCGCGATGCCGGCAGCCTGAGGGCCGGCCGCGGCTGTGTACAGCACACTGCCGCCGACGCTCAGCTGCTGGGCGATGTCGGCCTTGATCGTCTCTTTGGCGATGTAGGCGCCCTCAGCGGCCAGCATAGCCTCCACCTGGCCAACCCAGGTGTGCTCGATGGCGGCGACGATGGCCGAGGAGTTGGGCGTCAGCGAGGAGCCGATGTCCTCCACGAAGCTCTTCAGCGGGCTGCCGGCCGCCTTGCCGGCCAGCGCGCCCAGCGCGCCGCCGCCCACGGCCAGCC
>JBAQCH010000121.1:0-28697 GCA_049294015.1 Anaerolineae bacterium
AGCCCATCGCGATCCAACCTCGCTCGGGCCGGTCTTTGCGCAGCACCCCGGAGGTCTGCCGAAGTGGGCCGACCGAGCCCGCCGGCCATGCGCATTGCCCTTATCGCCCCCTTCGCCATCCACCCCAAAGGCACAACCCGCTGGCGCGTGCTGCCCTTGGCGCGGGCGCTGGCTGACCAAGGCCACGCCGTGCGCGTCGTTATTCCCCCCTACGATTGGCCGCTGCACAGCGGCCGGCGCTGGCAGGATCGCGGCGTGGACGTGGTCAACGTCGCCATGCCGCCCGGGCAGACGCTGCCCGCTCACCTGATGCTGGCCGGCCGCCTGGCACGGGCCGCACTGGACTGGCAGCCCGACGTGCTGCATTGCTTCAAGCCCAAGGGGCACAGCGGGTTGGCTGCGTCCGCGTTGTTGAGCGGGCGCGCGCCGCTGGTGATGGATGCCGACGACTACGAGGCGGGTTGGAACCGTGTGCTGAGCTACCCTGCGCTCTGGGCCAGCTTCTTTCAGTGGCAAGAGCGCAGCTTGCTGCGCCGCGCCCATGCCGTGACCGCGGCCAGCCGCTGGCTGGAGAGTTTTGCACGATCGCTGGGCCAACCGCGTGTGCAATATCTGCCCAACGGCGTCGAGTTTTCGCGTAGCCAAAATGCTATGCGGCGCCAAGATGACAGGCTGACTGAAGACAGGACAAACAGACTACGCGTTCTGCTCTACAGCCGTTTTGTCGAGCATGGAGCCGGCGATGTGTGGCAGGTGTGGCGGCAGGTGCTGGCGGCCGAGCCGGCGGCGCGGCTGCTCGTTGCTGGACAGGGACGCAGCGGGGAGGAGACCTTGCTGGCGCAGATGGCGGCAGAAGCAGGTGCGGGCCATTCGGTTCAGAGCTTGGGCTGGCTGCCGGCCAATGCACGGCCTGGTCTGTTCGCGGCTGCCGACGCTGCCCTCCTACCGGTGCAGGACACGATGCTCAACCGCGCCAAGTCGCCCATGCGCCTGCTGGACCTGCTGGCGGCCGGCGTTCCGGTCGCAACGCAGCGCGTCGGCGAGTATGGCGTGATGGTCGTGGACGGCGTGACCGGTCTGCTGGCCGCGCCTGGCGACGCAGCAGGGCTGGCAGGGCAGATGATCAGGCTGCTGCGCGCCGGTGATTTGCGTCTTCATCTGGGACAGGCTGCCGCGGCCGCCATGCAGGCGCACTATGCCTGGCCGCAGTTGGCGCAATCAGCGCTGAATGTGTATCACGCAGCCCTGCTGCGCTATTGAGGCGCCCGGCACTGTCAGGTGCGGAGTCTTGCGCGTGGTGCTACGACTATCCCTGCTGCGACGGCGCTGTTGTTGCCTCGACACGGCTGGCGCGCTATAATCGGCGACTATGGACGAGTTAACCGAGCGTATTCCATCAGGCGACCGTCCCCCGGCGACGCACAAGCGCTGGCCTTGGCGCTGGTGGCTCCTGGCGTTTGCCTGGATGGGGCTGATCTACTTTTTCTCCGACCAGTCGAGCTTTGCGTTGCTGGACTATATCTGGCAGCCCGATCTGGTGTCCGTCGCCGCCCACTTTTCGGAGTACGCGCTGCTGGCGGCCTTGCTGTGGTTGGCGCTGCGCAGCACACCTGCCCTGGCGAGCCGCGCCGCCGCGCTGGCCTTTGGCATCGCGGTGCTCTATGCGGCTTCCGATGAGCTGCACCAGTCCTTTGTGCCTGGCCGCCATCCTGACGTCCGCGACCTGCTGGTGGACGCGGCCGGCGCGCTGACCGCGCTGTTACTGCTGCGCTGGTGGGCGCGCCGCAGACCGCCTCTGACCAACGCGTAGGTCCGGTTACCAGCCGGACAGGTTTGGCTAGTCATCAGAAAAGTCATTTCTGCGGAAGAAATGACTTTTCTGGCGTCCTTACCAGCGCTTGCACATTCGCCGCAGCGCTGGTAGAATTGCGCTTACCATAAGCCAGCCCAGGGAAAGCACCGATGACACCCAAAACCTTGACCAAGAGCCGCCAGCCGAGATCTGCCGTCAGCGCCGTCCAGGCGAACAACGCGCACGGCGACCCCTATCTCTACATCAACCGCGAGCTGAGCTGGTTGGAGTTCAACCATCGCGTGCTGGAGGAGGCGCTCAGCCCTACGTTGCATCCGCTGCTGGAGCGCGTCAAGTTCCTGGCGATTTTCCATGCCAACCTGGACGAGTTCTTCATGATCCGCGTCTCCGGCCTCAAGCAGCAAGTGTTGGCCGGCGCGGTTGAGCTGCCACCCGACGGCATGACGCCGACCGAGCAATTAACGGCCGTGCGCGAGCGGATATTGCCCATGCTGGAGCAAGGGATGCGCTGTTGGACCGACGATCTCAAGCCGCAGTTGGCGCAGGCGGGCATTCGTATCCGCTCTTACGACGACCTCACCGCCAGTGAACGGGCCTGGCTGACCGAGTACTTTCTGCGCGAGGTCTTTCCGGTGCTGACGCCGCTGGTCTATGATCCCGGCCATCCCTTTCCGCAGATTTCCAACCTGAGCGTTAATCTGGCGGTGAAATTGCTCGATCCTGTCGAAGGGGGCGTTCATTACGGGCGCATCAAGGTGCCGGCCACGTTGCCGCGCCTGATCGAGCTGCCGCGCACGCCTGCTGGAACTAAGCCGCGTGCGCGCGGCCGCGGCGCCAAGAGCAATGGGGTTGACCCGGGGCAGTCGGCCGGCGACGGCGCCATTCGGCAGAGTTTTGTCTGGTTGGAGCAGGTCGTAGCCGCAAACCTGGCTTATCTTTACCCCGGCGTGGAGATCGTGGAGTCCTTTGCCTTCCGGGTGACTCGCGACGCCGACATCGAAATCCAGGAGGACGAGGCTGACGACCTGCTGCGCACCATCGAACGAGGTATTCGCCAGCGCCGCTTCGGACCTGTCGTCCGGGTCGAGATCGAAAAGGCCATGTCGCAGCACATGCGCGGATTGTTGACACACAATCTGGGTGTGGCGCCGGACGACGTGTATGAGATGGACGATCCGCTGGGCATGAGCAGCTTGATTGGTCTGCTGGAGATCGACCGCTACGACCTCAAAGACCGCCCCTTTGTGCCCCACTTGCCGGCGTTGTTGAGCGGCAAGGAGACCATCTTCTCGGCCATCCGGCGCGGCGACATCCTGCTGCACCACCCCTTCGATTCCTTTGCTCCGGTGGTCGATTTCGTCAAAGCCGCGGCTGACGATCCTCACGTGCTGGCTATCAAACAGACTCTCTATCGCGTCGGCAGCAACTCACCCGTGGTCGAGGCGTTGATGCGGGCCCGCGAGAACGGCAAGCAGGTCGCTGTGCTGGTCGAGCTGAAGGCCCGTTTCGACGAGGAGAACAACATCGTCTGGGCCCGGGCGCTGGAGCGGGCGGGTGTGCATGTGGTCTACGGCCTGCTGGGGCTGAAGACGCACTGCAAGCTGGCCTTGGTGGTGCGCCGTGAGCAGGACGGCCTGCGCCGCTACCTCCATCTGAGTACGGGCAACTACAACATAGGCACGGCGCGCGTCTACACCGACCTGGGCATGTTCAGTTGCCGGCCCGACTTGGGCGCAGACGTCTCTGACCTGTTCAACTACCTGACCGGCTATTCAAAACAACGCCACTATCGTAAGCTGCTGGTGGCTCCGGTCAACCTGCGCCAGGGTATTGCAACGCTGATTCGGCGCGAGATTGCCCATGCCCGTCAGGGCCGGCCGGCGCGGCTGGTCTTCAAGATGAACGCCCTGACCGATCCGCAGACGGTGAGCTTGCTTTACGAGGCCTCGCAGGCAGGCGTCATTATCGATCTGATAGTGCGCGGTATTTGCTGCCTGCGGCCGGGCCTGCCTCACATCAGCGAGAATATTCGCGTGACCAGCATTGTGGGCCGTTTCCTGGAACACAGCCGCATCTACTGCTTCGCCAACGGCGGCGAGGAAGAAGTCTGGCTGGGCAGCGCCGACCTGATGGAGCGCAACATCGACCGCCGCGTCGAGGTGCTGTTCCCGGTGCTGGACCCACTGCTGATCGACCAAATCAGGGAAGGGATCTTGCGGGTCTATCAAACCGACACGGTCAAGGCCCGCTTCCTGCAATCTGACGGCTCCTATCTCTGGGCTGTGCCCAGCGGCGTCGAGCCGGTGGATAGCCAGCGGGTGTTGCTGGAGCGCCGCGCGCCCATTGCGTTGTGACCGGGTAACACTGTGACAAGGTGACAAGGTGACAAGGTGACATTGGTTCTCTACCCCACAGATAGCTATCTTCGTGAGTTTACAGCCCAGGTTGCGGCGGCTGATTCGGAGCGGCACGCCGTGAGCCTGGATTGCACAGCATTCTATCCTGGCGGCGGCGGCCAACCCCATGACAGCGGCTGGCTGCTGGCCGGTGACGCAACCCTCCCCGTGGTCAAGGTCAAGCGTGAGGGCGAACACGTCTGGCATTGGCTGGCGCCGGATATGGCCCTGCCCGCCGTGGGTACGCAGGTCGTTGGGCGGCTGGACTGGCAGCGGCGCTACGCGTTGATGCGCACCCATACCGCCATGCACATCCTCTGTGGCGTCGTCTGGCGCGACTACGGCGCGCAGGTGACGGGCGGCGCCATGGAGCCGCTGGAGGGGCGCATGGATTTCGAGTTCGCCACCCTGCGCGCCGAACTGGTGGGCGAGATCGAGGCCAAGTGCAACGCCGAGATCGCTGCGGCCCACGACGTGCGCGTGCAAATCCTGCCGCGCGCAGAGGCGTTCCAGATCCCCGATCTGATCCGCACCAAGATCAACCTGCTGCCTGAGGGGATCAGCGAAGTGCGCACGGTGGAGATCGTCGGCCTGGACCTGCAAGCCGACGGCGGCACCCACGTAGCCAATACAGCCGAGGTGGGGACGATCCGCGTGACCGATTACAAGTCCAAGGGTGCGATCAACAAGCGTATCTACATCAGCGTGGGGTAACACTTGCGCTCGGGCCGGTCTCCGACCGAGCCCGCCCGTATTTATCGACGGTGGTGCGGCCCAGCGCAAGAATGTCTAATCCGCGGTTCTCCCATCCTTCACGACGCGGCCATCCTGCATCACCAGCACGATGTTGCTGACGTCCTCCAGGCTGCGGATGTTGGCCAGCGGGTCGGTCTTGGTGACCACCACATCGGCCAGCTTGCCCGGCTCCAGCGTGCCGACGCGGTCTTGCCAGCCCAGGCAGGCGGCCGCGGTCTTGGTGGTGGCCACCAGCGCCTGCATCGGGCTCATGCCGATCTGGCACATCAGGCCCAGCTCGCGCAGATTGGTGCCGTGGGGCATCACGCCCGCATCGGTGCCCATGGCGATTTGAACCCCTGCCCGATAGGCCCGCTCGATGCTCTCGCTGTGGATCTCGATGGTCTCGCGCGCCTTACGCACGCCGTATTCGGGCATGTTGCCCTTGCTCTCGGCCTGCTCCACCACCGACAGCGGCGCCAGCAAGGTGGGCACCAGGAACGTCCCGTGGGCAAGCATCAGCTCGATGGCCTCGTCGTCCAGGTAGATGCCGTGCTCGATGGAGTGAATGCCGGCCCGCACCGCGTTCTTGATCCCCTCCGCGCCCTGCGCGTGGGCCATCACCTTGATCCCGCGGCGATAGGCGCCCTCCTCGACCATCACCCGCAGCTCGGCCTCGCTGAACTGGGTGAACTCCGGGTGGTCGGTCGGGCTGAGCACGCCGCCGGTCGCGCAGACCTTGATCACCTCTGCGCCGGCGCGCAGCACCTCGCGCACCTTCTGGCGCACCTGCTCCACCCCGTCGCAGGTGTTGACCGGCATGCCAGGATAGGGCGGGAAGATCTCCAGCGCCATGCCGGAGGGCATCCAGCCGTCGCCGTGGCCGCCGGTGGTGGACAGCGCCGTAATGCTGATCTGCATGCGCGGGCCGGCCACCAGGCCAGCCGCTTGCGCCTGTTTGACGCCCAAATCCGCGCCGCCCGCGTCGCGCACCGTGGTGATGCCCGCATCCAGCGTGCGCCGCATGTGGTCCAGCGCGTGGTAGAAGCGCAGCGAGAAGGGCGTCGTCAGGAGCCGGGGGATGTCGATTCCTTCCAGCATCAGGTGGACGTGGGTGTCGATCAGGCCGGGCAGGATCCAGCCGCCGCCCGCGTCCAGCATGGCCAGCGGCGCGTCGGGCAGGGGCACGTCCGCCCTGCGGCCGGCCGCGCGGATGCGGTTGTCCTGTATCAGCACCGCGCCGTTCTTGATGGGTGTTCCGCCGTTGCCGTCGATGAGAGTGCCGTTGTGGATGAGAGTGTAGGTCATGGTACTGCTGGTTGCAGGGATTGGGCTTGTGACGCCGGCTTGCGCTGTGTTTTCGTTCGCGGTCGGGCTGGGATACCAATTAGCATTCCCGTGGCGCTGATATCCTCGTCGATATCTGGCCAGTGTACACCCAGTCCGCTCCCGATGATCTCGAAGTTACGACGCTGTTCCGGCGTTGCTTCTGACAGACGCCATGACCACGCCAGTGGCACACTGATCGATCGTCCATCCGCCAACTCTGCGGTGATCAAGTCGTGGGTGACTATCATATTGATGATCCGGGGTGTATCATTCACCACAATGCTCATTCCAAGCCTCCAAAATCCTAGACCGGTTCTCAACAATTAACCTACGAATGCGGTTGAGTTCAGCGGGTGGAAAGCCATCGTTGAAGCTGACTACGATTGGATCCAACCAGAACTTGCAAGCCATACGTTCCCGGCGCACATGAACATGCTTGGGTTCATTGCAGTCAAAGCTATAGAAGAAGAGCCGATAGGGTCCAGATACGTCACGAACTGTTGGCATACGTACTCCGTATCCCTCTCGTTAGAGATCAAGCGCCATTGTATCATCTCTTCAAGCCATCGTCAAAGGGTAGATGCTTTTTCAGCCAGTAGTTAGTGTATCCCGGCGGGCAGTTCTCGATCCGGCCCACCACCTCATACCCATGCCGCTGATAGAAGTCCGGCGCCTGAAAGCTGTAGGTGCTGGTGATGACAAGCGCGCAGCCACGCTGGAGAGCCTCGGCTTCGACGGCGGCCAACAGCCGGCTGCCCACCCCCTGCCCGCGCAGGCTGTCGTCGACCCACAGGAACTCGATCTCGGCCATGCCGGCCCAGGAGTAGCCACTGATGCCGGCGATAATCTGCCCTGCGCCGTCGCGCACGAAGCAGGCCAGGCCGCGCCCGTCGCCGGCCCCAGCCTGGCCATAGTTGTAGTCAATAATGCGCTGCTCGAGGAAGCCAATATCGTGCTGCGCCGGGTGCTCCTCGACCAAGAGCTGCCAGTCCCTACTCATTGCACCGCTCCATAGGTCGTGCCTTCGCGCTTGATGCCTTCGTGTTTCTTCGCGTGTTCGTGGTCCAGACTCTGGGCGTTCGTGATCTACATTCCGCTCACGGCCGCTCGCGCCCTGGCTCGTCCGGCGCCATGCCCGGCGCCTGTGGTTCCGGTCCAACTGTGCGAATGCTGTCGGGAATGATCACGTCGGCTGGGTTCATGAAGGGAATGGGGTCATGGTAGCCGCCCCAGCCGTCGCCGCGCTTGTTGGGTAGGATGCGCACGCCAAAGCGCAGGTGCGGGCCGCTGCTGTTGCCCGTGTTGTCGCTCAGTCCCAGCACATCGCCGCGCTTGACCTGGTCCTTCTCCTTGACGCCGACCTTCTCCATGTGGGCGTAAACCGACTCGCCCCATTCATGCTTTAGCTTGGCGAAGTTGCCGAAGCCGTTGGCCTCAAAGCCTACCTGCACTACCTCGCCATCGTCAGTGGCCAGCAGCTTAGTGCCGTTGGGGGTGCCAAAATCCACGCCGTTGTGGCCGCGCAGCGGCACACCGTCGTAGCTGAACTTCTTGTAGACCTCCGGCCGGTCAGCCATGAGCTGCGTCACGCGCCAGTTGCCCTCGAACGGCTTGCCCAGGTTGATCTTGCCCATGAGCTGGGCTGGTATCAGGAAGCGCTGCCCTTTGGGTCCCACCTCGCCCACCCAGCCGTCCACGCCTGCGCCGTTGACCGCGCCGGAAATGCGCCACCACTGCAGGCCATCGACCTGGCGCGGCCCTTCAGTGATCACCACAGGCGCGTTGCGCGGCAGCTTTGCCACGATGTCGCTGTTGTTATCCTTGCCCACGTAGCCCGGCGTCCGGCGCACGTTGAGCGGCTCAGTGTAGGCGTTGACCACCACGTTGCCGGTCTCGAAGGTTTTGGTGGGCAAGGGGCCGCTGGGTATTGGGGCGGCCGGCTGGGTCGTCGTCAGGTAATCGGCGCCCCGGCTGCTGGCCTCGGCCGCCCAGCCGTCGATGCTGCGACCACTGGCGTCGACATAGCGCACCTGCCACCAATTCAGATCGTCAGCCTTCTGCGGCCCGCCCAGCACGGTCAGCGCTGCGCCGAAGGGCGCCTCGACCAGCACATCGTCGGCCGTCTTGTTGACGTAGCCAGGCGTGCGCCGCAGGTTGAGGAAACTTGCGGCGTAGACCCGCTGGCCGGGCTGGAACTTGCCGCTGGGCGTTGGCGTGACTGGCGTGGAGGGTTCTGTTGGCGTCGGTGTGACCGGTGTCGTGGGTTCTGTTGGCGCGGGCGGCGCGCCGGCCGCCAGCAGCGGCTCGCCCGAGGCCTTTGTGGCCGCCACCCAGCCCGTGTAGGTGTTGCCAAACTGGCTGGTGAAGCGCACATTCCACCAGGTCAAGCCATCCACGGTCTGCGGCCCATCGACTACCGTCACCGGTGAGCCGGAAGGTATCTCGTAGATGATGTCGTTGGCCGGCTTATCCTTCCAACCTGGCGTGCGGCGCAGGTTCGCGACCGACGTTGTCGTGGCCTTCATCCCCTTGCTCAGCGCCGGCGCAGGGGGCGCAGGCGGCTGAGGCGTCGGCGTGGGCGGTTGAGGCGTCGGCGCAGGCGGCTGAGGCGGCGGCGCGGGCGGCTGAGGCGTCGGTACGGGCGGCTGAGGAACAGGAGTCTGCGGCGCGGCCAGCAAGGTCTTCCCTTGCGCGGTCTTTTCAGGCACCCAGCCCAGGAAGGGATTGCCAAAGCTGCTGACGTAGCGCACCCGCCACCACGGCACGTTGTCGGCTTGGCGCGGGCCTTCCAGCACCCTGACCTCGGCGCCGGCTGGCACAAGGTACAGCACGTCGGTGGCCGGCTTGCCGGTCGCGCCCGGCGAGCGGCGCAGCTCCAGCTCTGACTGCGCCACCGCCTTCTTGCCCGTCTCAATGGGCGTGGCAGGGGCAGGCGGCACGACAGGCGCTGGCGGCGTCGGGGGTGTCGGCGGTGTCGGCGGCGTCGGCGGTGTCGGGGGTACGACCGGCGTCGGCGGTGTAGGCGGTACGACCGGCGTCGGCGGTGTTGTGACCAGCAGCGGCGCGCCGGACGCCTTGGCTCCGGCCACCCAGCCGTCGTAGCGGTTGCCGAACTGGCTGACAAAGCGCACGCCCCACCAGACCAGACCGTCAACAGTTTGCGGCCCACCGGTGATGGTCAACTGTGAGTTGGCCGGGATTTCGTAGATGATATCGTTGGCCGGCTTGTTCTGGAAACCTGCCGAGCGGCGCAGGTTGAGAACCTCCGTGTTCCACACGGTGTCGCCGACCTTGACCTGAGGGCTTGGCGGCGGCTGGACTGGCGTCGGCGGCTGGACGGGCGTGGGCGGTTGCACGGGTGTCGGGGGTTGCACGGGCGTGGGTGGTTGCACGGGTGTCGGGGGTTGCACGGGTGTGGGCGGCTTGCGGGTCGAGAGCAGCGTCACACCGCCGGGTGTAACGCGCGCCACCCAGCCGGTGAGAGGCTGTCCGCCGACCGTGCAGCGCACCTGCCACCAGTCCAACCCATCGGCGGTCTCCGGGCCAGCCAGGATCGTGCAGGCCGTGCCCACCGGCAGAGTCGCCAGCACATCGCTCTGGGGCTTGCCGCTGTAGCCCGGACTGCGCCGCAGGTAGGCTTCGCTGGCCACGTAGACGGTTTGGCCGACCGCGAAGGCGGGCGGCGCTGGCGGCGGAGTCGGAATGGGCGTCGCGCGCCAGCGATAGTCGTTTTTCATCGCGTCGCGCCAGTCATCGATCACCCCTTGGCGTCCTTCGATCACCCAACGGTCCAGCGGCGGCCAGCGATACAGGACCAACGCCCGGATCTGCTGGTTGCCAGGCTGCTGGTTCCAGTAGTCGATCTCGCCGTAGGCCCGCTTGACCCAGCCGTTGTTTTGGTTCAGCCAGGCTACATCTTGGTCGGTCTCGGTGATGTAGACCGGTAGATGGCGCATCGTGGCCGGAATCGCGTTCATGAAGTCGCGGTAGGCGCGGAAGTTGAACTGCCGATTCTGGAACGGCGGGTCCATATAGGCGTCAGTGTAGATCTGCGCCGGGTCGGGGGAGTGGGTATAGGTGTGGACCGTGACGCCATCGCAATTTTGAGCACCCAAGATCTTGAGGATGTCGGCGTGGTACTGCACCCAGTCGCCCGTGGGGTTGCCTTCGTATCTGGTCAATGTGTTCCAGGGCGCTGTTGCGCCGACCAGCACCTGGTCGTCGGCGTGGCCCGGCACCCGCTTGATGGCGTCGCGGCACAAGCGGTAACAGCGGGCGTAGAGCTGCGGCGTGATTACCTCGCCAGGGTTGACGATCGCCATGCGCGACGAGCGCGTATCCGTGTCCAGTGCATCGAAGCGCCACGGCGCCATGCGCCCACGCGAGCTTTCGTAGGCTTCGTAGGCTGAGCGTGACCAGTCGATCTGCACCCCCGGCCGCTCCACCGGATGGTTCATCTCGTTGCCTATAATCCACAGCTTGCAGCCGCGGCTGGCGGCCACGTAGTTGGCGCAGCGTTGTGCGAACTCCTCGTATTTGCTGCTGTGCGGAATAGTGCCTGCTGGCTCGTAGCCGTTGTTGATCCGGACCAGAATGCCCAGCCCCTGGTTGCTCCACGGTGTGAAGTCCTTGCCGCTGCGGTCGTTGGAGTAAGAACCGATCGCTTCGGTAAAGACGATCCAGCCCGGCTTGCCGGATTGAGTCATGTGCTGCTCACCGCCCGGGTCGTGCATGCCAAAAAGATAGGGTGAGTCGAAGAGGGGACGGGCCATGGGTGGTTTCCTTAGAGTACGATGAAATGCCCGGTTCGATCCGGCCGCGAAGGTGCTTTATAGCTGGTTAAACGCAGAGTGCGTGGCATTTCCCTCAGAATCAGCGCTTAATCGCAGACGATTTTACCATATGATGGGCCAGGCAAGAAGTCAGTAGACACGCTGTGCGGGGCGCTCCATTGTGTGGTTGCGCGCTTGGCCGTCTACCAGTATAATGGCAGCGTCAACAAGCTACCTGAGCATAGACGTCCGGCGCTTTGGCAGCGATTCGGCCATCATGGCCAGCTTGCATCAAGCACCGGACGGCGCCGCAACGAGGAACCTCCATGTTATCCTCTCCGATACTGACTCCCGCCGCGCTAGGCTTCGTGCGTGTGGCCGTTGTTTCCCCTGAGCTGCGTGTGGCCGATGTGGACTTCAACGTCCAGGCCATTGGCGCGGCCTTGCACGACGCGGCCCGGCAGGGCTGCCGGCTGGCCCTGTTTCCTGAGCTGTCCATCACCGGCTACTCGTGCGGCGATCTGTTCTACCAATCGGCGCTGTTGGAACGGGCCAAATCCGCGCTGGAAACCGTCGCCTGGGCGGCTTTTGAAGCCAGATGCGCCGCAGTCGTTGGTCTGCCCCTGGAAGTAGACGGCAAACTCTACAACTGTGCGGCGCTGGTGGCCAACACGCAGGTGTTTGGCGTCGTTCCCAAGAGTTATTTGCCCACCACCAACCAGTTCTACGAAGAGCGCTGGTTCACGCCCGGCGCGCTGGCAGCGGCGCAGGAAATCCGCTTGCGGCGCTACGAAGGAGCGATTCCCTTCGGCCTGGACCTGCTCTTCCAGGCCGACGACGTGCCCGGCCTGCGCATCGGTGTCGAGATCTGCGAAGACTTGTGGGCCGTGCAGCCGCCCAGCGGCGCTCAAGCGCTCGCGGGCGCCACGTTGTTGCTCAACCTGTCGGCCAGCAACGAGCTGCTGGGCAAGGTCGAATACCGCCGCGATCTGGTGCGCCAGCAGTCGGCCCGCTGCCTGGCAGCCTATCTGTACGCCGGCGCCGGGCCGGGCGAGTCCACCACCGACACCGTCTGGGCCGGCCATTCGTTGATCGCCGAGAACGGCGCCGTCTTGGCCGAGACTAAACGCTTCCAGTTCAGCACGCAACTGGCTGTGGCCGATGTGGACGTGCAGCGCCTGGTGCATGAACGGCTGCGCAACAGCACCTTCTCGGCCTCGCAGGCGGACAGCACGTTTCGCGTGGTGGACTTCGATCTGCCGGGTGAGACCCTTCGGGTTTCCGAAAACCCGAAGGGTCGGGAGTTGATCCGGCCGCAGCTTAGCCGCACCCCTTTTGTGCCGGCCGACTCCGAGCGGCGCGCGGCCTCCTGCCGGGAGATCTTCGCCATCCAGTCCACCGGCCTGGCCAAGCGGCTGCGCCATACCGGGCTGCGCTGCGTAACCATCGGCGTCTCCGGCGGGCTGGATTCGACGCTGGCGTTGTTGGTGGCGGCCCGCGCGTTTGATCTGCTGGGGCTGCCGCGTGATGGCATTGTCGCCATCACCATGCCCGGCTTCGGCACCACCGAGCGCACCAAGGGTAACGCCGCTCTGCTGGCCGAGGCATTGGGTGTGACGCTGCGCACCATCCCCATCGCCGCCGCCGTGCGCCAGCACTTTCGCGACATTGGCCATGACGAGAATTTACATAACGTTACCTACGAGAATGCACAGGCCCGCGAGCGCACGCAGGTCTTGATGGACGTGGCGAACCAGGTGGGTGGATTGGTGGTGGGCACCGGCGACTTGTCGGAGCTGGCGCTAGGCTGGCTGACCTACAGCGGCGATCACATGAGCATGTACCACGTCAACGCGGGCGTGCCCAAGACATTGGTGCGCTACCTGATCGAGTGGGTGGCCGACGACGAGTGGAGCGGTCCGGCCGCCGCCGTGCTGCGCGACATCGTCGCCACCCCGATTACACCGGAGCTCTTGCCGTTGAGCGCCGACGGCGCGCTGGAGCAGAAAACCGAGGACACCATCGGCCCCTACGAGCTGCACGACTTCTTTCTCTATCAGGTGGTGCGCTTCCAGTTCCCGCCGGCCAAAGTCTTCTTCCTGGCTCGCCAGGCCTTCGACGGCGTCTACGGTGAGCAGGAAATCTTGCGCTGGCTGGATCTGTTCTACCGCCGCCTCTTCAGCCAGCAGTTCAAGCGCTCGGCGATGCCCGATGGCCCAAAGGTTGGCTCGGTGGCGCTGTCGCCGCGCGGCGACTGGCGCATGCCCAGCGACGCCAGCGCCGCCGTGTGGCTGGACGAGTTGGCAGCCGTTTCTGAACAAATCGGCGGCGGGTAGCGTGACAAATCCGTCGGCGACACGTCAGAATCTTCGCAGGCCTGCACGGCAGGTGTCATCGCATCGGATTCTCTACAGGAGGTCACCATGAAAGGTAGCATTATTGCCAACCGGCGCCGCAAGCCGGTTCTCGTCCTCATGAGCCTGGCGCTGCTAGCCGCATTGTTGCTGCCGTTAGCTGCCCCCGCCGCCGCCGCGCCGGCTCAAAGCAGTGGCGCGCCGCCCTATGCCCAGGCGCTGTCCAACGTCAACATCCGCAGCGGCCCCGGCACCGGCTTTCCGGTGATCGGCGCCGTCTATGCCGGGCAGATCGTCCAGGTGCTCGGCGTCGGCCAGGGCGGCTGGTACCAGATCGCCTGCCAGAGCAACGGCGTCGTCACGTGCTGGATTACCGGTTCGCCGCATTACGTGCGAGCGCTGTATAGCCTGCCGGCTCAGCCCGGCTGCCCCGGTAATCCACCGAGCTGTACGCCGCCTCCTCCACCACCGCCCCCGCCCCCGCCCCCGCCGCCGCCGCCGCCGCCATCCCCTTGCACACCCAGTTGCCCCCCGGCCCCCGGCCCTGTGACGCAGGTTCAGGCCCAGCGGGTGGTCAACGTGCGCAGCGGGCCAGGTATGGGCTACCATATCGTCGGTCAATTGGCGCCGTGGCAAGTGGTGCAGGTGACCGGCGTCAGCGCTGACCGCTACTGGTACCGCATCGTGTGCCCGTTCTACTGCCCTACCGAGTGCTGGGTGTCCTCCCAGAGCTGGCTGGTCAGGCCAGTACGCTAGCGGGCTGAGCTGAACGACCATGACCGATTCTGCCTCTCCACAAGTGTCCGCCAGTGCTGGCCCCGGTGACGACCCGCGGCAGCACGCCGCCCGGCGGGCGGCCGCGATGTTTGGCGTGCTGTTGGGCCTTTCGCTGGCCATGCTGGCCGTCAGCCTGGGTGCCTACCTGGCCGTGGCCGGCCGCACACCGCTGGCGGTCGACTCCCAGTCCTCGGGCGTTGTCTTAGCCGTCTCGGTCGCCACGTCCATCGTCTCCTTGATCGGCCTGCTCTCCACCAACCTGCTGGCCTGGCGGCGTGAGGCGCGCGAGTCCCGCACGGCCGAGCTACAACTGCAACGTCAGCAACTGGAGATCGAGAAGCTCAGGTTGGAGCTAGAGAAGCAGCGGCGCGAAACGTAACACGTGATACGTGATACGTAACTCGGAGTGTGCAGGAGAGTCATCTTCTGGCCACTGGTTACTGGTTACTGGCAACTGGTCACTGGCTGCTGGCTACTTGCCACAACGGCCCGCATGAAGTATCATGCGGGCCGTTGTGTTGACGCCACATTCACTCTGTTGCTTGCTGGAGGACCTGTTGACTATGACTCCTATTCACTCCATGATCGTTCGTCGGCAACGTCTGTGCCTGACGCTGGCCGCGCTGTTGCTGGCGTTGGCCCTGCTGCCTGGCGCTGGCCTGGCCCAAGAGAGCAGCCCGACTGCCGCTTCCGACAAGATCGATAACGCCGTGTTGGCTGCCTTGGCCAGCGATGGCCGCGCCTCGTTCATCGTGTTGATGGCCGACCAGGCCGACCTCAGCCCGGCCTATCAACTGCGCAGCAAGCAGGAGAAGGGCCGTTTCGTCTTCGAGACTCTGCGCGCCCTTGCCGAGCGTAGTCAGGCCAGCTTGTTGGCCGCGTTGAAGGATGGCGGCGTGCCGCATCGCTCCCTCTATGTGGTCAACGCGGTGGTCGTCGAGCAGGGCGATCTGGACCTGGCGCTTGAGCTGGCCGGACGATCCGACGTGGCGCGGCTGGTGGCCAACCCCACGGTGCAGCAGCCGCTGCCCGCGCTGGATGCCGCCAGTCCGGACGCAGCCCCCGACGCGATCGAGTGGGGCGTCAACAACGTCAACGCGCCGCAGGTCTGGGCGACCGGCGTCACGGGCGCGGGCATCGTTATTGCCGGCCAGGATACCGGCATTCTCTGGAACCACAACGCGCTGCGCAGCAAGTATCGCGGCTGGAACGGCAGCAGCGCTGACCACAACTATAACTGGTGGGACGCCATTCACGGCGGCGCGGCCAACCCCCTGTGCGGTTTCAACTCGCCCGTGCCTTGTGATGACCACGGGCATGGCACCCATACTGTCGGCACCGTTGTGGGCGACGACGGCGGCGCCAACCAGATCGGTGTAGCGCCCGGCGCCAAATTCATCGGCTGTCGCAACATGAACAGCGGCAACGGCACGGCCGCTACCTATGCCGAGTGCTTTCAGTTCTTCCTGGCGCCCACCGACCTGGCAGGCCAGAACCCCAATCCGGCCCTGGCGCCGCACGTGATCAACAACTCGTGGGGCTGCCCCGAGTCTGAAGGCTGTACCTCGGCAACCTGGGGCGTGATCCAGACGGTGCAACAGAGCCTGCGCGCGGCCGGCGTGTTGGTGGTTGCCTCGGCCGGCAACGATGGCTCAAGCTGCGGCAGCATCACCACGCCGCTGGCCATCTTCCCTGAATCGTTCGCCGTCGGCGCCTACAACAGCAGCAACGTCATCGCCTCATTTAGTAGCCGCGGGCCGCGTTTCTTCACCAACCTCCAGGGCCCTGATATCTCAGCGCCTGGGGTTAGCGTGCGCTCGGCCGTCCGCAGCAGCACAACCGCCTATGGCAGTATGTCGGGCACCAGCATGGCCGGCCCGCACGCGGTGGGCGTAGCAGCGTTGCTTTGGTCGGCTGTGCCGGATCTGATCGGCCAGGTGCCAGCGACCGAGCAGTACCTGCGTGAAACCGCTGTCAAGAGCGTCGTGGGCACGGCATGCGGCAGCGGCGCTAACACCGCCCCCTGGAACACGTGGGACAACACCTACGGCTACGGCCGCATCGACGCGCTGGCCGCGGTGCAAGCGGCCCTCTGCCCGGCCGATATCAACTACGATGACGTGATCAATGTGGTGGACATCAGCTTGCTTACGTCGCAGTGGAACCTGAGCCTGGGCGACGGCGGCTACAACCCCCGCCGCGACCTGAACTTCGACAACACCATCTCGGTCGACGACCTGGTGGCCGTGGCCAGCCAGTGGCAAACGAATTGCGCCGGCAGTTAACACGCAGAAAGAGAGGCTCCCACCGGATCACTAGTTCGGCGGGAGCTTCATATCATCTGCCGGTCGAAACACTCATTCCTCCACCCATCCGCTGTTGCTTCATCCGCTGTGGTATCCGGACTATCCCTACGGCGTCCGATCCAGCAGCGTCACCCCGCTGCTGCTGCGCTCGGCCATCCAGCCAGTGCGCTCGCCGAAACGCACCTGCCACCAGACCAGTCCGTCGGCCTCCACCGGTCCGCCGGCTATCACACCCGCCTGGCCGGCCGGTATCGCCGTGATCACATCGCTGGCTGGCTTGTTCTGGAAGCCGGGGCTCTGGCGCAGGTTGACCGGCCCTGGGTTGACGTTCAGCACCGTGTCCCCCGGCGCGAAGCGTTGGCCCGCGGCCGGAGGCGGCGCAGCGTCCACCACGGCCGGCGCTTGATCGGGCGGCGGGGTCCACGACAGCTCAGCGCCGCCCAGGTCAGGCAGTTGACCGCCGGAGAAAGCCAGCGCCACGACGGTCAGGCAGGCTACGCTCAGCAGCATGAAAGCCAGCGCAGCCCAAAGCCTGGTGCGGTCGCGCGGCCGGGGCGAGGGTGGCGTGGAAGGTGGATAGACGCTCATGGGGTGATTATAGCACGATCAGCACAGAGGTGAAAGCGAGGCAGCCATGCAGATTGCAGTCCTTTCCGACGTTCACGACAACATCTGGAACCTGGCCGACGCGCTGGAGCAGGCGCGGGCAGCCGGAGCTGAGATGTTGATCTTTTGCGGCGACTTCTGCGCCCCCTTTACGCTGACCCAGATTGGCCAGGGCTTTGCTGGCCCGGTTCATTGCGTGCTGGGCAACAACGACGGCGACCCGCGCCTGCTGCTGCGCAACGCCCTGGCTGCGGGCAATGTCACTCTCCACGGCCAGTATGCCGAGTTGACCCTGGATGGCCGGCGGGTGGCAGTCAACCACTACCCGGAGATCGCACAGCGGCTGGCCGAGTCGGGTCAATTCGACCTGGTGTGCTACGGCCACAACCACCTGGCGCGGGTCGAGCAGGTTGGCGCCACGGTGTTGGCCAACCCGGGCGAGGTGATGGGACGCTTCGGCGCGCCGACCTTTGGGCTGTACGACACGGCCAGTGGCCAGTTTGTCTTGCGTCCCGTACGCCACTACCCGCGCAGCGGCGGAGCGGAGCGAGCGCCATGAAGATCGGCGCCATGACCAATCCCCAGCGCGATCTGCTGGACGAAATCCGTCAGATCGCCGCCGAGGGCTTCGACTACGCGGACATCACCCTGGAGGCGCCGCGGGCTGAGCCGGGCCAGATCGACGCGCCGGCGGTGCGCCGGCTGCTGGACGAGCTAGGCATCGGCGTGGTCTGCCACGCGGCGCCCTACCTGCCGGTTCACAACCCCTCGGCCCTGGTGCGCCGGGCTGCGCTGGACGAGCTGCGCCGTTCGCTGGATGTGGCGGCGAGTCTTGGCGCGCGACTGCTGACCACACACTACATGGGCTTTCCCGCCTTCTGGCCGGAAGCGACCGGCTACGACCTATACACGCAGCTTTACCGGCTGCTGTGCGCCGAGGCGGCGCAGCGGGGCATGCTGGTGGCAATGGAGAACAGCCCTCGCAACGCCCACCAGCTCAAACACTTTCGCGAGATCTTCGCCCGCTGTCCTGACCTCTACTTGCTGCTGGATGTCGGACACGCCAACATCGACGTGCCCAAGAATCAGACGCGCGAATACCTCTTCTCGTTGGCCGACCGCCTGGCGCACGTCCACCTGTCGGACAACGATGGCGCGGCTGATCAGCACCTGCCGCTGGGTGCGCCGGCCAAAAAGGGCGTCAGTTGGCGGCGCGTTGCGGCCGACCTCAAGTCCTTCGGCTATGACGGCACAGTGACCTTGGAGGTGTTCGCCGGCGATCGGTCCTATCGGCAGGACAGCGCCCGGCGCTGGCGCGCCTGGTGGGGAGGGACAGACGCGAGCAGCGACTGACTCCCGGATCAGTCGAGCTATACAACTCACCGCGGAGTGAGCACCCCCAGGTGCGGCTTGTGTGCGCAGAACCCGCACGTGGGCGTGCTCGACTCCCCACAGCTTGAGATCACCGCGGAGTGAGCACCCCCAGGCGCGGCCTGGGTGCGCAGAACCCGCACTTGGCTGTGCTCGACTCCCCACAGCTTGAGATCACCGCGGAGTGAGCACCCCCAGGTGCGGCATGGGTACGCCCGATCCGCACTTGAGGGGTGCGCGCTCTGCGGTGAATCGCAGATATTTCGCGTAGCCAATATTACTACATCCGCAGAACCTCAACTCGCCGCAACAGAAAAGACGCTATGCGAATCGGGGGGGTGGGCTGGCGAGGGGGCTGCGCGGGCTACGAGCGGACGCGCCGCCGAGCTGCGAGGAATGCGCCTACGGACAGCAGGATAAAGCCTAGCGGCATCTGCCACGTGCCGCCGCCGGGGGACAGTTCGTGGCCGTAGATCGCGTCTAGCGCTGGTGAAAGGCGGGCGAAGGCCAGCAATGGTGGAAACACGGCCAGCAGCGCCAACAGCAGAACGAGGCCGGCAGCAAGCCTGGCCGGTATGCGGCGCAGCAAGGGGTAGGAGAGGGCGGCCACGGCCACGCATGCAGCGATGGCCGCCGTTTGCTTGACGAATTCGGGCGTGGTGAGCAGGCCAGGCGTCCAGGCCGGGGGCAGCATAGCCAACGCCGCGGGCACAGCCAGCAGGTTGAGCAGCCAGCGTGCCAGGCCAGGCAGGCGCAACTCCGGCCGGTGGGCCAGCAGGCTGAGGCTCAGGCTGAGCCCTAGCAGCGGCAGATAGAAAACCTCGCGCGTCAACACCATCTGTCCGCTGCGCACCTCGGCGATGAACTTGACATATTCCGCCAGATCCAGGCCAAGCACGCGCAGCCCCGCAGCGCTGGCCGGCGCCCAGGGGCCCCAGTAGCCCAGGACGATCAGCAGCCAGCCCAGCAGAATGAGGCATGTGGCGAAGGAGGGGCTGCGCAGCCAGCGCTGCAAGGCGTCACGCATGGTAGGTCTCTTGGTAGGTCTGCCAGAGGGTCGCAGCAGCCGACGGCCAGGTAAAGCGCGCAGCCTGCGCCAGGCCGGCCGTCCTCAGTCTGGCCCGCAGCGGCTGGTCTTCGATCAGGCTCTGTAAAGCCGCGGCCAGGGCCTCGTCGTCGTCGCAGGCGACCAACAAGGCTGCGTCGCCGGCCGCCTCAGGCAGCGACGAGTTGTCGGCGCAGACCACCGGCGCGCCGCAGGCAAGGGCCTCCACCACCGGGATGCCGAAGCCCTCATAGCGCGAGGGAAAAGCAAAGACGTCGGCGGCGGCATAGAGCGCGGGTAGGTCGGCGTCGTCCACGAAGCCGGTGAAGACGATGTCGGCGCGATAGGGGCTGGCCTGGGCGGCTGCGAAAATGCCATCGGCCAGCCAGCCCTTGCCGCCGGCAATTACCAGCCGATGAGGCAGACCAGTGGTATGGCGCAGGCGGGTCCAGGCGCGAATCAGCCCTGGCCAGTTCTTACGCGGCTCCAGTGTGCCGACGCCCAGAACGAACCGATCGCCGCCGAGGGCGTAGCGCTGGCGCACCTGTGCCAGCCTGGCTGCGTCCTGATCGGGATGGAACCGCGCCTCCACGCCCGGATAGACCACTGTGACCTTGCCTGGATTGACATCCAACAGCCGCACCAGGTCGCGCCGGGTGCTTTCGCTGTCGGCCAGCACGTGGCCGGCGCGCGCCACCGAGCGGGGCACGACGCGGCTGAGGAAGGCCTGCAAGCTGGCGTCCGCGCAGGAGGGCACAGTCATGAAGCTTAGGTCATGCACAGTCAGCAGGCTGTAGGCGCTGCGCACTGGCGGCAGCACAAAATCCGACGCGTGGTATAGGTCGGCGCTGCCGCTTAGCCACTCTACCGGCAACGGCAGACCGAGACGATGCCAGCCCACGGTCAGCCAGCGATTGGCCAGCGGGATGACTCGCAGCTTCATGGACGGCGGCGCGGCGAGCATCCTGGCGTCGCGCGGCCGTCCGAAAACCAACAGGGTGACATCGTGTCCTGCCGCGTGCGGCGCCAGGGCATTGACCAGGCCACGTGTATGCCGGCCGATCCCCGCCCCTTGGTGGACGGCTGGTGTGTAGTCGATGACAATGCGCACGCGTATCGATTCTACCAGTTTGAGATAGATGTTTAGAAAATCGCTCGCCGCTCGGGCCGGTCTGCGACCGAGCCCGCCAGCTTGGCGGTCGCGCCCGGCGCATGGATGACCGTCTAGCTGATCCCCTTGTACGTCCAGAGCCGATTGGCGCCATAGTTCCAGAAAAGAACAACACCAATGGCAATGATCTTCGCCAGATTGTAGTCGAACGGATCAGGGACAATGCGTTGGGTGACCAGATGGGCTGTCCATAGCACCAGGTTGTTGATGGCGAGGCCGATGAGGTTGACGAGTGCAAACTTGACCAGTTGTGTATGAAGAGGGCGCTGGCGGCTTTCGGGAAACGTCCACAGGCGATTCCACGTGAAGTTGCTGAGCACGGCGATGGTAAAGGAAAAGGTGTTGGCCACCAACAAGGGTAGACCAAAGGCTTTGTGAAGCACGTTGAGCACGGTCAGATCGACAATCATGCCGATCGCGCCGACAGTAGCAAACTTCAAGAAGCGGATCAGCTCCTGCGAGGGGAGGCCCGTCATTTCGGACAATCTGTGAAGCAGCCGTCCCCACAACGAGACGTTTGGCTGCGCGTTGATCAGTTGCGACATTCCTTTGTTTTTCTCCACAGCGTTACGGTGTGGTCCCCTCTGTTCTTTGATTCGCCGTCAGGACGAAGAGAAGACCCAGCAGCAGGGCCAGAGTCAGGTAGATATGCTGCACCCATAGATTGTCGAACAGGTTATGGACGCTGGCATGCACCAATGCGCCCAACACGCCGGCCCCGACCGCGGCTGCGAAACGATCGTCCAGCGCCGCCGTGCGCACGGCCTGCCACAAACTTGCCAGCCAAAGCCAGAGATAGGCCAGCAGGCCCAGCAGGCCGGCCTCGGCGGCAAAGTTCAGATACACATTGTGCGCGTGGCCCAGCGGTTCGTACCAGCGGGGCAGGTTGTAGGCCGCATACGCAACCGCGTAGTTGCCTGTTCCCACGCCCAACCACAGGTGATCGCGCCACATGCCCAGAGCCGCCTGCCAGTGGGCGATGCGCTCGATCACCGAGAAGTTGGCGTCTGTGACCTCGCTGCGGGCGATGTCGACCAGGCCGACATACTCGCGCAGATCGGCTAACCGGCCGGCAACGGATGGCGGCAGCAGGTCGACGCCGCCCAGAACCAGCACAACCAACGCGGCCAGCGCCAGCAAAAGCGGCGCAGCCCGGCGGGTGTGCGCCACCACCAGCGGCGCAGCCCGGCGGGTGTGCGCCACCACCACCACCGCCACGGCAGCGACGAAAGCCAGCCAGCCGCCGCGGCTCCAACTGACCAGCAGGCCAGCGCTGATCAAGAGCGCCAAGGCGGGCAGAACCAGGCGCAGGCTGACGCCAGCGCGGTTGCGGCCGCTCCAAGCCCACAGCGCCAGACTGATCGACAGCGGCGCCACGAGGCCCAGATAGCCGGCGTAGGGATTAGGCTGGCCAAACGCGCCATACGCCCTCATGAAACGGCCCAACAAGATGAACGCGTCGGGTCCCGTTTGGGTCAGGAATTGGTAAAGGCCCAGCAGAGCCTGAGCCGCGCCGGCAACTAACAAGGCCGCCACCAGCCAGCCGGCGCGCCGGCGCGGCAGCAGGGCCGCGACAGCCAGGTAGAGCGCCAGCACCTGGGTCCACTTGAGCAACTCTGGCAAGCCCTCGCGGTAGGACTGGGCGCCGAGCAGCGACAGACTGAGCGCGGCCAGCAGGGCCAGCATCGGCCAGAGCAACAGCGGGTGCGGCAGGACGATGCGCCGCTGCGCCACGCCCTGCGCCAGCCAGGCCGCCAACATCAGCGCCAGCATCAGGTCAGCCCCGTCCAGCGGCAGGCCGCCCAGGGGAAGCGGGCGCAGGGCCGCCAACGGCGCCGTCACGGCCAGCAACGGCAAGCCTAGCCAGGGCCGGATCAACACGGCCAGCGCCAGTCCACCTGCCGCGAGCAGGGTCGTGCTGGCGGCAGGTGGAACCAGTGCGACCAGCAGGGCAACGCCGAGCAGCGCCACGGCAATCAAGGGAGCAACTGGCGGCAGCGGCTTGGCGCGGAGTAGGCTCATGGATCGAATCGACTGAGATAAATGCTTAACAGAGGCGACCTGGCCTCTTCGGCAACAAAACGGTATCTTACATCAAAGCACCGCTTTGTCAAAGGCTGGTTGGCAAGGAAAACATGAGAGATGCCTTACTTTTCGAGATTTTCACCTGTTGTAGGATTGTGCTATAATCGCTGTTCGCCGCTTGGCGTCCATGTCAGCACAGAAAAATCGAGGAGTATATGGCAAACAAGAAGAAGGCTAAATCCCCGAATATCCCCCAATCGACTGCGCAGCCGCAGACCAGCCAGGTCACTGCGTCAACCGCTAAGCAGCGCAAGTCGGTCAAGCAGCGCAAGCAGCAAAAAAGCCAGATGTGGCTGTTGATTGCGGCGGCGGTAGTGGTGGTGGCGATCGGCGCTTTGATCATCGTCAACAACCGCAGTCAGGCCCAGGTTTCAACCCCTCCCGTGACCAGCTCACTGCCCCCTGAGCTGGTGGCGCGCAACATCAAGGGATCGCCTGATGCCAAGGTGGTGATCACTGAGTTCTCCGACTTCGAATGCCCGGCCTGCAAGAGTTTTGCCACGGGCACGGCCAAGATCATCGAGGAGGAGTACATCAAAACCGGCTTGGTGCGCTTCGAGTATAAGCATCTGCCCCTGCCGCAGCACGAGCCCAGCGCCAGCAACGCAGCCAACGCGGCTGAATGCGCCGCCGACCAGGGCAAATTCTGGGAGATGCATGATTATCTCTTCCAGGAACAGGGCAAACAGGGCGCCAACACCTTCACCCAGATCCGGTTGAAGACAATGGCCAGCGAGCTGGGACTGAACAGCAGCGAGTTCGATCAGTGCCTTAGCCGCCAAACCCACGCCCAGACGGTACAGCAAGACGTCGCCGAGTCGCGCCAGTTGCGGGTCAATTCGACGCCGACGATCTATGTCAACGGCCAGCGGGTGGCGAACCCCTCGCTGACTGAGCTGCGCAGCGCGATCGACGCGGCCTTGCAGCAGGTCCAGGGTTAACCATGAATGCCAAGCGCAACTGGCTTAGCATCGCCCAACTGGTCTTGATCATTGCCGGCATCGGTATCGCCAGCTACCTGACCTACGTCAAGCTGTTCGATATCAAGCCTTACTGCGCCGGCGTTGGTGACTGCGAAGCTGTCCAGACCAGCCCCTATGCCGAGCTGCTGGGCGTGCCGGTGGCCATCTGGGGCTTGCTGAGCTACCTGGGGCTGCTGGCGCTGTACCTGGTGAAACGTTCCAATTGGCGAGGCTTTGGCCAGCTGGCGCGCCAGCTAACCTTTCTGGCCACGTTGGTGGGCGTGATGTACTCGGCCTATCTGACCTACCTGGAGCTGTTCGTCATCAACGCGATCTGTCCCTGGTGCGTGGCCTCGGCTATCGTTATGACGGCGCTGTTCGTCCTGGCGATCATCGATGTCTTTCGTCCCGTAGAGGACGAAGAGTTGGAAGTGGTATCGCCGTAGACCGGGCGCTGGCCAGGCTGACGGCGCTGTGTGCGAACGAAAAAAGACTTTTCTTCGGAAGAAAAGTCTTTTTTGTTGCCCTGGGTTGCCCATAAAAAAAGACTTTTCTCGGAAGAAAAGTCTTTTTGGCGCCGAAATCAGACGTACTTGCCAATCAGCAGGTCAAGCTGTTGCACAGCCTGCTCTGGCCATAGCTCGCGCTGGGTAATGATGGCGTCCTGTAGAGCATTGCGATAGGGGCTTGGGCCGGCCTGGCCTAACATGCGCACCGCGTTGACGACCGACTGCTTGGCGACCGCGGCGTTGTGCAGCAGCACCCGAATCACGGCGTCCACCGTCACCGGCTCTTCGCTCTCGTGCCAAACGTCATAGTCGGTGATGTGCGCCATGACGGCGTAGCTCATCTCGGCCTCGCGCGCCAGGAAGGCCTCTGGCGAGGCGGTCATGCCGATGATCGAGAAGCCCAATTGGCGAAAGGCCCGGCTCTCGGCTTTGGTGCTGAAGCGCGGTCCTTCGATGGTGACAAACGCGCCGCCCAGGTGCGCAGTGGCTCTGGAAGCCTGCACAGCCCGGTAACAAACCTCGGAGAGAAACTCGCAGAAGGGATTGGCCACCGACACGTGGACGACAATGCCGTCGGTGCCTGCATTGACGTCGTCGAAGAAGGACAGGCTGCGCAGCCGCGTGTTATCATACAGTTGGTCCGGCACGACGATGTCGCCGGGGGCCAGATGCTCCTGCAAGCTGCCGCACGCGCTGACCGAGATCAGGTATTCAACGCCCAGCTTCTTGAAGCCCCAGACGTTGGCCCGACTGTTGAGGCGCGTCGGCCCGATGCGGTGGCCGCGGCCGTGGCGGCTCAAAAAGGCGACCCGCTGCCCCTCCAGCGTGCCCACAATGTAGGCGTCGGAGGGCCGGCCAAAGGGGGTGTCCAGCCAGATTTCCTCCACGTCCTGCAAGGCGCTCAGCTCGTAGACGCCGCTGCCGCCGATCACTCCGATGCGTACTGGTTCCATGAATCGCTTGTCCTTTTCTGGTTCTTGAAGAAGTTCGACTTCTCGGAGAAGTCGAACTTCTGGGTCGGATTGAGTGCCTGGCGCCTCATTATAGCGCGGGCGGCGAGGTTTGTGAACTTAGCGTGTGGAACTACCAAAACCCGTGCTCGGCCGTGTAACCTGCAGCCTGAGCGGCCGTGGCCGCGGCAGCCACGATCTGAGCATGGCTGGCGCCGTTGCTGGCAGCCAGCCCCCAGCGCTGGCGCACGTCGCTTTTGTTGTAGCGCAGGGGGCGGCCCCAGGCGTCGCTAATGGCCCCGCCGGCCGCGCGCAGGATGGCGTCAGGCGCGCAGGTGTCCCACTCCTTCAAGCCGGGCGACGGGTGGATGTACAGGTCGCACTGGCCGCTGGCCAGCAGGCCGACCTTAAGACCGACGCTGCCGCTGGGCCGGTCGTGGATAATGCCAAGCTGACGGCAAACGGCGTCCACCAGGGGGTCGCGGTGCGAGCGGCTGGCCACCAGACGCATCTGCGCCGGATCGGCCACGCTTGATACGGCCAGTGGCTGAACGCTGCCGCCCTGCGCCAGCTCGGCCAGCAGGCCCGGCGCGCCGCGATAGAGCAGATCTGCCACCGGCTGATAGACGACGCCCAGCACGGCCTCGCCCTCGATGGCCAGCCCCACCATGATGGAGAACTCGCCGATGCGGCCGATGAACTCCTTGGTGCCATCGAGAGGGTCCACAATCCACACCCGACGGCGAGCCAGGCGCGCCCGGTTGTCGTGCGACTCCTCCGACAGGATGCCATCGCTGGGGAAGGCACGGCCCAGTCCGGCCACCAGGTGCTGGTTGGCGGCATGGTCGGCGGCCGTCACCGGGTCATCCGCCCCTTTCCAAGCGACAGCCGCGCCGTTGTCGTAGTAACTGCGCACCAACTCGCCCGCCTCGCGCACCAATTGTTCGACGATAGGAAGTTCATGATGGAGCAGGTCGATGTCAGCCAAAGGTCCTCCAGAAAAAGCTGTTCACAGATGACACAGATGACACGGATCAGACGCAGATGCAACAAACCAAGTGTGCAATCCGTGCAATCCGTGTCATCCGTGATCCAAAAGAAAAGGGCTGACCGCAGTTGGTCAGCCCCATCAGGTGGAGATGGCGGGAATCGAACCCGCGTCCGAGACACTCGAGCGAGGATATACTACAAGCTTAGTCGCTGTTTGGTGTTTCACTCTCCAGCCGACCAGCGACGGCCCGCTATGGGAGAGCTAGCCGATGGGTTGCCGTGGGCGTGAGCCCTAAGCCTTGAGTCTGGACTATCGGCGTCTGCCAGACCGCATCTCGAGCAGTTATGACGGCTGACTCACAGCCTGCGAGAAGCACTGGGAGGGCCGCCTCAGTCCGCAGACTGAGGGGGTGGCTAGCTTCGGTTACGCAGCGAGGGCGAAAGCCGCCTGGTTGCTGCGGGGCGCGAAGGTGAAAGCCTTGCCGTTGTTGGCATTTGTGTTTTTTGCGCCGGATTTACGAGGTGAGCGCACCTCGGCCTGCAATCCTCGGTCAGCCTGCCCCGTCGAAGCCGATCATCCCCTGATTGGCTGCATTATAGCACAGATTGGTAGATTGGTAAATTGGTAGAGTGGTCGCGACGCACCACTCTACCAATTTACCAATCTACCAATCTACCAACTCACCGCACCATCTCCTTCACCGCGCGCTGCATCTCGCGATCGTAGTCGCGCTTGGCGATGGTTGCACGCTTGTCGTATTGCTTCTTGCCGCGCGCCACGCCGAGCTGCACCTTGGCGCGGCCGTTGCGCAGGTGAATGTCCAGCGGCACCAGCGTCCAACCCTTCTCTTGCACCCGGCCCAGCAGCTTTTCGATCTCACGGCGGTGCAGCAGCAGCTTGCGGTCGCGGCGCGGCTCGTGGTTTTCCCGGTTGCCGTGGGCGTAGGGCGAGATGTGCGCGCCGACCAACCAGACCTCGCCATCACGGATCAGGGCGAAGCTGTCCTGCAGGTTGGCGCGGCCCGTGCGGATCGACTTGATCTCGGTGCCGGTCAGGGCAATGCCAGCTTCGATGCTGTCCTCGATGATGTATTCGTGGCGGGCTTTGCGGTTAGCCGCCAGCACCTTGACGCCGTCGGTTGGTTTCTGCATGGCTTGACCTATCGCGCGATCAACGTAGTAGGGCCGTTGAGATGCTTCAATTGACCTCAGCATGACATAACGGCGAAGTGAACGATTGGCAAACTGGTTATTGAAGTAATCCCAGCAGATACTGGACAGCCGCATCGAGCTGCGGGTCCAAGTCGGCTTCGATGTCCGCGTCCGTGCGCTCCACGGTGATGTCAGGGGCCAGGCCCTCGCCGTGAATCAGGCGATCGTTGGGCGTGAACCAGCGCGCCGTGGTGATGCTCAACACCGAACCGTCGCTCAGCTCGCTGGGAATCTGCACCGAACCCTTGCCAAAGGTGGTTTCACCGACCAGAATGGCGCGGCCGGTGTCCTGCACTGCGCCGGCCAGGATCTCCGAAGCGCTGGCGCTGCCTTCGTTGACCAGCACCACCAGCGGGATATCCAGCGCCTTGCCGCCGCGGCTGGCCTCGAAGACCTCTTCACTGCCATCCTTGAAACGCTCGACGACGATCGGCCCTTCACCGACGAACTGGCTGGTGATGTCGACCGCGGTGCGCAGGAAGCCGCCGGGATTGCCGCGCAGGTCCAGCACCAAGCCCTTGGCATCTTGCGACAACAGGCTGTCCAGGGCTTCTTGCACCTGTCTGGCGGCTGGAGCGCTGAACTCCCCTAGCCGCAGATAAGCGATGCCGTCGTCCAGCATACGGTACTCCACCGCGGGCACGGTGATTCGGTCGCGCACCACCTGCACCTCGCGCGGCTCCTGGCCCTCCGACTTGACCAACAACAGCACCTCGCTGCCCTTGGGGCCGCGGATCAGCGAGATCGCATCTTGCAGCGTCAAGCGGGTGATGTCCTGGCCGTCCACAGCCAGGATCACGTCGCCGCGGCGAATGCCTGCGCCCCAGGCCGGCTGGCCCTCGAACGGCTCCACAATGCGCACGCCGCCGCCCTCAGCCTCGCTGACGCGCGCGCCGATGCCCTCGAAGCTGCCCTCCAGCGATTCGTTGAAGAAGGCTGCCTGTTCCGGGGTGCGCAGATAGGTGTAATCGTCGCCCAACCGGAAGGTCAGGCCGTTGATCGCGCCGTAGGTCAGTTGGCGCACGTCCAGCGCCTCGCCAGCTTGCGTCTGCTCGCGCGCAACCTGCAGCGCAGCCGTCAGCATCGCATTAGCCACCTGCTCGCGGTCAAGGGTTTCGCCCGTCTGCTGCTCGACCGACAAGAGCAGGCCCTCCACCAGGCCGCCGACGGTCTCAGGCGTGGCCGGCAGGTCGCCGTAGAAGCTCTCATCCAGCGACCGCCACGCCTCCCAGATCAGATCGAAGTCATCGGGCGTCTCAGCCGCAGGGGTAGCGGCCGCGCCGCTGGGCGACGCCACCGAGCGCGGCGTGGCCG
>JBAQCH010000122.1:0-7100 GCA_049294015.1 Anaerolineae bacterium
GTCGGGGAAGGGGAAGAAGGCGTCGGAGGCCATGACGGAGCCAGTCGCCCGCTCGCCCGCCCGCCGCGCGGCCAGATAGACCGAGTCGACGCGGCTCATCTGCCCCGCGCCCACGCCGACCGTGGCCTGGTCCTTGACGAAGACGATGGCGTTGGACTTAGTGTGCTTGGCCACGCGCCAGGCGAAGTCCAGGTCGGCCAGCTCGGCCACGCTGGGCTGACGCTGCGTGACGACCTGCCAGCTCGCGGCCGGCTCGATCTGCGCATCGGGCGCCTGGGCCAGTAGACCGCCTTGAA
Organism: Anaerolineae bacterium; assembly: GCA_049294015.1. GTDB lineage: Bacteria > Chloroflexota > Anaerolineae > JAAEKA01 > JAAEKA01 > JAAEKA01. Next base: position 297 of record JBAQCH010000122.1, read on the forward strand.
TCGTTCGCAGAGATGCTTCGGCGGCCCTCAGCATGACAGCAGAAGTGTCACCCTGAGGCTCGGCGAAGGGTCTCGGCGTGGGGCGCAGGATGCGCAGGTTGGCTTTGCGGCGATACTTGGCCAGCGCTTCCTCTGTGTAGTCAGGGGCGATGACCACCTCGACGAACAGGTCGGCCATGGCCTCGGCCAGCGCCAGGTCGGCGGTGCGGTTGACGGCGATGATGCCGCCGAAGGCTGACAGCGGATCGCTGGCCAGCGCGCGCGGGTAGGCTTCAGCCAGGCTGCCGCCGCTGGCCACGCCGCAGGGGTTGGTGTGCTTGATGATGCACACGGTCGGCGCGGCGAACTCCTGCGCCAGCTCCCAGGCCGCGTCCATGTCCAGCCAGTTGTTGTAGCTCATCTCCTTGCCGCCCAACTGCTCGAAGGGCGCGGACTGGCCGGCCGGCAGGTAGAGCGCGGCGGCCTGGTGCGGGTTCTCGCCGTAGCGCAGGCTGGCCGCGCGGCTGTAGGCCGTGGTCAAGGTGGCTGGGAAGGGGTTGTCTGGCTCCAGCACGCCGGCCAGCCAGGTTGAAATAGCTGCGTCGTAGCCGGCCGTGTGCTGGAAAGCTTTCAAAGCCAGCCGGCCGCGCAATGCGTCGTCCACCGCGCCGGCCTGTAGCGCAGCCAGCACCGCGTCGTAGTCGGCCGGGTCGCAGACCACCGTCACCCGTTCGTGGTTTTTTGCCGCGGCCCGCAACAGCGTCACCCCGCCGATGTCGATCTGCTCCACGGCCTCGGCCAGCGTCACACCGGGCTGGGCCACAGTCTGGCTGAAGGGATACAGGTTGCAGATCACAAAGTCGATGGGGGCCAGGTCATGCGCGGCCAGCTCGGCCAGGTGCTCCGGCGTGGAACGGGCCAGGATGCCGCCATGCACCGCCGGGTGCAGCGTCTTGACGCGGCCGCCCAGGATCTCGGGGAAGCCGGTGATGTCGCTGACGTCCAGCACCGGCAGGCCGACCTGACGCAGCGATGCGGCCGTGCCGCCGCTGGCGATCAACGCAATGCCGGCCGCGTTCAGCCCCGCTGCCAGGTCGATCAAGCCAGTTTTGTCCCACACGCTGATCAGGGCTCGACGGTCGGCCATGTCGCTACCTCACTGTCGGGTACGGTCAAAAAGCGGGTCAGGGCCTCGGCCACGCCGGGCGTCTTGGCCATGCGCTCGACGCCGGCGACCGGCTCAGGTTCCTTGCCCAGGTCGGAAACCAGCACGGCAAATGCGGCTGTCTGTAGCATGGAGCGGTCCAGGCCGCCGCCGCCGATGGCCATCACCTCGTGGGGCGCGATCTCCAGCGCGCTGGCCAGGGCCGAGAGGGCCCAGCCGCGCGAGGCTGAGGCCGCCTGCAGCGCCAGCCGGGTCGGATTGGTGTAGCGGGCCAGGCCTAGGCCGGCCTGAGCCAACGCCGTCTCCAGCGCACCGATCTGGCCGGCGTCTGAACTGACCCACACCTGATAGATCTCTTTGTCCAGCCGGCCGGCCAGGTCGCCCATGTAGCTGGGCCAAATGCCGGTACGCTGGATCATTTCCTTGGCGGCCCGCCCCAGGTGGTTAGCCGCCCATGTCTCGCGCTGTTGCAGGGCGACGGCAGCCTGGGGCGCTACGTCCTGCACAGCCTGCATGATGCGCTGCAGTTGCTCACCCTCTAGCGGCTGGCCGGCAATGGGCTTGTGGCTGGGAAAATCGTAGACCAACGCGCCGTTCAACGCGATGATGGGCGCGCCCAGCCCCAACTGCGCCCAATAGCGGTGCATGATCTGCGGCGCCAGCGCCGAAACCAGCACGACCTTGACGCCGGCCGCGTGGGCGGCCCGCAGCGCTGCCGCGTCAGCCTCGTGCAGCGTGCCGTCGGGCTGCAAACTGCTGTCCAAATCCACGGCTACCAGCCGATAGCGGCCCGGCTGTGCATCGCCCGATACCTGAGATGTCCATGAGATCATAGTTGTATCCTTAATGCGTGAAGCGTTCCAGAAAAAGGTAGCCACTGCCCCGGCTGGCTTGACTCTACCACAGGCAGTGAGGGATGTCAATCCGATGTGTTACGGCCCTAGCATACCATGTGTACCACGCTTACGCTGTGGGCGCTTTCACAAAGGGCCGATTGTCTCCATTCCAAAAACGCGGCGGCAACATGACCGAAAATCATGGCGCTTTCCGTTCAACTAACTGTGAACAAGATGCCTGCAATCCAATTGCCAGTCCAACTCATGGAGGAATCACCCGGAAGCAACGCACAACAGTCAACTCTCCAATTCCACGTCGCCTGCTCAAGGCCCATCGGTTTGGTCGCTGTCGGATAGCTGGCCCGGCAAGCGCCCGGTTCAGCGAAAAGTCTTCACGGTTTCACACATTGGAGGATGCTCACCATGGATCGCAAACGTCTGACTTTCCTTGTATCGCTGTTCCTCGCCATCTGTTTGGCGCTGGGTGTAGCGCCGCTGGCCTTTGCCGGCGATGCAGGCCCGCAGTTCCATGATCCGTTGCGCAATGCAGCGAAAAACTGGAGCGCCAACCGCCAGGCAGAAGCCGTGGCGCAAGTCACGGCCACCATGCAGGTGGTTGCCACCGGGCTGAACAGCCCGCGCGGTTTGACCATCGGCCCCAATGGCGGGATCTATGTCGCAGAGGGCGGCGTGGGCGGCGCTGACTGCTACCAGGTAGATCCGGGCGACCCGGACTTCATCATGTGCGTCGGCGCCACCGGCTCAGTCACGCGCATCGAAAACGGCGTGCAGCAGCGCATCGCCACCGGTCTGCCATCGCTGGCTGATCCCTCCGGCTTCGCGGCCAGTGGACCGAGCCGCATCTCATGGCGGCCGCGCGACGCGTTTTCGGTGATTCTCGGCCTGGGAGCCGACCCAGCCCTGCGTGACCAACTGGCTGCGGCCTTCAATCCCATGTTTGGCGACCTGGGCAAGCTGGTGCGCATGAACCCGGCTGGCTCGTGGGACTACCTGGCTGATGTTGCCGCGTATGAAGGCACAGCCAATCCCGACGGCGGCGCGATCGACAGCAACCCCTATGCCGTCTACTCTGCACAAGGCCGCAAGCGTCTCGTGGCCGACGCCGGCGGCAACTCACTGGTCGAGGTCGACAACACCGGCCAGATCAAGACGCTGGCGGTCTTCCCTGACCGCATGGTACCCTATCCGCCCATGTTCGGCGGCGGCATGGGGCCGATGCAGGCGGTGCCTACCTCGGTGACCGAAGGACCAGACGGCGCGATCTATGTGGGCGAGCTGACCGGCTTCCCCTTCCTGCCCGGCGAGGCCAACGTCTACAGAGTGCTGCCGCGCCAGCAACCACAGGTCTATGCCGGCGGCTTCAGCTCCATCCACGACATCACCTTTGGGCCTGATGGCAGCCTCTATGTGCTGGAGATTGCCACCGACATGATGGCCTGCGAGTTCTTTGGCGAATGCAACGGACGGCTGATCAAGGTGGCGCCTGACGGCACGCGCACCGTCCTGGCGCAGGACCTGCTCTTCCCCGGCGGCGTCGCCGTCAACCAGGCCGGACAGGTCTTCATCACTCTGTTCAGCATCATGCCAGAAATCGGCATGGTGGTCCGGGTGCAATAGAACCGCCAGCACATTGGGGCCGCCAGCTTGCCTTAATACACCGTAAACAAAGGTGCTCTGCACATAGGCGCCCGGCACTTTGGCGGCGATTCGCCCATGACGACAGACTCGGCGCAAGCGCCGGGCGCCTCAATTACGTCGTTTACAGTGTACTCAGCAGCGGCAGAGGCGTCGCGCCGGTTTCGGCGCGGCGCCTCTTGTTTTGCTGTATGGTCTGCCTGGCTTGCCCGCGGCTGCGGCATTATTGCCAGCCCGACGCAGTCCTGGGTATAATGCGGGCCTTAACCTGATCTGAGCCCAAAAGGAGCGCCATGAGCACCCAGTTTCGCCCCGATACACTGCCTGTGGTAGCCGGCTTTGCGCCTGACGCCGAAGCGGCCGCCCTCAACTACCCCATCTTCCAGACCTCGACCTATGCCCAGGACGACCTCAACGTCCACAAGGGCTTCGACTACTCACGCTCGAGCAACCCAACGCGCGCGGCCCTGGAGCGGACGCTGGCGGCTGTGGAAGGCGGCAGCTATTGCTACGCTTTCGCCTCAGGACTGGCTGCCACTGAGGCCGTGTTCCAACTCTTCGGGCCGGGGCAGCGTATCGTCATCGGCCGCGACGTCTACGCCGGCACATTCCGCCAGACCGACGCCATCTACCGCCGCTTCGCCTTCACATTCGACTATGTCAATACGGCGGACCTGAGCCAGGCGGCCGCGGCCATCACGCCCGACACTCGCCTGGTGTGGATCGAGACCCCCACCAACCCCATGCTGGAAGTGAGCGACATCGCCGCGCTGGCCGAGCTGGCCCACGCGGCCGGCGCGCTGCTGGCCGTGGACAACACCCTGGCCACCGGCTACATCCACCAGCCGCTGGCTCTGGGCGCGGACATCTCCATGCTCAGCACCACCAAGTACATCTCCGGCCACTCGGACGTGATCGGCGGCGCGCTGGCCATGAACGACGCCCGGCTGGCCGAGCAGATCAAGTTCTTGCAGAAATCGGCCGGGGCCGTGCCAGGCCCGCTGGACTGCTTCCTCACCATGCGCGGCGTGCGCACGCTGGCCCTGCGGCTGGAGAAGCACAGCGCCAACGCGCTGGCCGTGGCCCGCTACCTGGAGCAGCACCCGGCCGTGGAGCGAGTGATCTACCCCGGCCTGCCCAGCCACCCCCAGCACGCGCTGGCCAGCCGGCAGATGCGGCTGTTTGGCGGCATGATCTCCTTCGTGGTGAAGGGCGGCGCTGAGGCGGCCCGCACACTGGTGCGCTCGACGCGGCTCTTCGTGCTGGCCGAGGACCTGGGCGGCGTGCGCTCGCTGATCGAGGTGCCGGCCGCCATGACCCACGGCTACCTCTCGGAGAGCGGCCAGGATTACGTCATCGAGCCGGGGCTGGTGCGGGCGTCGGCCGGCATCGAAAACGCCGACGACCTGATCGAGGACCTGGAGCAGGCGCTGGCGCGGCTGTAGCTGCGGTCCCCCGCCCGTCATTGCGACCCGTCTGCGGCGAAGCAATCCTCATTTGTACAGCGTGAGATTGCTTCGGCGACCCTCGCAATGACGGGCGATGGTATGGTACCCTACGCGCTCACCAGGCCGGCGTAGTAATCGATCAGGTCGATCTTGGTCAGGATGCCCACCACACGGCCGTCTTCGAGGACGATGGCCACGTTCTCGTGCGTGAAGATCTCGCCCAGCACGTCCAGCGATGTGTCGAGGCTGCAAATGCCGGCCGCCGGCTGGACGATGCCGTCGATGGTCTCGTCGCGGTCGTGGACGTGGCCATCCCCGCCGCTGAGCAGGTGGTTGAGCAGATCGATCTCGGTGACGATACCCAGCAGGCGGCCGTCGGCCGGATCAACCACGGGCACCTGGGAAATCTTGTGCTGCTTCAGCCGCTGAATCACCTCCAGCTTGGTGTCGGCGGGCGAGGCCGTGATTACGTCATGCAATTCCTTGGTGCGCAGCACGTCGCGCAGCCGGCCGTCGCCCCACTGGCTGGCGAAATAGCCGTTCTCCTTCATCCACGTGTCGTCGAACAACTTGCTCAGGTAGCGGGAGCCGGAGTCCGGCAGCAGCGTCACGATAGTCTGGCCGGGGGGCAAAGTGCGGGCGTATTTCAGCGTGCCGGCCACAGCCGAGCCGCATGAGCCGCCCACGAACAGCCCTTCCTCCCGCACCAGCCGCCGGGTCATCAGGAAGCTCTCTTTGTCTGTGACCTGCATCACGTCGTCGAACACCGACCAGTCATAGACGCTGGGCAGGAAGTCCTCGCCGATCCCTTCGACCTTGTAGGTGCGCGCCTCGGTGAGCTGGCCCGTCTTGAAGTAGTCGTGCAGCAGCGAGCCAACCGGGTCCACGCCAACGATCCTGACCTGGGGGTTCTGCTCCTTGAGGTAGCGGCCGACGCCGCTGATGGTGCCGCCGGTGCCCATGCCCGCCACGAAGACGTCGATCTTACCCTGCGTCTGCCGCCAAATCTCCGGGCCGGTGGTTTCGTAGTGGGCCTGGGGGTTGGCCGGGTTATGGTACTGGTTGGCCAGGATGCTGTTGGGCGTCTCCCGCACCAGCCGCTCGCTGACGCTGTAGTAGCTACGGGGATCGTCCGGCTCCACCGCGGTGGGGGTAATGACAACACGAGCGCCAAAGGCGCGCAGCAGGCGGATCTTCTCTTCCGACATCTTGTCGGGCATGACGAAGATGCAGCGATAGCCCTTGAGCGCGGCCGCAATGGCCAGCCCGACGCCAGTGTTGCCGCTGGTGCCCTCGATGATTGTGCCGCCGGGCCGCAGCCGGCCGCTGCGTTCGGCGTCCTCGATCATGGTCAGAGCGATGCGATCTTTGACCGAGCCGCCGGGGTTGAAGAACTCCACCTTGGCGTAGAGGGTGTGGGGCAGATCGCGGCCGACGCTGTTGAGCCGGATCAGCGGCGTGTTGCCGATGGTGGTGAGGACGTTCTGGTGAACGTTCAATGCCGCGCTGGGATCATGAAGTTGCGCCATATCCGAAATCTCCTTTGGCTCCAGGGGGTGCGCCGCCGCAATGACGCTAGAGTAACGGAAGTCTAGCACAAGTCGCCCGCTCCGGCTGTGGGCTGCTACTCAAAACAGGACTGTTTCATGCGGGCGTGAGTCTCGCAGCGGTTTGGAGTCGAGGCTTCAGCCGGCTCTGGCGCTGAGACCCGGCTGAAGCC
>JBAQCH010000123.1:0-4750 GCA_049294015.1 Anaerolineae bacterium
GGGCTGCGCCGCAGATCGAGCTCGCTGAGCGGCGGCACGCCCGCCACGCTGGGATTGGGCGCCAGGCTGGCCACGTCGCTGCGCCGCGCCAGCGCCAGCAGCAGGGCGCTGTCGCCCTGGACGGCCAGCATGTTGACCAGGTAATGGCTCGTGTAAGGGATGCCGCGCCGGTCTAGCCAGGCGCGCAGCGGCTTTTGGCTGCGCAGGGCGGTTTCACGCAGCGCGTCGTAGACCCACTGCCGCCGGCCGGCCGGGTCGGCCAGTCTCTCGGCGGCGCTCAGGTCAGCCTGTTCGGCCAGGATCACCAGAAAGCTGGCCGGCTGGCCATTGGCCGTGGCCGTCCACAACCCGGCGTCGATCTTCTCCGGCTGCGCAAAGCTGGGGCCGGCTTGCCCCACGCCGCCGACCAACATAGCTACTACAATCACACAAAACAACACAATCCTCGTCATCGTTCATCCTCGCAGATGGGACGCAGATTCACACTGATTGACACTGATCAGAGGAAGAATGACAGGGTATGGCCTTCTGATCTGTGTTTTTCAGTCCAATCAGTGTCCACCATCTACGGCTGTACGCCATTATGACCGCACGATCTGTAACTTGGCCATGCTGGCCATCAGCTTCTTGATGCCCTTGCCGGGGAAGGCCACGCTGACGTATTCGTCGTCGTCGGCCAGTTCAACTTTGATTACCACGCCCTCGCCGAAGATGCCGTGGCTGACCCGCTGGCCGGCCTTGAACTGGGCCGGGCGCGCGGCCGCCGGCTGGCTGGCCGCGGCGCTGGTCGGCTGGGGGCGCTCCCGCTGCGACGGGCTCCAGGCGGTGGCTCGGGCGTCGGCCTGCTGTCGTCCGCCGGTTGAGTAGCCGCCGGCCGCAGGCGGCGTATCGAAACCGCCCCTGCCCTGGCTCTTGCGCGCCCGCATGCCCTGGCCGTTGATCAGGTGCTTGGGGATGTCGTTCAGATACTGGCTGGGCGGGTAGGTCTCGGTCGATCCGTAGAGGGTGCGGCGGAAGGCGTGCACCAGGTAGAGGCGCTGCTTGGCGCGCGTGATGCCCACGTAGGCCAGCCGCCGCTCCTCGGCCATGCGGTCGGGGTCGTCCTTGCTGCGGCTGTGCGGAAAGACGCCCTCCTCCATGCCGACGATGAAGACCACGGGGAACTCCAGCCCCTTGGCCGTGTGCAGCGTCATCAGCGTTGGCGCCGACTGCTCCTCGGGCAGCTCGTCGCTGTCGCTGACCAGCGCGACCTCCTCCAGGAACGCGGCCAGTCCCTCGCCGGCTGGCAGATCGGCGTAGCTGGCGGTCACGGTGCGCAGCTCTTGCAGGTTCTCCCAGCGTCCCTCGCCCTCCTCGGTGCCGTCGCGTAGGTAGCGGCTGTAGCCCGATTCCTCCAGCACGCGATCGAGCAACTGGCCGACGGCCAGGTCTTCTTTGGCCGCGATCCAGCCGGCCAGCAACTGCCAGAAGCCCAGCAGCGCAGCCTTAGCCGCCCGGCCGAAGGGGGCGTCGTCCATCACCTGCGGCGCCAGGCAGCGGCGGGCCAGCTCGCCCCGCTCCCCCGCCAGCACCCGCAGCGCCTCGGTCTGCGACAGCCCCATCTGCGCCGCCCACTGCACCAGCGCAACCTCGCTGGCCTTGCCGATGCGCCGCGGCGGCTCGTTAATGATGCGCGCCAGGCTCAGGCTGTCGTCGGGGTTGTGCACCAGGCGCAGGTAGGCGATGGCGTCCTTGATCTCCTTGCGCTCGTAGAAGCGGGTCGCGCCCACCAGCCGGTAGGGCAGGTTGCGGCGCACGAAGGCGTCCTCCAGCGCGCGCGACTGGGCGTTGGTGCGGTAGAGGATCACGCAGTCGCTGGGCTGCGGCCCCTGCGCGCCCAGGCGGGCGATCTCGTCCACCACGAAGTTGGCCTCATCCACCTCGTCGTAGGCCTGATAGACCGTCACCAGCGGCCCGCCGGCGCGCTCGGTGAACAGCGTCTTGGGCGTGCGGCCCCAGTTGTGCCGGATCACCTCGTTGGCCGCGTCGAGGATGATCTGCGTCGAGCGGTAGTTGCGCTCCAGCAGCACCTGGCGCATGTCGGGAAAGTCGTCGCGCAGCCGTTTGATGTTGCGCGGATCCGCGCCGCGCCAGCCGTAGATCGAGTTGTGGACCACAACCCCGTTGGCGATGTAGGTATGCACGTTGTCCACGTCCAGGTCATACACCGGGCCTTCGTAGGCGGCCCAACGCACATCCAAGACCTCGTCGTCCTCGATGCGGCCATCGACTGCCACCGGCACGACCATGCCTGGGTGGATGTGGCTGGCAGGATGCAAATCATATTTGCGCGTCACGCCGCCTGGCGTTTGGGTATTGGTCAGGAAAGCCGAGAGGGACACGTCCAACCCCTGGCCCGCGCGGCTGATCTCCTCAGCCAGCCGCAGGGTCGCGCCGTAGTCCAGGTTGCTCCAGCCCAGCTTCCACGTGCCGCGCCGGGCTGGCTGGGGATGGTAGCCGCGCGCCTCCATGCGCTCCCGCAGCAGCGGATCGCTGGTGTTGACGTAGATGCGGTGTGCGTGCCAGGGGCTGGTTTCCGTGCGGCGGCCGTCGCCGAACATGCGCACCTGCACAGCGATGCGCTCCGGCTGGCGGTCGCCGGCAATGCCCTTGGGCCGGTGGTGAGGATGCTCAGGCGAGATCAGCAGGTCAGCCATCAGCCGCTCGGCCCGGCTGGCCGTGTCGATGCGCGCGTAGAGCTCATCGATCTGCTGCTGGGTGACGGCCATCTTGCGGCCGACGGCCCAAAAGACCGTGGTGGGGATGCCGTACTCGAAGGCGAAGTACTGCTCCCAGAAGGTGGCCTCGGCCCGGCTGGCGCAGACCTTGAGCACCCACATCTTGTCCGCCTTCTCCTGGTTGCCGCGCACGGCCAGGCCGGTCACTGGCTGGCCGTAGATACTGTCGTAACGGGCGCTTTGCACCAGGCCGATGCGGTACCCAACAGCGCGCTTGTACATCAGATAGACCAGAAAGGCGTCGTCCCGCTCGCCCATGCGGGCGAAGAGCATGTGGTTGGGCGTGGCTGTCAGCGAAAAGCCGCGGCGGGTGGTGATAGAAACGACCTGGCCGTCGTAGGGTCGGGAGCGCCGTTGCCACGCCGTCGTCTCCATGAGCGCGCTGCGTCCGGCGGCAATCAGCAATGGAGTCTGCTGGGTCAGCTTGGCAATGGCCTGCTGGCCGGCAGCCGTGGACACCCGCGTATCCCCTGGCACGCACTGGTCTTCATCCGCCACGCAAAAGAGATTGCGATGCGGACCCAACAGCAGCTTGATCAGCTCGTACTGGGCGACATTGGTATCCTGGAACTCGTCCACCAGCAGGTGCAGGTAGCGCTCCTGGTAGCGGCCGCGCACCTCGCCGTTGACGCGCAACAGCAGCGCGGTCTCCATCAGCAGATCGTCGAAGTCCAGCGCGCTGTTGGCGCGCAGCAGCTCCTGATAGCGCACGTAGACGCGGCCGGCCACTTCCTCCCAGTAGGTGCGCGCCTCGAAGGCCGCCGGCGTGATCAACTCGTTCTTGCACTTGCTGATGTGGCCATGCAGCGCCTGCGGCCGGTAGAGCTTGTCGTTCAGGTCCAGCTCTTTGATCACGGCCTTGACCACACGCTGTTGGTCGTCGCCGTCGAAGATCACGAAGTTGCCGCCAAAGGGGGTATGCTCGCGCTCGCGGCGCAGGACCTGGGCGCAGATGGCGTGGAAGGTGCCGATGGTGAGGCCCCGCAGCCCGCTGCGGCTGGCCGGCTCAGACGCATCCAGCGTTTCCACGCCCAGGATGCGCTCGGTGCGGCTGCGCATCTCGCGCGCGGCCTTGTTGGTGAAGGTGACGGCCATCAGCCGCCAGGGGGCCACGCCGCGCTGCTGCACCAGGTAGGCCACCCGCTGCGTGAGGACGCGCGTCTTGCCGGAGCCCGGGCCAGCCAGTACCAGCACTGGCCCGTCGGGCGCGGTGACGGCCGCGATCTGTTGTTCGTTGAGACCTGCCAGGATGTCGGACATGGGGTTGGTGAATTGGTAGATTGGGAAATTGGTGATTGGGCGATCTGGGGCGGGACACAGAGGGCGCGGAGGAGACACAGAGGCCACAGAGCAGAATCGTGATCGTTTCGCTTTGCGCCGTCGCGTTGCACTGAGGTCTCTGCCTCTTCTCTGTGCTCTCTGTGTCTCCTCTGTGTCCTCTGTGTAAGCTCCGAAACACTACGGAATGAGCAGCACCTTGCCGGCGGTCTGGCGGCTTTGCAGCAGGCGATGGGCCTCGGCGGTCTGGCTGAGGGGCATGGTGCGATCGATGCGCACCCGCAGCTCGCCGTCAGCCACCCACATGAAGACGTCGCCGGCCCGGCTGAGCAGCTCGGAGCGGGTGGCAGTATAATGGCCCAGGGTCGGGCGGGTCAGGAAAAGCGAGCCCTTCTGATTGAGCACCTGTGGGTCGATGGCCGGCACCGGCCCGCTGGCCTGGCCGAACAGCGCCATCAGCCCACGCGGCCGCAGGCAGTTGAGGCCCTTGGCGAAAGTGGTCTGTCCCACCGAGTCGTACACTACGTCCACGCCGCGACCTTCGGTGATGGCCTTGACCTCGGTCTCGAAGTCAGCCACCGTGTAGTCGATCACGAAGTCGGCGCCGTCGCCGCGCGCCAAGGCGGCCTTGGTCGCGCTGCCGACGGTGGCGATGACCGTGGCGCCGGCGCGCTTGGCCATCTGCACCAGCAGCG
>JBAQCH010000124.1:0-11527 GCA_049294015.1 Anaerolineae bacterium
GCCGCACGCGGCGAGGATCGACAGCACGACAAGGAAACTGAGGATCAGAAACGTCTTCTTCATGGTTAGAAGCACTCCTTTGGTGTGAAAATCGGTCACTGGCCGGCGGTTAGGTGTAAACCGGCCAGAGCACAAACGGTATCAACGAACGTCGTACTCGAATACAGCTTCGCCCAACACGGCGTCGCCATCCTTGACGGCGACAGTCACGGTCCATGGGCCGGTCATGCTGAAGTTGACCTGTCCCAGGTAGCGGCCATCGCCCTGCGAGACGGGGTTCTCATTGCCGGGTGAGCCGTGCCCCATGGTCGGCATCTCCGGCGCAATCTCCAGCGTCAGGCCGGTCAACGCGGGCCACTCGAACATGCCGCGCTTCTGCATGACGAAAACCTCGAAAGGCTGCCGGCCGACCGTGGGCGTGACCGGCATGATCACCGAAAGGAAGATCTTCTGCTCGCCGGGCCCCATAAAGGACTGGTGCAGCTTCGACGGCGCCACGTCCACGGGCAGCAACACCGAGCCGCCCTTGCTGGCGACGGTGTCGGTGAAGGCCACGGCCACGTCCCAACTGCCCAGGTCAGGCCCGCCGGGCATGGAGAAGATCAGCGCGCCCTCGAACATGCCGGGCGCGGTCGCCGCCGGCCCCAGCACGCCGGAGCCATGATGCTTGCCGTCCACCATGTTCATGCGCGGGGCCATGGTCACCTGGGCGCCCTCCACGGGCTGGCCGTCTGGTCCGGTCAGGTGCAGCCAGACCTTGTTGTAGCCGGCATGCCACGAGTCTTGTCCGATCAGGTGAACATGATAGCCGTCCGCCTCGGCCTCGACCTCGCGGCCGGGCGCGGGGTCAGGGACGGCAGGCGGCTGGTCCGCCGCATGGCCATGTCCATCGGTTGACATCGCTGCGCCGGCCTCGACCATCAACTGGCCAGCCTTATGCCGCTCTTGCAGGCCGCTCCAGTCGAATACCTCGCCCTGTAGCTCGCCGGCTAGCCGCTGGGCGCCTTCCTGGCTGGCAAAGGCGGCCGTGCCCTGGGCCATGGGCGTCTGCAAGGCGCTGCTGAACATGTAGGCAGCCTGCTGGCCATCCAACCATTCTTTGCTGTCGTAGTCATGCACCCACCAGGCGACAACCTTGTGTTCCGGGTGCTTGTCTGCGTGCATCAGCATGTCGCCGATGTCGTCGAACAATGCGTTCTCGTAGCGGCCGGGGCTGATCTCGTAGGTGTAGGCCGCCGCGAAGCGCGGGTCGCTGATGATCATCTTGCACTCGACGCAGACATCCTCGCCGTAGCGGATCTCGGGCGGCGTGATCTCGGCCGCGCCCTGCGCGCAGCCGGCCGCCAACATCGCAAAGGCAAGTAGCAGTAAAAAGGAACGTAGTCTCCTCATCAGAAGCTCCTTTGTTTTTCGGGTCAATGTTTTTCCGCACGCGATGCCCTGCAAAGGCCAGAGTTAGTGCTCTGTCATGCTGAGGGCCGCCTCAGCATGACACACACCGGGATGCTTCGCCGAACCTCAGCATGACGCACACAGCGACCAATCTACCAACCTACCAACCTACCAATCTACCAACCTACCAACCTAGAAATCACCGCGCGCCACCAGCCGCAGGTAGGCCAGCAAGGCAGGCAGGACGATCCATGCCGCCAACACGGCCAGGAACAGGCCCAGCAACGCTGCGCCGTAGCGTTGGAAGGCGTAGATGCCGGCCGGGCCGAGAATGTCCAGCGTGGCGCGGATATCCAAGATCGCGGCCATCTTGAACACCTGCAGCGGGTTGGTCAGCGACAGGGTGAACAGGTTGGCGATGGGCACGCGCAGAGCCATGGAGGTGCCCATCATGCCCAGATCACCCAGGAAGACAAAGGCCAGCCAGAGGAAAAGGCCGATGCCCACGGCCACGCTGGCCCGGCGGGTGAAGGCCGAGACCAGAAAGCCGACGCTGAGCATGGCCAGGCTGAGCAAGAAGGCCAGCGCCATCAGCCGCAGGTACTGGGTGGGATCGGCTGCGCCGCTGCCGCTGAGGGCCATCACCACCCCGGAGACGCCGAAGCCCAGCGCCAGCGCGGCCAGCAGGCTCAGCGCCAACCCCAGGTACTTGCCTAGCATGACCTCGTAGCGGCCCACCGGCTGGGTCAGCAGATAGGACAAGGTGCCGCGCTCCCATTCGCCGGCCAGGCTCTGGCTGCCTACGGTCAGCGCCATCAGCGGCACGATCAACAACACCAGGTTGATCAGGCTGGCGGTGGTGCGGCCAAAGCCGGCAAAGCCGACGATGCCCGCGCCGGCCAGGGCCAGGTAGGAGAAGGCCAGCGCCAGCACGGCGAAAGCCGCGCTGTACAGCAAGAACCAGCGGTTGCGCAATGCATCGCGCAGCTCTTTTTGGGCGAGGGTCCAGACGGTTGTTAGGCTGAGGCTCATGGGAAGTGTGTCCTGAAAGTAACGGGTAACTCGTAACTCGTAACCCGGAGTGTGTGGGGATGCGAGGCGTGTGCGCGGTACGGTGACACGCAACGTGCATACCCAAACCCAACTCGCACCAACTCCGGGTTACGAGTTACGAGTTACGTGTCACTGCTGCATCTCAAAATCCATCACATCGATCTCGGCTGCTGCCAACGCATGGATGGGCGCGGCCTTGGCGCCAGGGACGACGTCCACCAGCACGCCGTGGCCGTTGCGCGAGGCGGTGAAGCCGCCGTGGTGCAGCACAGCCAGCGCCTGCTCGACCACGTCGCTGGGCAGGCGCAGTTTGATCTGAGTGCGCAGGCCGAGCTGCTGCGCCAGCTCGTCAGCCGGGCAGGTCGCGACCTGCTGGCCGCGCTCCATCACCAGCACCTGGTCGGCCAGCGCTTCGATCTCTTCGATGCGGTGGGAGGTGAAGAGCACCGTCTTGCCGGCCGAGCGCACGCCGGCCAGTAGATGCAGGAACTGATCGCGGCCGGCCGCATCCAGGTTGGAGGTCGGTTCGTCCAGCACCAGCACGGGCGGGTCGGCCAGCAGGGCCAGTCCCAGGGCCAGCCGCTGCTTCATGCCGCCCGACAACGCGCCCACCGGCTTGTCGCCGTGCTCGGCCAGCCCCACCTCGACCAACACCTCCCGCGCCCGACCGGACGGCACCTGCTTAAGCCGTGCGTAGAAGCGGGCCGTGTCCAACGCGCTCAGGTCGTTATAGAAGGCCAGCTCCTGGGGCACGTAGCCCAGCGCGCGCCGCACGGCCTTGCCCTGCTTATGCGCGTCCTGGCTACCGACCAGAATTTGTCCGTCGTAGCGCAGCAGGCCCAGCAGACACTTGATGGCCGTAGTTTTGCCGGCGCCGTTGGGGCCCCAGAGCGCCATCGCCTGCTGCGGCTCGACCGTGAAGCTCAGGTCATTGACCGCGGTGAACTTGCCGAAGCGTTTTGTGAGGTGGGAGAAGTGGATCATGTCAATCTTGTCATTGAATGAAAGAAGTCTATTCTCGTAACGAGTAACCCGTAACCGGAGGACTCAGCGCGCGATTCCGGGTTACGGGTTACGGGTTACGCTGGACTGCCTCATGCCGACAAACAACACCACCCCCGCCAGCCCCAGCATCGCCAGCGCGACCGCCAGGTTGGCCAGCGTGGATGACTCGGGCAGGCCGGGCACGGCCGGCAGGTCGGGAGCGACCATCAATGGGTGCTCGTCGGCCATCTTGGGCCGCGGCTGGAAGACGGGAAAGGCGCGCGCGGCCAGGTCCAGCGCGTCGCTGGCCGGGCTGAGCTGGAAGAGACGCAGCTCCGG
The DNA here is from genome assembly GCA_049294015.1 of Anaerolineae bacterium. Taxonomy (GTDB): domain Bacteria; phylum Chloroflexota; class Anaerolineae; order JAAEKA01; family JAAEKA01; genus JAAEKA01. The sequence continues at coordinate 3,769 of JBAQCH010000124.1, forward strand.
ATACTTCTGCATCAAGTCTTCGTACAGGCTGCTGGAGCGGTAGGCGATGTCGCCCACCCGATTGCCGTCGGCGTCGAAGCCGGCGTAGTCGCTCCAGTAGTTGCCCCAGCCGTCCACCGACCAGGCGTTGCCGTGCAGCTCGCCGCCGCCGGCGATGGCGATCTGCTCGCGGTTCTCCTGGAAGACGTTGTTGCTGTAGGTGTTGCGCTGCACCAGGGGCAGCAGCTCGATGCCGATCTCGTTGTAGGCCAACAGGTTATCGCGGAACAACACGGTGGCGTCAGCCTCGCGCGGCGAGTTGTCCACGTAGACGCCGACGCGGTTGTTGACCAGGCGATTGCCCACGGCCAGCACGTCGTCCACGTCCTTCAGCGCCACGCCATAGCCGCTGGGGCCATTGCTGTCGATCAGCAGGTTGCGCTGCATGTCCAGCCCACGGCTGTACATTAGATAGGCGCCCACCGAGTTGCCGCGCAGGATGTTCTCCTCCATCGTCTGATTGTTGCTGAACATGAAGTGCAGGCCGTAGCGGCCGTTCTCTACGACGTTGCGCCGCAGCACGCCGTCGTCAGAGAACCACATCACCACGTCGCGCGAGCCGTAGACATGGTTGTCCTCTACCAGGGCGCCGGGGCTCTGCCAGATGCGCATGCCGTCGCCGCGGCGGCCGATGGGCAAGTCCATGCTGGCCACCTGGTTGCCGCGCACCACGCTGTTGGGCGCCTCTTTGAGGTATACGCCGAAGAGCACGTTCTCCAGCCGGTTGTTCTCGATAGTGAGGCGCGGGCCAAAGCCGGTGATGCCGGCGTGCTCGCGGTCCAGCGAGTCGCCGCTATGACGGATGGTGAAGCCGCGCAGCGTCACGTCGGGTGCAGTGACGGTGACCACGTCGCCCAGGCCGCCGCCGTCGATGATTGCGCCTTCCTGGCCATCCAGCGTCAGGCCTGGGACGTTAACCACCAGCGGGCCGGCGTAGACGCCCGGTGGGACGACGATGGTGTCGCCGGGCTGAGCTGCGGCCAGCGCGGCCGGCAGGTCGAAGGAATCGCCCTGCGCGGCCGCGGGGCTGGCCAGCAGCGTCAGGAGGAGGATGGCGAGGAGGAGTGGACGGAACATGGTCAATGGTCAATTGCCAATTGTTAATTGGTGAATTGGTGAATTGGTGAATTGGTTAATGGTTAATGCGCTGGGGGCAGCCGGCTCGTAGCACGAACTTCCAAATCGTGCAGTTTCGCATTGGCACGCAGGCGGAACGATTTTGGAAAATCGTTCTACGAACGCTGGGCGTCCACCAGCGGTTTGTAGGCGCGGCGATGGAAGTAGAGGCCAAGCAGGACCAGGAACGAAGCTACGATGGCCAGCCAGAGACCAGCGGCCGGGCCGGCCTCGGTCTTGAACTGGGCGATCATGCCGACACCCAGCACCTTGGGCACGAAGGGCTTGACGCTGCTGCTCAGCGCGGCCGTGGGGTCAAGGTTCGTGCCAAAGTTGGCCAGCCAGAATTGCAGGTCCAGCAGGAAGATCACCGGGAAGAGCAGCGCCGGCAGGGCCAGCAGCGCGGCCCAGCGGTTATGCACGAACACCGCCGCCAGCACCAGCAGCGCCAACACCGCCACGCCGATGATCGAGATCGACTTCTCGAAGGTCGCGGCCTCGGCTAGCGGCCGCATGCCGATGTAGTGGTTCAGGCCGTCGATCTCACCTACATCGCCCTGGATGTCGTTGAGAAAGGCCTGCACCGTCAAGCCCTTGGGATACTGCGGCGCAAAGAGCGTCATCTCCCAATAGGGCAGGAAGATGGACACCAGCAGCAGCAGCGCAGCCAGCAGAAACAACACCGTCGGCAGCAAGTAGCGTACCCGGTTTCTGCGCATCTCTTCGTTCGGCACGCGCGGGCCTAAGATCTTCTCGACGTTCTCAGTCATGGCAGATGGTCCTTTTAGGTGATTGGTAGATTGGTAGATTGGTGATTGGTTGGGGGTCGTGCAAGCAGCAGAACACCTGATGACGCAGACAACCGACCAATTTTCCAATCTACCAATCTACCATTTCCCAATCTACGGCTCCACCAACATATAGCCCATCATCTCCAAATGCAGGGCCGAGCAGAACTCGGTGCAGTAGTAGGCGTAGGTGCCGCTGGTGGTGGCGTCGAACTCGAAGCTGACGGTGGCGCTGGGCTCGATGCTCAGGCTGACGTTCTGGCCGCCGAGCTGGAAGCCATGCACGGCGTCGTGGGCAGTCTCGATATTGGTGATATGCCAGACGACATGGTCGCCCACCTTCAACTCGATGCGGTCGGGCGTCAGGTGCGAACGGATCGACGTGCTGTAGATGGTCACATTGTTGCCGTCACGCTCGATGCGCTCCTCACCGGCCTTGGTGGCGAACTCCGACGGCTTCCAGGCGATTGCGTCCCAGCCAACCTCAGGGTAGACGTTGACGGCCTTGATCTTGTCGGCCTTGATCATCTGGGCGTAGTGCGGCTCGCCGATGCCCATGGCCATGTCGTAGATCACCTTGACCGGCCCGCCGCCGATGTCCAGCAACTGCAGGTTCTGTGGCAGCAGCGGACCGACGGGCAGGAAACGATCGACCGCCCACTTGTTCAGCGCTACCAGGTACTTGCCGTCAGGGCTGACCGTATCGCCCTCGGCTGCGGCGATGTGGCCGATGTTGTACTGCACCGGCGTCTTCTCGACCATGGCGTAGCCGGCCGGGTCCTCGCCGCCCAATGTCCATTTGGCTACGGCGCTGTCCAGGAAGAGGCTGGTGAAGGCGTTGCCCTGGCCGTCGAATTGGGTGTGGAGCGGCCCCAGGCCCAATTCCACCTGCGCCAGCATCACCGCGTCGTAGTTCAGCACCGGGATGCCAAAGTCGTCCAGCGTCCAGTTCTGGGCGGCGATGGCCTGCTGGATCTTGTCGAAAGAGTAGATGGTGACGTGCGGGTCCAGCTTGCCGGCCACGACAGCATATTTGCCGTCGGGGGTAATATCGACGCCATGCGGGCTCTTGGGCTCCGGCGCCAGGAAAAGAACGCCCTCCGCCACGGCCGTGGGGATGCGGATTACTCGCATGCCGTTGATCATCTCGAACTTGCCGGCCTCGACCACCTCGGCGGCCTTCTTCCAGTTGAAGATGTGCAGGTAGTCCATGTCGCGCTGGCTGACGCCCGACTCAAACTGCGGGTTGCCCTCCATGTTGCCGCCGGTGAACAGCTCGGTGTTGAAGGAGTTGCAGAAGCCCCAACCGTCGCTGGCCAGCTTGCCCGCGTCGCACAGGTCCTGCCAGTAGGGCGGCACCTCGATGCTGAACGACTCCTCAGGAATGATGCGGCCCTGCTCGCGGTCGAACTTCCACATGGTGATCACGCCGCGGTACTTCTCCTTGTACTCCTCGATGGGCGCGTACTCCCAGCCCAGCGGGGTGGCGTACTGCGTGCCCTGGATGACGTACTCGGTGTTGGGCGTGACGAAGGTCGAGCCGTGGTTGCTGATGATGTTCGGGTCCTTGACGATCTGCTTGGTGCGGAAGTCGCGCAGATCGATCACAGCCACGCGCGCGTTGGCCTTGTCGTTGATGAAGACCCACTGGCCGTCGTAGTCGCCGGCGGTCTCGCTCAGCGCCGGGTGGTGCGAGTCGCCCATGCGAATCTTGACGTCGTCGACGTTGCCGCCGTCCAGGATCTCCTCGGTGCCCAGATCGCCGATGCCGTAGCCCTGCCAGGCTTCAGGCGTGAAGACGGCGATATTCTTGAGGATGCGCATGGAGGGCACGCCAATCACGATCAGGTTGCCCGAATGGCCGCCTGAGGTGAACAGATAGTACTCGTCCCACTGCCCGCTGGGCACGTAGGTCTTCAGCGCGGCGTTGATGTCGTCAGGCGACAGCCCGCGCGCCTGGGCGATGCTCATGGCGTCGGCCGGCAAGCTGCCTTCAGCCAACGGCGTAGGCGTCTCCTTGTCGCGGCTGCAGCCAACCAGCGCCGACGCGAGCAGGAGCAAGATCATGGTGAGTAGGATCAGTCGCTTCATTGGTGAGTCTCCTTGGGGTGGGAATGGGTTGGTGGGTGGGAAATGGGTAACTGGTGAATGGGTAGATTGGTAAATTGGTAGATTGGTAGGATAGTCGCCTGGCACAGACGACCAATCTACCAATCTACCAATCTACCACATCATTGCTCCAACCTCAGGCGCTTGCGAATCGCCCGTCCCACTAGTTTGCCCGCGTGACGGGCATAGAGGCGCTGCTGGTAGGTGATGCGCACGGTCCAGGGCTGGTCGCTGTCGTTGACCATGGCGTGGGGCGTGCCGGCTTTGACAAAGACGCATTTGCCGGCCGGGCCGGGGAAGTCGACGCCGCCCACCACGAAGACGCCGCAGCCGTCGATCACGTCGAACAGCTCATGGGCGTTGTCATGGGTGTGCAGCGGCACAGCGCTGTGCGGCGGCAGCACCACCAGCTCAGCGCGCAGCTCTTCGTGGTCGAAGAGGCGGGTCAGCGTGACGCCCTCCGGCTGGTGTGGCTGGTAGGCGTGGATGTTCAACTCGCCGAAAGGTTGGATCATGAGGGCTATTGTCGCTTTCTACATCGCGGACGTAAGACCTTCACGGTTTCAGAAAACCTTGAAGATCTGGCGTGGTAAAAACCTTCACGGTTTCAAAAAACCTTGAAGGTCTGGGAGATACTGCGGCGCCAAGACAATCAGAAACGGCAGCGCGATGGCATCCTCCGGGCACACGTCCTCGCAGACCGTGCAGTAGGTGCAGCGCTCCGGGTGGGCCAGGTAGGCCTTGCCGCCCGCCTGGGCCAGCGCCTGTGTCGGGCAGATGTCCACACAGCGATGGCAGCCGGTGCATTTCTTGCGATCGATCGAGGGGAGGGGATCCATGCTGTGTTTCGGTTCCTGGCTAACAACGTGCAGCGCCCATGCGTCGCGGCCGCGTCCGATTCTGCCCCCACTATATCCCATCCCCTGGTAACGCGCAGCGACAAAAGTCACACCGCACGCAAACGTGAAAGGTGCAAACTTTTCAAAAGAGCTGGCAACTCCGTGCGGCGCACCTGAGCGCTCCACCCCGGCCACGAGATCTGCCATCACTGTAACACCAACTCAGACGCATCCATCTTGATCATGCTGATGCCATTTGCAGATTTCTTATTATACCGTACAGCGGTATAATAGCGCTATGGCGATCCAATCCTACCGGGACGAAGGCGCCCGCGACATTGCTGAAAGCGCAAACCCCACGGCTGCACGGCGCGCCCTGCCGGTTCAACTCCATCAGCAGGCGCGTAGGCGAATGGCAGCGCTGGATGCGATGACTGCGCTCGCTGATCTTGCACTGTTTCCGGGTTGGCGGCTCGAACAACTCAAGGGAGATAGGACCGGCCAGTACAGCCTTCGCATCAACGACCAGTATCGGATTTGCTTCCAGTGGAACGGGATCGATGTTCTGAATGTCGAAATCACAGACTACCACTGAGCGTCGCAGCGGAGACCTTGAGCGCTGAATGGAGGTTGATATGACGATTACACCACGACGAGCGATTGCAGTTCATCCAGGCGAGATCATGCAGGAGATGCTCGACCAGAACCAGATTACCCAATCTCTGGTCGCCGAGCGCCTGGGCATGGCGCAGTCCAAAATCAGCGACATTTGCCGGGGCAAACGCGGCGTTACACCGGACATGGCCATGCGGTTGGGCAGGTTGTTCGGGCAAAATCCCCGTTTCTGGCTCAATCTGCAGGAGAACTGGGAGCTAAGCCAACTGGACGAAGCGGCCTACACCGGGATCGAGCCGATTCATCTGACTGTGGCAGCGTAGCGCGAAAGTTGCCAACTTTTCCGAAAAGCTGGCAACTTCCGCACCTATCCTCCCCTAGCTTGTGCCAGGGCGACTTCCTAGAGGGTTAGCGACGCGCGCACAACGCCGGCCCGCGGATGTCGGGCCAACAGCTTGACCTCGCCACCCTGCGGCGCGACCACCACCCATTCCACCTTCAGGCGGTCATCGGTCGTGTTGGCCGTCCAGCCCAGCGGCGCCGCGCTCTGATAGGCGCGGCCTTCCAGTTGACCCAGCTCCTCGCGCGCCTTGCCGGTGGCCAGGGTGGCGCCCGCCGGCAGCTCGATCTCCGCCACCACGCCGCGCACGGCCTTGCGCTGCACGGCCTTCTTGGTGACGTAGGTGGGCAGCCAGCCGCTGTTCTGCACCACCAGCCTGATCTTGTGCGCGCCGTCGCCCAGCGGCGCGGCGCTGGCCTCCAGCAGCTCCAGCCGGGGCGAGATGGCCAGGTGCCAGAGCAGCCAGCGGGGGAACAGGGCCAGCTCCTTTTCCAGGAACTGCGGTGGCGGGTTGCGATAGGCCAGCAAGGCGTTCCAGCCGCCCAGTTCCACCGGCCCTAGCTGCGGATGCTCGAAGGGGTACCAGTCCACGTAGCCCTGGCCCTCCAGCTTCTCGTCGCTCCAGGCCAGCATCTTCAGGTCGTCCTCGAAGGGGTGCTCGCGGTACCAGTCGATGAACTTGTACTCGTCGATGCCGGCCTGGCGCTGCGGGCTCCAGATCTCCACGGTCCACGAGTAGACGCCCACGTGGTCGTACAGCCAGTCGTCCAGCGCGCCGGTGATGACCTCCTTGGGGTGGTAGCGGAAGTCATGGTAGACCGACACCGCCGGATAGCCGGTGAGTTCCTTGCCCCGCTGGCCGATCTTCTGGAACGTCCACAGGTCCTCGGCCGGCATGTCGTCGTCGGGGTGGGTGCTGAAAGGGCGCAGCAGCACGCCGCTGTAGGTGTGGAAGGCAACGCCGCCGGTGATGTTGGGGTGCGAGGCGATGAAGTGGACGATGGCCCGCACCTCCGGCTCCGAGGTGGGGAAGGGACCCGCGCCGGCCTGTTCGCCCTCGCTGCGCCACTCCATGGGGAAGTTGCGGTTCAGGTCCAGCCCCTCCTTCTTGCGCTGCATCTGGATCAGGACGCCGTCGTAGTTGTCGATGCGCCCCTCGGGCAGGATGCGATAGTACTGGCCGCCGGTCTCGTCGGGAGCTCGGCGCACCATCAGCCGCGGCTGGTCTGGCGACACCTTCCAGCCGCCGTTGGGGTCGGGGATGCGCATGGACAGCATGCGGCCGTCGCCGTCCACGTCCTCCTGCGCCAGCCCGTCGATGGGCTCCTCGTCGTAGGGATAGGGCCGCGTGCTGGAGCGGATGATCTTGGGCCGGTCAGCCAGCGCCCACTCCGCGCCGTCGGGGTTGACGCGCGGGCAGATGTAGAAGGCGCGGCTGTCCAGCACCTGGCGGATGGCCGGATCGACGCCGTAGCCATTGACCAGCCAATGGATCAAGTAGAGGCAGGCGCTGGAGGGGGACACCTCGCTGGCGTGGATGTTGCCGTCGATCCAGAGCGCGGGCTTCTCGCCGGCCAGGCCGGTGGCCGTGCTGGTGACGGTTGCCAGCCAGATGGCGCGGCCCTCGTAGCTCTGGCCGATGCTCTCGATCTGGACCAGATCGGGATGCTCCGCGGCGAAGGCGTGCAGCAGTTGGGTCAGGTCGTCGTAGCGATAGTAGCGGTCGAAATGAATGGTGGGCATGGGTACCTCGATGGCTAAACGCTTGATGGTCAATGTGTCCCATTATACACACCTGGAGCGCCGCAAGACATTTGATTCTACCGGATACGAACTGGCGCCTAGGCAGTTGTTTCTGCACAAACAGAAGACGCCTGTTACTACTCAGCCGCCGGGTGCGAGCACGTTGATTT
>JBAQCH010000125.1:0-8018 GCA_049294015.1 Anaerolineae bacterium
GGTTAAGAATCTATCCCGGTAATCTCGCCGCAGCGCAGCCTGCTTTTGAAACCGCAGGCTGACATGCTGCGCAAAGCATGCTGAAGCAAGCTGATGTGCATGACTGAGCTTGCTTTAGCATGCTTCGGGTGTGTCAGACGCCGATTTCAATCGGCGGCGACGCCCCAGCGCAATTACCGGAACATTTTCTTAACCTCCATCATTCGGCGGCGACGCCGCGACGCGATGGCCGAAACATTTTCTTACCTTTCATCAATCGGCGGCGACTGACCGCCAATCAGGACGAACGGCGCCCAGTAGAAGGGATCGGCGAAGGGCTTGTCTGGCACACTCGCAATGTCTGCGTCCCCTCCCAAGAGCTCAACGGCCTCTGTCCGACTCAAATTTCGCAGATAAAGCTGGGCCGTATGCAGGGCCTGAGCGAAGCTGGCGCCGTCCAACGCCTCCCGGTAGAAGCGCTCCATCAGCAGCCGCGTCGAGCGCTCATCCACCCGCCACAGCGTTGCCAGCACAGCCGGCGCGCCGGCCGCCATGAAAGCCCGCACCAGGCCCATCAGCTCGTCGCCGCGGCGCACCAGGCTCAGCCCGCTCTCGCAGGCGCTGAGGGTCACCAGATCGCAGCTCAAACGCAGGCTGTCCAGCACATCGCGCGCGGTCAGCGTCTCGCTGGCGCCCAGGTGTAAGAACGACTCCAGCGGCGCGTCGGGGTCGAACTGGCCGTGGCAGGAGATGTGCAGAAAGCGGGCGGCTGGACCGCGCTGGAACAGCGCCGCCCGCTTCCTGGCCGGCCCCAGCAGCGCCTCCCCACCCAGCAGCGCGGCGACGCGGCCGGCCTCCTCCGCGGCGAAGCGCAGACGCTGCCCGCCCTCGCCATCGAAGCCCAACGCCAGGCAGGGCAGTTCCGAGACCTGCGAGGTTTTCGGCAACCTCGAAGGTCTGCCGAACAGCACGCTAGCCGACGGCCCATAGACCAACTCCGGCCCGCCCGGCCGCAGCAGCGTCTCGCCGTCAGGCGCCAGCAACGCCTGGAAGGGCACGTAGTGCAGCGGGCCGTGCGGGACGATGTAGATGCGCCGTTTGCCGGCCAGAAGCGGCGCTATCGGACTGATCAAACATTCGTAGAGCGTGCGGCGGACGCTGGCCGAAAGAAAGTGGCGTTCGCTGGCGCTGCGCAACTGGCGCGGCAGCACGTCGTTGGGCGACAGGTGCAGGTCATGGATCTCGATCTGCTCGCGCGTCGCCGCAAACAGCAGCGTCGTTGCGGGCTGCATCCGTCCTGGCTGCTCATTGGCTGTGGCGCGTCTGCGCCGCTCGGGCGCTTCGATCAAGCCACTGGTGACGTACTCGATCAGCGCCGCGTCGGCCGGCAGCGCAGCGCGAATCTCGTCCAGCGACAGCGGCGCTGCCTCGCTGTGCCGGGCCAGATCGGCCGAGCCGGCCGCCAGCGAATCGAGGAAGGCGCGCGCGCGGGAACGCTCGGCCAGATCGAAGGCTGTGGCGGTCTGGCCCAACGCCGCGGCCAGCAAGGTGGCATGGGTGTAGGCGTTGGCAACGGTGGCAAAGAAGCCGGCGCGCGCGTCGGCGGTGGAGATGCCCTGCCGGATCTCCTCGACCAGTGCGATGGCTTGCAGAAAATGGTCGAGCGCTCCCTGGGAGTCGCCGGACGCCTGCGACAGGCTGGCCAGTTGCAGGTGCGAGTGAAAAACCTGGAAGGTATCCTGGCAGCCTTGATGGATCGCCAGCGCTGCGCGATGCGCCGCCAGGGCCTGCGGGTAGTAGTCCGGGCCGAGCTGCTCGTAGACCTCGCCCTGGTTGCCCAGCGAGATGCCGGCGCGGCAGACGTAGCCAGCCTCCTGGCAGATGGTGAAGTGGTGTTGGTAGGCTGCCAGGGCATCGTGCCAGCGGCCGGCCCAGTAGTCGAGACTGCCGAGGGTGTTGTAAGCAAAGGCTTCCAGGCTGGCGCGCTCACGGTCGGCCGGCGCGGTCTCCAGCACGGCCAGCGCTTGCTGGCAATAGCCGATGCCCTCCACCAGCCGTCTGGCGTCGAAGGCGCCCGCCGTGTAGCCCATGCTGCACGCAATGGCCATGTTGGTCCAGGCCGACGCCTCGTCGATGGGCTTGTCGAGGCCGGCCAGCGCGTCCAGCGCCTGGCGGCCGAAGGCGATGGCCTCGCTCCAGCGGTCGAGGGTGTGGCAGGTCACCGCCAGGGCCAGGCAGGCGCGGGCCTCCAGCAGGCGGTCGCGACCCTGGCTGGCGGCCAAGGCAGCGCGCATGAGCCGCTCGCCCTGGCCCCAATCGCGCTCGCGCTCGTTGGCCAGGATGCCGTCGAACAGCAGGCTCCAGGCCAGGTAGGCGCCGTCGGCCTTGCCGCAGTCCCGCAGCGCTTCCACGATCTGCTGGCAGCGGCCAAGTCGCTGCTGCTGGGAGCCGGAGGTGTCGTTGTAGGCGCGGTAGAAGGCTTCGATCAGATCAGGGTTGCACGGTTCAAAGGTCATAAGCGAACCTGATGGTGGTTCGTGATTCCACAAAGCTGCGTTGAACAAGGAGGTTAGTCATGCCGAATTCTGATTCGCCTTATGGCGGTCGTATCATTGCCAGGATGGATGGGTCTGTGCTCTACCAGATCTCAGCCCGCGAGTTCAAGGAAAACCGCAACATCGATGGCACGTTGGAATATGCCATCCGCCGGGCGGTGTCCAGCCGAACCATCCTGCCTTCCATGGACGGCAAGTGCCTGGTGCAGATGCAGGGAGACAATTTCGAGGCCAAGTTCCTGATTGTCTCGGGCTATGAAGCTCCCGAAGCGAAAGAGGATGCTCTGCTCATAGGAAAAGCGTACTACGTCACGGCTGATGCTCCACGGCCCAACATGAGCAACCAGGCGCGCATGCTCGAACAACCCACCGTGCCGCCCTATGATCTCTCGCTGCGCTACGACGACTACGACATCGAGCGCGCCAACCTGCTCTCGCTGGCTGCGCAGCGTGCGCAACGCTTGCCGTTCAACGTCGAACCAGAGCAACTCACGCTGTGTTACCAGCATTGGTACATCGCTCTCATCGACCCGCAACTGAACAAACAGATTGCCAATCCGGCCGAAGACCTGCCTGGACTCAAAGACGCAAAGGAAGCGCTCCGGAAGGAACGCCAGATGCAGCGAGAGGCAGCGGCGTTGAACTTCAAACGAGCCGCAGAGCTCCGTGATGAGATAGAGCAACTACGCGCAGGTCCCGGCGGATTGCATCAGGTTGCCTGGGCATCCAAATGGCAGCGCGTGCGCGAGCGTCCCGATGGGGAAGCTAAGACAAGCCCATCTGTTGCATCTGATGACGAACCCATCACGGCCAAGCAAATCATCCACGCCGCAGGCTCGCGCACCATCACTGCCCTCGGCCTGGACTCTCCGGGTACCTTCGTGCTGATGTGCCACGGCGACTGTTCGGTCCCAAGCGTCGCCGACCCGCACGACCACTGAGATGCGGATTGTACCTGCGGAAGCCGCGCACAGCAAGCGCGCCAGCGCGTTAAATCGACAACGCCGGGCAATGTGGCTATAATCACAGGCAGGCTTGGCGCGCCGCAGAAGCTTCATCGTATGATCGGAGTACAGGGATGGCGGCCCGGCTACCTCACCTATGAAAGGCTCTTTGCTATGAAAATCGTTACCGACAGCGCCGCGGACATGCCCGCGGCCGAGTTGCGGGCGTTCGGCGTTGTCGAGGCGCCGCTGTCGATCCAATTTCCCGACCGTGAGATCAGCTCGGCCGACATCAGCGCCGACGATTTTTACAACCGGCTGCGCGCGATGCGGCCGGCGCTGCCCACCACCGCCCAGCCCTCGGCCGGTATCTTCGCGCAGATCTACCGCCAAATCGCCGAGACGGATAAAGAGATCCTCTCGGTGCATATCTCGTCCGGCTTGAGCGGCACGAGCCAGGCTGCCCACCTGGGCGCCAGCCAGACGGCGCCCGACGCCCACGTGACGGTTTGGGACACCATGACCCTGTCCGGCGGCGAGCGTTTTCAGGTGCTGGCGGCGGCTGCGGCGGCCCGGGCCGGCTGGTCGCTGGCGGCCATCCAGCAGCGGCTGACGGATATCCGTGCCCAGACAGAGGTGATCTACACCCTAGAGACGCTGGAGTACCTGGCACGCGGCGGTCGCATCGGCCGCGTGCAAGCGCTGGCCGGGGCCGTGCTCAAGATCAAGCCCATCATCCGCGTCGAGCACAGCGATGGCAAGTACAGTACGGTGGGCAAGAGCCGTAACCTCTCTCAGGCCTTGGCGGCCATCGCCGAGCACCTGCACAGCCAATACGGCAACACCTCCCTGTGGGTAACGGTGCTGCACGGCCAGTTCGCTGAACAGGCCGAGGCACTGACCAACCTGCTGATCGGCAAGCTCAACGTGGCCAAGCTGGAGGTGATGCGCATTTCGCCGGTGCTGGGCGTACACACCGGCCCCGGCATCGTCGGTGCGGCTGTGGCGCCAATGAGCCTGATGGAAGACCTGCTACCGACAGGCTAGGCTAACCCCTCCTCTTCAAGCCTCGCATCCGCCGGGAGCAGGCAAGCCACAGAGACGCATGAAAGTGCGCACAAGGCAATATGCCCATATTGCTCAGCTTTGAGAACGATCAAGAGGCCATGATCTGGTTCGACTCGCACGATACTAGCGAGTACATGGATGAGATGGAACAAGTGTCCGAACGCATGGTTGTCGAACGCACGCAGTTTCCTGTCGAGCCAGCCGCCGAAGCGCTGGGCGCACAATCGTCAATGAAGACGGGCGGGCACGGTCAGGGGACCGGCCCGAGCGATTTTCAGGTAGTAGAGGTTTGTGTGCGCACCGAGAAGGATACCTCGTTATGAAACTCTTCGTCCCCGGCCGTATCTGCCTCTTCGGCGAGCACTCCGACTGGGCCGGCGGCTACCGCCGCATCAACGCCGACCTTGAGCTGGGCTACACCCTGATCACCGGCACCGACCAGGGGGTCCACGCCGAGGTACAGCCCCACCCCACGTCGTTGGTGCTCAGTTCCACCCGTCCCGACGGCACGCGCATCGGCCCGAGCGAGATCCCTATGCAGGCGCAGGCGCTGCTGGAGGTGGCCCGGGAAGGCGGCTTCTGGAGCTACATCGCCGGCGTGGCCTACCAGGTGCTGACCAACTACCACGTGCGCGGGCTGGTGATCGACAACTATAAGACCGACCTGCCCATGAAGAAGGGCCTCTCCTCCAGCGCGGCGATCTCGGTGCTGGCCGCGCGCGCCTTCAACCGGGTCTACGACCTAAAGCTTACGGTGCGCGGCGAGATGGAACTGGCCTACCAGGGCGAGATCACCACCCCCTCCCGCTGCGGCCGCATGGACCAGGGCTGCGCCTTCGGCAACCGGCCGGTGCTGATGACCTTCGACGGCGACCGGCTGGACACCCAGGAGCTGCAAGTCAAGCAGGACCTGCACTTCGTGGTCGTCGATCTCCAGTCGCAGAAGGACACCATGGAGATCCTCAACCGGCTCAACCGCTGCTACCCCTTCCCCGACAACCCGATCCAGCAGGGGGTGCAGGAGCTGCTAGGGCCGATCAACAAACGCATGGTCGGCCAGGCCATGGACGCGCTGACCGCGGCCGACGGCCCGCGGCTGGGCGAGCTGATGGTGGAGGCGCAGGCTTTCTTCGACCGCTACGCCACGCCGGCCTGCCCCGAGGAGCTGACCTCGCCGGTGCTGCACCAGGTGCTGGACTACCAGCCGCTCAAGCCGCACGTCTGGGGCGGTAAGGGGGTCGGTTCGCAGGGTGACGGCACGGCCCAATTCATCGCCCGCAGCGCAGCCGATCAGCAGGCCGTGATCGAGATTCTCGAGCGCGACCTGGGGCTGCCGGCCCTGCCGCTGACCATCCGCCCCGGCCAGCAGGTGCGCAAGGCCGTCATCCCCGCGGCCGGCTTCGGCACGCGGCTCTTCCCCGCCAGCAAGGCCACCAAGAAGGAGCTGTTCCCCATCGTCGACCGGGACGGCATCGCCAAGCCCGCTATCCTGCTGATTGTCGAGGAGGCGCTGGAGGCCGGCATCGAGCAGGTGATCATCATCGTCCAGGAGGAGGACCTGGCCGATTTCCGCGACTTCTTCACCCAGCAGGTCTCGATCGAGAACTACAATAAGCTGCCGCGGCCCTTCCAGGACTACGCGCGGCGCCTGCTGGACATCGGCCGGCGGGTCAGCTTCGTGACGCAGACGACGCAGCAGGGCTTCGGCCATGCGGTCTGGTGCGCCAAGGAGGCGGTGGGCGACGAGCCCTTCCTGCTGATGCTGGGTGACCACATCTACCGGGCCACGGGAGACAAGTCTTGCGCGCGCCAGTTGATCGAGGAGTACCAGCAGCACGGCCAGAGCATCCTGGGCCTGCGCCACACGGCCGAGGCCGACATTGCCGCCTTCGGCACGGTGGGCGGGCTGTGGCTGGACGGCGACCGCGGCCGGCTGTTGAACGTCACCGAGTTCGCCGAGAAGCCGACGGCCGACTACGCCCGGCTGAACCTGCGCGTGCCTGGCCTGGCTGACGACCAGTACCTGACGGTCTTCGGCCAGTACATCATCAAGCCGCAGATCTTCGAGATCATCGAGGAGCACATCGTCAACAACGTGCGCGAGCGGGGCGAGATCCAGCTCACTTCGGCCCTGGACCGCCTGCGCCGCGAGGATGGCTTCCTGGGGTTGGTGATGGAGGGCCGGCGCTACGACATCGGCCTGCCGCAGCATTATCTGGAGACACTGGCGACGTTTTCGGAGTAGCCGCAGTGTGGTATACTTCAGCTCACGATTTGAAAGCCTCTGAGAGCGAGAAAACGCGAATTGACAGGTGAGACATGACTGCTGTAGCGTTGAGTCCCCAGATAGCCGTACACTTCAAGTCCATCGAGGGTCGCACCAATGACGACAAGCTGCTAAGATTGCTGGAGACCTACTTGGCATCCCAGATTCGCGCCTGTGAACAGGAAATCTCGGCGTACGAAGTCAAGTATCGCGCGACCTTTGCCGAGTTTGCGCAGGCCTGGGAGCGCGGCGAGATACCTGACAGACACAGCCATGCGATAGAGAGAGACTACATGGAGTGGGAGGGATTGGTGGTCGAGAAACAGAAGTGGCTTGAGCGGTTACGAACCCTACCGAAGCGTGGGTGAGAGGGAGCGCATGACAGCTTCTGGGTGGTTGCATAGCGTTGAGGCAGCCTGTAAGCGCTACTTCCCGAATGGTTCATTGCGCTACGAGATCACGCGCGAGACGCGTGTCAAGGCGCGGCTAGAAATCGACCCTTCCATGTTCGCTGATTTCTTTTTTCGCGAAGAGACCGGCAGGATCGATTACGCCTTGATAGTCAATGGAGTGAGGCGATTGGGTCTGGATAATCTTGGCGGATGGCATGAGCACCCGTTGAGCGATCCCAACGCTCACGTCCCCGTCGACGCACCTTCACCGAACGAAGCGATTGAGCGTATTCGCGACATGGTCAGCCGTCTGCCAGTCCGCTAGCTCTCCCTCGAGCTTAAAACGCAAAGAGCGCTGCCCTTAGGCAGCGCTCTTTTTTCTCGCGGTCAGTCCTTGGATGTGGGCTTTAGCCGCCCATTTCCTTCAGCCGCGCCTCTGGTCGGCTCGATGGTCAGGACTGACAGTGCTGGTCGAGCGGTCAGCCAGGCATCGGCGGCGACTCAGCACTGTCAGTCCTTGCGCTGACTAGCCGCCCATTTCCTTCAGCCGCGCTTCCGGTCGGCTCGATGGTCAGGACTGACAGTGCTGGTCGAGCGGTCAGCCAGGCATCGGCGGCGATTCAGCACTGTCAGTCCTTGCGCTGACTAGCCGCCCATCTCCTTCAGCCGCGCCTCCCACTTGGCGTACAGCTTGTCGTAGGTCGACTCGCTGAGCTCGCCGTTGGCCAGGCGCACGTCCAGGTTGTCCAGGAAGGCCTGAATCTCGGCCGGGGTCTGGGGATTGGCCGGCGGAGCGGCTGCAGCCGGCTTGGGC
>JBAQCH010000126.1:0-2376 GCA_049294015.1 Anaerolineae bacterium
CATCGCCGCGGTAGAAGAGTTGCGGCCCCTCGCGTCCCAGCGCCTCCAGCGTGCCGGCCAGCGCGGGCATGCGCACCAGGTCGCCGGCCGGCCGCAGCCCGCCCTCCGCCCGGCCGAAGATGGCCGCGCACTCCGGCGTCAGCAGCAGGATCGGCTCGATCAGCCCGCCAATGAATGCCTGGATCTCGCTGACCGGGCAACCTTCCCGTGCCAGCCGGATGGCCGGCTCTAGCAGAACGGGCAGCGGCAGCCGGCCGGCTTGCCTGGCCAGGCTGCACAGCCCGGCGATGTTGCCCGGCACCGCCACCGCGCCGCGGCCAACGTAGAAATGCTGGCGCGAGGGGCCGTAGTCGACGGTGATCTCCTGGAAGTCGATGTCCTGGGGCGAAGGCTGAATTGATCGGCCCAGCCCCGGCCCGGTGCTGAAGAAGTCCAGCAGGTCGCTCTTACCGCTGGACGCGTTGTAGACCAAGGCAAAGCCGCCGCCGCCGGTGGCCGACAAGGTGTATTCGCTGATGAAGGAGGCAAAGACCGCAGCCACGGCCGCATCGACCGCGTTGCCGCCCTGTTCGAGCATCTGCGCGCCGGCAGCCGCGGTCAAGGGATGGCCGGCAGCGATCGCGCCGCGTTTGGGTTGGAAGGTTTGAGTCATAGCTCTGCAATCACCTGGCCGATGCCGGTGGTGTCGTAGCCGCCCAATGCGTCGACAGTGGCGGCGAACTCCGGCGAGCGGATCACCGCCAGCAGCGGGGCCAATAGCTCACCATAGTAAAAACGCCGCGGGATGACCAGGTCGTACTGCTCGTTGAACAGCGGCACGAAGTCCAGGTGTAGGGCGCGCGCGGCAGCCAAAATGCCCAGCCCGCAGCCGGCCGTGCCCGATTTGACCGCCGCGGCGACGGCCAGATGGGTGTACTCCTGGCGCTCGTAGCCCTGCACCTGACGGCGCTTGATGTCCAGCTTGGCCAGCTCATAGTCCAACAGCACCCTCGTGCCCGCGCCGCGCTGGCGGTTGATGAAAGTCACGTCGGGCCGGACGAGGTCCAGCAGGCTGCTGATGCCCTGTGGATTGCCGGCCGGCACGATCAGCCCCTGCACGCGGCCGACGAAGCGCAGCAACACCACGCCGTCGGGGTGGCCGCTGTCGCGGCTCAGGCCCAGCTCGCGGATCGTCTTGATGTTGTACTGGCCCGTCTCCTCGTCCAGCAGGTGCGAGCCGGCCAGGTGCGCCTCGCCGCGCTGCAAGGCCAGCAGCCCGCCGTAACTGCCCACGTTGGACGAGGCCAGCGTCAGCTCTGGCCGCAGGCGGCGCAGTTGGTCGGCCAACACGTCGAGAGTCATGTCGTGGCTGCCGATGCTGACGAGGGTGTTGCGCACCGTCTCCGGCGGCCGCAGCAGCTCGACTGTGACCGCCGCGCCGGCGTGTTCGCCCTCGCTGAAGCGGGGCAGGCGCACGATGCCGTCGGCCCGCACCAGCGACATGATCACCCCGGCTCCGCGCTGCAAGGGCGTCGCCACCACCTGCTCGCCTACCTGGCCCACGGTCACGCGCAGGAACTCGTCCTCGCCCATGGGGGAGTAGACCTTCTGCGTCAGCCTGGCGGCCAGCTTGGGGCGCTCCGGCGGCAGCAGACCCAGCATGGCGAAGATCAGCGGCTTGACCAGCAGATCGAAGGTCATGGCCGCGGCGGCGGGGAAGCCAGGGATGCCGACGATGGGCTTGCCCTGCGCACTGGTCTCGATGCGCTGCGCTACTCGACCGGCAGCATGGGCCCGCGCCACGCCCAACACCACCGGGTGGCCGGGACGGATGGCGATGCCGTGGACGATCACCTGCCCCTGGCTGTCGATGACGCGCGCGGTGAAGTCCTCGGAGCCGGCCGACGAGCCGGCGTTGATCACCACCAGGTCATGGTCCTCCAGCGCGGCGGCCGTGGCTGCGCGGATGGTCGCGAAGTCGTCGGGCAGCGGGTCCAACCGGCTGACCACACAGCCCCACTCCTCGGCCAGCGCGCCCAGCACGATCGAGTTGTACTCGACGATGTCGCCCGGCTTCAACGCGTCCAGCCCGTCCAGCGCATCCAGCCGCACCAGCTCGGTGCCCGTGGGGATGATGGCCACGCGCGGCCGGCGGCGCACCGCCAGGTGCGTATGCCCACAGCCCACGGCCGCGCCCAGGTCAGCCGGCCGCAAGCGATGGTTGGAGGGCAGCACCAACTGCGTCGCCACGATGTCCTCGCCCATGGGCCGCACGTGCCGCCAAGGAGGGATGGCGGCGAGGATCTCGATCTCGCCCTCACCCCCCCGGCCCCCCTCTCCCAAAGGGCGAGGGGGGAGTGGCGCACTCCCCTCTTCCCCTGGGAGAGGGGCTAGGGG